>JAZRQM010000025.1:0-22472 GCA_045649795.1 Candidatus Cryptobacteroides sp. | reverse complement strand
TGCCATAGATGAACCCAAAGCCAAACTGGTTAGATATGTTTTTGAAGAGGTTGCAAAGGGAACAAAAACACCGACATTAGTATGGAGAGAAGTGCAAAAGAAAGGTCTTAAAGTGTCGGAATCATCATTCTTTGAAATGCTTAGAAACTGCTTTTATTGCGGTGAAGTATATGTTCCTGAATACCTAGATGAGCCAGCACAATATGTCAAGGGTATTCACGAACCGCTGGTAACGAAAGAGACCTTTATGAAGGTACAGAACCGCCTTAATAGTGTCAATCCCCGAAACAGGAGCAAGGAAAAGCAAATGAGGGCAAAGGTGGTCAAACTGCCCCACGAGGATTACTATTTTTATCCTTTCCTTTTGTGTCCTGTGTGTGGGTCAAAGATATGTGCATCACATAGCAAAGGAAGAAGTCAGACCTATGCGTATTATCATTGTAACCATTGCAAAAAATATCGTGTTCCTGCCCAGCAGATGAATGATGATATACTTAGTTATATACGTCAAATACGCCCTTGCAAGGCGGTTTTAGACCTTTATGAAGAAGTCCTCAACGACATAAGGATAGAGAAGTTTAAGGGCATTAACAAGGAAAAGAACCGCATACAGGAGGATGTCAAGAAGGTTGAGGTTCGTTTGCAGAGATTACAGGACAGGTTCTTGGATGGTGAGATAAGTTCCGAAGATTATAAGGATATAAGACAAAGATATAATGATGAGATATATGCTCTGAAGAGCCAGTTAGAGATTATGAAAATCCCGAACAGCGGTGTTGTCGAACCGCAGATGGCATACGCAATGTCATTCATTAACAATATGGAACAATGTCTTTCAATGGTAGATATGTCGGTGAAAATGGATGTGCTAGGTTCGATTTTCAGCGGAAAAATGGTATTCGAGAATGGAAAATGTCGAACCGCTGAATTCAATCCAATAATCGCGATTCTGATGGGTAGAGAACCGTTTTTTAATGAAAAAGGAGCCTCAGTTGATACTGAGACTCCGCTTCTGTACCCGGAGCCGGGATCGAACCGGCACGGATTGCTCCACTGGTGTTTGAGACCAGCGCGTCTACCGATTCCGCCATCCGGGCTGGTGTGCTTTTCTGTAGCCTGTCTCCAGGACTGAAAGAGGCACGGGAAGGTTTTGCCTTCTGGTTATTTAGAAGTGCAAAGGTATCGGAATTTTCGGAAAATGCAAAATAATAATGTGCCATTACCGTTAGAGCTGCGCAGAATATGTTATATTTGTAGGATAAACCCAACCCCGATGGAGCAGATCAACATATATTCCGGAAAAAAGGCGATAAGCCGCATCGTGGCGGCGGAGAGCCTGAGGGACCTGCCTTCGTGCCTGGAACCGTACATGAACATCTATGCCGTTATTGACGGGAACGTCGCACAGAAGTGTCCGGCGACCGGCCAGCTGACGGAAATCCTCAAGAGCAGAAACGCGAAGATCAAGCTGATAGAAACGTCAGAGGAGGGCAAGACCCTTGAAACGGTGATGGACATATGTGCATGGCTGCTGGAAAATGGTGCAGACAGGGATGCGATGGTGCTGGCTGTCGGCGGAGGTATCACGACTGACATGGTGGGTTTTGCATCATGCATCTACAAGAGGGGAGTGCGCTTTGCGTATGTGCCGACGACTTTGCTCTCGCAGGTCGATGCGGCGATCGGAGGCAAGACAGGCGTTAACTTCGACAGATACAAGAACATCCTCGGAATAATCCGCCAGCCTGCGTTTACATACATGTGTCCGCAGCTTCTGGAGAGTCTTCCGCAGAGGGATTTCCTTTCGGGTGTGGCGGAGATGCTTAAGACCTTCATCATCGAGGACAACGGTAACTATCAGAAGGCTGCCGACCTTTTCTTTGACATCTCGAGCGAGTACCATGTGGAGGTCATGATGTACGGAAAGGATGAGAAGCAGGCATGGGGCGAGCTGCTGAAAAAGCATCGCCAGACGCTCTCAGGGCTTATTTCGGCTGCGGCGAGAGTGAAGGCGGGAGTCGTCTCGCGTGACCAGTTCGAGAAGGACGAGCGTCGCAAGCTGAACCTCGGCCATACATTCGCACATGCGATCGAGACCCTCGCGCAGAGGGAAGCCATGGAGGCTGAAATTCAGCAGCGCCTCCCTGAAGGTGTGACCCACGGTGAGGCGGTTGCTATGGGCATGGTCCTGGCGGCGAAGCTTGCAGACCGTTACTACAGGAATGACCGCAAGGCCCCGACGGAACTGGAGGCGAAGATCAGTAACGACCTGTGGGACTGCAATATTCCGTGCTACTGCCCGTATTCTATCGAGGAGATGGCGCAGATAATGAAAAAAGACAAGAAGGCCGAGGGAGGCAAGATCCATTTCGTGCTCCCGAAGGCGATCGGCGAGGTCGAGATCGTCGCCCTTACCGTCGATGAAGTCTGCAGACTGATGAAATAAGTTGAATTATGATTTGTACTACAATACAGAACAGGAATCTTGAGCAGATTCTGGAGGCTCTTAAAGAGTGTGAGATGGCGGAAATCCGCCTGGACAGGTGCACATTGAGCGCCAAGGAGATTGATGAACTTTTCATGTCGGACGTTCCGCTGGTCGCTACATGCCGTATAAGCGAGATTGCTGCGAGTGATCCGTCGTTGCAGGACCTGCCTCCGCAGAGCCGCGAGATCAAGGCCATGCAGATAGCGGAGAAAAGGCTCATAAGGGCCATCGAGGCCGGTGCGCGATACGTCGATGTGGAGCTCGAGGCGCAGAAGCAGATGTCCAAGAGGGTACGTCAGGCCGCTCATGAGAATGGAACGGTATTCATCAGGTCGTACCACGATTTCGAGGCCACAGATTCGCTCGAGGCACTGAAGGCTATAGTGGAAAAGTGCGTATATCATGGCGCGGATATGGTCAAGATAGCCACTGCAGCCCATTCGCAGGCCGATGTGGAGAAGGTGATGGCTCTGTACGATTGGTGCCGCGAGGAGAAGCGTTCCGGCAATGAAAGGATCGGTGCATTGTACGATGGCGGCCTTGTGGCCTTCTGTATGGGCGAAGAAGGACGTCAGTCGCGTCTGGACTGCCTCAAGCATGGATCTCCATATACATATGCAGCCCTCAATGAGGAGGAGATTGCAGCTCCTGGTCAGTGGACATTGGAAGATATGCGTGAGGCTGTGTATGATCATTATTTCTTCTTAAACGAAGAACTTACTCATATGCCGGTTTCCAAAAGTTACGCTCAGCGTGCCATTATTGCTGCTGCGCTTGCTGAAGGAACATCGACCCTTTATGGCTATACGGTCTGCGATGACAGCGAGTCGGCTGTCCATGTGGCAAAAGCCCTTGGTGCCACAGTCGAACAATACGGTAACATATTGGAAATAATAGGAATAGGTGCAACGCTCGACTGCCTGGACATAGATGAACTTCATGTCGGAGAGTCCGGTCTTCTGACCAGGATGATGATTCCTCTCATGGCTCAGCTGAACAGCAAGCCGGTCAGATTTACAGGCGAGAAGACTCTTCTGAGGCGTTCTCTCACGGGTGCCAAGGAGATAATGGAGGCTTTTGGAGCAGAGATGGATTCGGACATAGTTCCGTTGACGGTAAAGGGACCGCTCAATGCCGGACGTGCAGAGATTTCCGGTAAACATGGCTCCCAGATCATTTCCGGCTTGCTTATGGCCCTTCCTTTTGCGGAAAAGAACAGCTCGATCATCGTGCGTGACCCTAAGAGCATCCCATATATGTTCATAACCGTCGAAGTTCTCAAGAAGTTCGGCATCAAGATAGGAAACGACATGCTCGGAGGTCCGGATTTTCTTGCTTCGGACGGCGACTGGTCGTTATGTACCGAAATGGTCTTCAAGATAAAGGGAGGCCAGAAGCTTAAGGCGGCCAAGATCGATCTGGAAGCTGACTGGAGCGCTGCCGCGAACTTCCTTGTGCTTGGTGCTGTCTTTGGAAAGGTAGAGATCGATGGACTTGACACAACATCTCTCCAGGCCGACCTTTCAATCATGGATATACTCATGGATGCGGGAGCGAGCATTTCGCAGGTGGACGGTGACAGAGGCAGGATCACAGTGCAGCGTGCACCGCTCAAGGCGTTCAAGGTCGATGCATCCAACTGTCCTGACCTCTTCCCGATAGTTTCCATACTTGCGGCATTCTGTCAGGGTACAAACCGTATAGCGGGCGTCGGACGCCTTGCCAACAAGGAGAGCGACAGGGCGAAGGCCATAGTCGGGATGCTGACCCAGATGGGAGTGGAAGTAAGGATCGAGGGCGATGAAATGGTCATCGAAGGCCAGAGTCTTGCCCAGCGAATCCTGAACAACAATCTTCTCAAGGGTGGTGACTATACTTCGCACCATGATCATCGTATGGTCTTGGCTTTGAACATAGCGGCACTCGGATCGGATGGCGACATCAACATCGATGACGAAGAATGCGTGTCCAAGTCATTCCCGGATTTCCATACGACCCTCAAAATTACAAATTAAAGCACGGATTCATATTCGTGTACGTCGTGGAAAGATATTATTTTGAGCGAAGCGATGACAAGTCCCCTTTCGAGAAAGGGGATTTAGGGGATAGGTAACGTATACGGATTCATATTCATGTACGTCATGGAAAAGTGTTACATATCAGGGAAAGGACAGAAAAAGATATAAAGTTTGAGCGAAGCGATGACAAGTCCCCTTTCGAGAAAGGGGATTTAGGGGATAGGTAACGTATACGGATTCATATTCGTGTACTACGTTGAAAGGTGTTACATATTAGGTAAACGACAGAAAAAGAGATAAAGTTTGAGAATATGAATACATTCGGCAGAAAATTCAGGGTAAGCATATTCGGTGAGTCCCATGGGGAGCTCATCGGGGTGGTAATGGACGGTGTTCCGGCTGGTCTGGAGCTTTCCGAGCAGGATTTCGAACAGGATATCCTGCGCAGGAAGAGTGGGGCGAAGGGCACTACGCCGCGTATCGAGGCCGACAAGCCGACTATCGTGAGCGGAGTCTTCGAAGGCCATACTACAGGAGCCCCTCTGACGGTCACTTTCAAGAATACCAATACTCATTCATCTGATTATGAACTCTTTGCGGCTATGCCTCGTCCGGGTCATGCGGACCTTACGGCAGCCCTGAAGTGGGACGACTGCCAGGATCCGAGGGGCGGCGGACATTTCTCCGGCAGGCTTACATTGCCTGTTGTCACGGCCGGTGTCGTGGCGAAGAAGATCGTAGCTGACGCTACCGTGCTGGATGATACTCCATGCAAGACAGTCGAGGCGAGGATCGCGGAACTGGGAGGTGTGCCATGTCATCCTGAGGACGGCAGTTGGCAGGAAGCCCTTGACCAGGCGATCAAGGAGGGAGACAGCCTCGGAGCGGTCATCGAATGTACGGTACCTGACATCGATCCCGGATACGGAG
This sequence comes from Candidatus Cryptobacteroides sp., assembly GCA_045649795.1. Taxonomy (GTDB): domain Bacteria; phylum Bacteroidota; class Bacteroidia; order Bacteroidales; family UBA932; genus Cryptobacteroides. The sequence continues at coordinate 17,036 of JAZRQM010000025.1, read as the reverse complement.
AGCCGTTCTGGGATAGCGTCGAATCGCTCATTGCACATGCTGTTTTCGCAATCCCAGGCGTGCGAGGCATAGAATTCGGTGACGGATTTGCAGCGGCTCGCATGAAGGGTTCGGAACATAATGACCCTATAGGACCGGACGGCAGACCTTTGAAGAATGGTGCCGGTGGAGTGAATGGCGGCATCACAAACGGAGCTCCGATCTCGTTCCGGGTAGCCTTCAAGCCGACATCAAGCATCAGAAAGGCCCAGCAGACATTCAACTTCCAGACCGGCGAGATGGACACCCTCGAGGTGCCTGGCCGTCACGACGTCTGCTTCGCCCTCCGTGCACCCGTCGTAGTCGAAGCAATGACAGCAATCGTGTTGGCTGACCTCATCGCAATCAAATAGCGACCACGAAGTACACGGAAACGGTACATATACATACTTCGTGGCAGTGGAATCCATGAAAACCCGGGAAATCCGGCCACGAAGTACACAAAGCCCACGGAAACACATACTTCGTGGCATATACAGTACAGAGATACCTCCGGAATAATCCGACCCGACAGAATACATAACCCCAGAATACTATGAAATCAAGACTTCTCATCGCGGCCCTGATCATCATCACCGCATTTTCAGCAGCACAGCCCCATCCGCAGGACAAGGGCTACAATTATGTGCAGAACATATCTTATACATCTGCAGATGAGACAGATGCGTACAGGAAAGAACGCTGCGTGCTCGATGTCTATTATCCAGATACAGACAAGGGATTCGCGACGCTCGTATGGTTCCATGGCGGCGGTCTGACAGGCGGCAGCAAGGAGCTTCTCGAAGGATTCCGCAGGCAAGGATTCGCTGTGGTCAGCGTGAACTACCGCCTTTTCCCGAAATGTAAGTGTCCTGATTATATCGACGATGCAGCCATGGCGGTGGCATGGACATTCGAGAACATAGAGAAGTACGGTGGAAACAAGGATCAGATCTATGTTTCCGGACATTCTGCAGGCGGTTATCTTACTCTGATGGTGGCCCTTGCGAAGGAGTACATGGCCAAATACGGTCAGGATGCAGACAAGATTGCCAAGGCATATCCGATAAGCGGCCAGACAGTGACCCATTATACGATCAGAGAAGAGAGAGGCCTTCCGGACGGCATCCCTGTGATTGACGAATATGCCCCTATGACTCATGCAGGCAGGGGAGGCGCGCCGATGATTCTGATCACAGGCGGCCGTGACCTCGAGATGCTTGCGCGCTATGAGGAAAATGCTCATCTTCAGGCACTTCTGGAGAATTTCAAGCACGACTCCGTATTATACGAAATGCAGGGCTTCAACCATGGAACCGTTGTGGCTCCGGCCGTAGCCCTGATCACTTCCGATATCAAGAAACTCTGGAAAGAGTATCAGAAACCGTAGCAGACTCCCAATGAAACGGGAAGGTTAGCGTACCATGGTCCCAAGATACAGTCTACGCCCAAGAATACGCTGAGTTCGTCCTCATTATTGAGGGCGAAGCGCTTTCCTATGGCAGCTCCCATGAGTACTCCTCCGCCCCAGAAATCCAATTCGTTTGTATTGTGTGTGCCTCTGATTCGCTCTAAATCCATATGAACTGCTCCTCCGACCTTGGCTTCAGCGAAAAACGGAGACTTTCCGCGTGAGAAGTTGATCTGAAGGTCTGCGTAAACAGGTACCAGGAATGAATGTCTATAAGGAGGGAGTATTTTTACTGTCTGGTTTCCGTATGCGTCAGTATAGACAGTGGTCGATTTTCCGCTTTTATAGATGTACGTATCCACACCAAATCCTACTCCGAAAAAGACTGTCTCCGAAAACTGCCTGCCATATATTCCGGTGACTCCGAAACCGTTTGCATGCAATATGTTCCTGACGAATTCACCTCCGACCATCCATCTGTTATGACGCTGGAATGTTTCTTCAGTCGTTTGTGCTGATGCTGCAGATAACGATGCAATAATGGCCGCAACTGCAAAAAGAATCTTCTTTTTCATAGTCATACGTTTTGGTTACAGCTATTAGATGCATCTTTCATACGTAACGTTGCATCCGGTTCATCGTTTTTGTCCGATCACCGGTCTACGGACGTTGGTAGAGGCGGAGGCCGAATTCGTTTGCCATGGTCATCAGATGGTCGAAGATGTCGGACTGCTTGCGTTCGTAGGCCGCCCATGCCTTTTCCTTCGTGAAGAAATACACATAGATCGGAAGTCCATAGGCTGTCGCCTCCTTCTGCGTCACGATGATGTCCAGGTCTGTGTTTATGTCAGGGTTCGACTGAAGGTAAAGTTCGATATAGAGCCGGTACAACTGCACGTTCGTGGTAAGCTTCGACTCTCCTTCCGGGGGCATGGATTTTATGAAGCTGTCCATCAGAGACACAGCCTTGCGGATGTCCGAGATCATATCGGGAGTGCAGATTTCCAATGTGTTTATGTCGATGTATATGTTCTTGTCGGCCCTGCGTCCTCCGCTTTCCTGCATTCCCCGCCAGTTCTTGAACGGGGTGGTGACGAGCGTGTAAGGCGGGATCATGGTCAGGGTGTTGTCCCAGTTGCGGACCTTGACCGTGTTGAGGGTTATCTCCTCGACATTGCCGTTGGCGCTGCCGTCGGGCATCTGGATCCAGTCGCCGAGCCTGATCATGTTGTTCTGCGATAGCTGCACTCCGGCTACAAATCCCAGAATGCTGTCCTTGAATACGAGCATCAGTACGGCCGCCGAGGCACCGAGTCCGGTAAGGAGCACAGCCGGGGACTTGTCTATCGCAACAGCGAGGATGATGATGGCTCCTACGAAATATAGTATGACTTGAAGGCCCTGGATGAGGCCGTGGAGGGGGTGTCTGCGGTTCTTGTCCGTGGTGGAGTAGATGTCGAGGAAGGCCAGAAGGATGGAGTTTCCGATCATCATCACTACGATCAGTATATATATGATGTCTATGCGGTGCAGGATCCGGATGATGTCGGTACCTCTTTCGAAAGCTAAGTACGGAAGCATGTAAAGTATGATGCCCGGGATAAGGAGCAGTATGTGATGTCCTAGCTTCCTTTTCACGATAAACGGTCTCCATCGGGACGGAATGAGCTTTATGTTGTGATTGGATATCCATCTGAAAAGGCTCTGGGTCAGCCAGTTGACTCCTATGGCGACGAGAATCATGGCTGTTATCAATATTGCCGTGCTGAGGAAGCCGGCTATGTTTGGGTTCATGTGGAGCGTGTCTGTGAGCAGACCGTTGAGCCACTTTACTATGTCTGTCATATTTCATTCGTTTCGAAGGAATATTTCAACATCCGTGCAACATAATGATGGAAAAATGCATCTTTTCATGGAAGTGTTTTACATGGTTGATAACAGACACATACAGGCTCCGGTTTCGGCCGTTTCCCGCCATCGCATCGCGACGGACTGCGAAGGTGTGACTACACTTGTGGTCTTCCATTCATGTCCGCTACGATGCCGCTGGTGCCTCAATCCGCAGACATGGCGTGAGGGTTCGACATTCATTACCATGACTCCGCAGCAGCTTCTGAATCAGGTTCGTGTGGATGACCTGTATTTTCAGGCGACGGGCGGTGGAATCACATTCGGAGGAGGTGAGCCGTCATTGAGAAGCAGGTTCATATGTGCTTTCAGGGAAATCGCTCCGCAGCCGTGGAAGATAAATATCGAGACGTCGCTGAATGTGCCGCAGGAACATGTCCGCAGGCTCATGGAGGTCATAGACGAGTTTGTCATCGACATAAAGGACATGAATCCGCAGATCTACAAGTCATATACGGGCCTTGATAACGCTCAGGTCATTGAAAATCTGCGGCTGCTTTCATCTGAGGGCCTGGCCGGAAGATGCCTGATAAGGATCCCTCTGATCCCGCAGTTCAATACGGATGAGGACCGCGAAAACAGCATCAGAGAGCTTCAGGACCTCGGTTTCACCCGTTTTGACCGATTCGAATACATAATACGCTGATGTGGTGAATTTGGAGCGAAGCGATGGTAAGTCCCTTTCCCGAGGAAAGGTTCAGATATCTGCAACAGGTACGCCGTTGATATTGGTAGAAAATAGAATAGAAAAAGTATAGCTATGGAACGTGGAAAACAGATCTGCAAGATCCTGAAGGATATCAGGAAGCAGATCGCTCAGGAAAACGACATCGAATTCGTGACATCGGAATGTCAGCACAAGGGTGATTGTGCAGGTACTTGCCCTAAATGTGAGGCAGAGGTCCGCTATCTGGAGTCCCAGCTGGCCCGTCGCCGCTCTTCCGGCCGCACGACACGCCTTGTCGGCGTCTCTCTCGGCCTCGCTGCTGTCGCTCCCGCCCTTCTTTCATGTAGCACGGACATGGGCGATCCGGTGCCGCCTCAGATAAACGGAATGCCGTTGACAGGTGATCCTGAACATCCCCAGAATGTCCAGCTCGGCGAAAACCTCATCTTCGACCTTATCGGCCACAACCAGTTCATGGCAGCTTTTGCAGCAGGCGGATGGCAGCAGACAGAGATGTATGATGTCTATCCAGATGGCGGACTCGGTGAGGAGATCATGTCCCGCATAGACGGATATACCTCGATCAAGTTTGCTGTAAAGGAAGATAAGCTGAAGTATTACCGCTCATACAATGCGGATCCGGTGCATGATTATGCCATGCTCGATTTCAGCTACGACGAATGGGCTAACGGACTCTGGATCGGCAATCTCCACAATTTCACCGTAGCTTCGATCAGCGAAGATGAGATGGTGTGCTACGGTCCTGTATTCTCGCAGCAGTGGGCTCCGGAGGCCTTTCTGGGCAAGTATGTCTTCAGACATGTGGGTGAGGAGACCGTTGCTGAATGGGATGAGCTTCATACGGAGGAAGCTGAGTGATTTTTTTGCTATCTTTGTGGCAAAAGAATCGATATGGACAGGATCATAAGGCAGTGTATTGAAGATATGAAGGCGGTCGCCGCTTCGGGAAGGTATTCGTTGGAAGCTCAGGTAAGGGCATATGACCTTCTCGGACAGTTCGGCGACGTTTATGGTGACGGAGCATATGCCCCGGCCGAAACGGTATTATCCGCTGCCCGTGATTTCTGTTCCGCTTTTGCAGATCTTTCCGAGACATTGGCTGAGGCGTGGGACGGTTCCGCCCTTGATGCTGAGGCTGCTGAAAAGCTCAGATCTCTCGAAGATGCATGCCATGAAGCTCGTTTTGAGGCGGCAGCTGCAGCGAGCCTCCATGAGTTCGCAAAGGAAGTGTTCGAGATCTGGAAAAACGAAGGCGTGTTCGCACGTCGCCGTGCCCTCCGCGAACTCCGCGAACGTGCCGGATTCCGTCTGGAATCGCACCGCATAGGCAATTATGTAGCTAAGACCTTCGACCTGATGAATGAGGCACATTCCCGCTTCGGACGTGCCCAGCAGGCACTTTTCAGCGGGAATGTCTCATATAAGATCAAGGAAGGAACATACGGCAAGCTTGCCGAAATGTTCGGTAACGCTAATAGTTGAGCTTGATGCCGAAGTAGATTGTGCGCGGAAGCGTAGGTCCGTATATGTATCCTGAATCGCGGTCCGCACCTGAATCAAAGTCTGTCTGGAAAGAATTGAATATGTTCTGTACTCCGGCGTTAAGCTGCAGCGAGAAGCTGCTGTATACCTTGAAGTCGTATGCAGCCTTGAATCCCATATCCCAGAAATCAGGGGTCTTTGCAGTGACGTTCTGTGCAATCATTCCGGCGTGATGCTCGATAAGCATGCTTCCTGTGTATGTACCTGTGACGGCCAGAGTAAGCGTCTTGAGCGGGTTGTATGATGCGGTCAGGTATCCATGGACATCCGGGGTCCTGAACATGTCGCGGGTAGGGTCGACTCCTTCTCCCCATGCGCGTGCCTCCTTGTATCTTGAACGCTGTACGGTAAGGCCGGACTGCACCTGAAGGACATCTTTGTATGCGATCTTACCTTCAAGGTTTCCACCGAATACTCTTGCTCCTGATTCATTGTGACGTTCCTTGATGAGGATGCCTTCCTCGTTGTATCCGAGCTCTCGGAGCGCAAAGACATCGTCAAGATCGGAGAAGAATCCTTCAACGAGAACGTTTCCCTGCCAGTTTCCCCAGCTGTGATACATATCCGCCGACAGGCTTAGACTCTGAGATTTCTCGACCCTGAGGTCATCTGCCAGACGGATCATCGATACGGTTCCGCCGACATTGTCAATGTGCAGGTCTTCGTCGAATGCCTGCGGTGCACGGAATCCGTATGAATAGCTCGCGCGAAGATTCATATTCTCAGATGGGTTGAACCTGAGGTTGGCGCGAGGACTGAAGATGAGTCCGTCTATCAGATTGTGCTTGTCCAGGCGGCCGCCTATGAGGATGCCCCATGTGTCGTTTTTCCATTCGTTCTGGGCATAGGCGCTGACAATCCTTACAGTCTGGTCTGTAACCCTGTCGTATCCCCACATGTTGTCTCGGAGATAATCTTCGTTATACTCCAGTCCTGCGGTGAGATCGGATGGCATGAACAGACATTTGCCCATCTTGTATACATACTGCGCTCCTCCTACCCAGGTGAGATCTAAGGTCTTTCCGTATGCGTCAGGATCTTGTCCGGCACCATAGTAGCTTTCCCTGTCGATGTGCTGAAGCGATGCGAATGTGTTCAGACGGTGCTTGTTGTCCTTGGAGAACCATTCGAATTTCACGCCTCCGGTGTTTATTCCATGCTTTGTCTGTTCGGCTATCATTGCCTCATGGGGAGGGAGGTCAAGATTGTCTCCTCCTCTGCGGAATTCCTGAAGGTGGTGGTATTCGGCAGTGACCTTGGAATATAGTCCTGTCTTGATGTATCCCCTGAATCCCACTGTCTGACCTGAGATCTTCGACAGCTCGGTGAACCCGTCGCCATTTGCGTCCCAGGCGTCCTTTGCTGTGTTCTGTCCGAATACTGCAAGTCCCAGCTTGTTGTCTTCGGATATGATGGAAGCGTTGATGTCGGTTGTGCTGTGAAGTGCGGATGTTCCTGCGATCGAAGTGGTTGTATGGGATATTGAGGCTGAGTTCCTTACCGGTTCTTTTGTGATGATGTTTATGGTTCCGGCAATTGCTGATGAGCCGAAAAGAGCTGAGCCTCCTCCTCGCATCACCTCTACTCTGTCCACCATGTTAGCCGGCAGCTGCTCTATACCGTAAACGCCGGCCAAGGCGCTGAATATAGGGCGTGAATCGATAAGTATCTGGGTGTACTGACCGTCGAGACCGTTGATCCTGACCTGCTGGAAACCGCAGTTCTGACAGTTGTTCTCGACCCTGACTCCCGGCTGGAATGACAGCCCCTGGGCCACTGTGGTGGCATTTGTCCTGTTGTATGTGTCCATTCCTACCACATTCACGAGGGTAGGTGACATCCTCCTTGTCGTTTCGCTTCTTGTTGCGGAAACTATGATTCCGTCTATCTGCACGAGGTCCTCTTCGAGGCTGAAGTTCACTTCATATGACCTTCCTTTCCTGATGTTGATTTCCCGTGTCTGGGTCTTGTATCCTATCGATGAGACCTCGACCGTAAATGTTCCTTCTGGAACGTTTCTCATCATGTAATGACCTGTGCTTTCTGTGGCTACGCCCATTGTCGTGCCCTTGAGCATGACTACTATGTATGGAAGGTGTTCTCCTGTGGCTTTATCTATGACATGTCCATGGATGTGTGCATCCGTATCCTGAGCTTCGGCGGACAGCATTACGCACAATGCCGCCACCAAAGCTGAAAAAAGTCTTTTCATCTTTATTGGCTGTAAATATGTTGTTATTTGAATCTATCTGTCGTGTCGATGCCGGCCAGGACGGCCGGATGGGGAAGTGCCTAAGCCTGAGGCGGGCCACGAAGGGAATGTACCGTACCCTCCTCGCTCAGATGGAAAGGGGTATGGTGTACGGTGAGTGATTCAGATAACTGGAAGAACGGAGTGGCGATACCATATGAAATGGCTGCGCATTCCGACTGGAAATCCGTGAGGATATCGATTACAGCATATTGAGATTCGCTGTGACTATGTTCTTCTCCACCTCCGAGATGAGAGTGGACAACTGATGAACCGTTTACTATGTGGGTATGTGAAAACATACTGATACCTGCATAGTAGATGCAGAATATCAGTGTCAGGCCAATGGCCAGATATGTTTTCGCTCTTTTCAAGTCCCGTCAGGTTCTTATCTGTTTTGTGCTGGCTCGGTCTGCATCACGTTTGTGTAGATGTAGCCGTTGTGTGCCGATGGGGTGATGCCCTTCTTTTCAAAGAGCTGTGAAACTGTGACGAACTTATATCCTTGTTCCTTGAGCTCAGGGATGATCTTCTTGAGGGCTTCAACTGTATTGCCGTTTCCCTCGAAGTCATGAAGGAGGATGATGTCGCCGTCCTTGACCTTAGGCATGAGCTCTTCGTATCTCGCCTGCGCCGACTGTCCGGCTTCCCAGTCCCTGCAGCCAACACCGTTTATGAATGTAAGGCCAATGACCTCGTGCATTGACTGATTGTGGTTGATGTATGGCGGACGGAAGAGCCATGGACGGGTACCTGTATACTTTTCGATGAGCTCGTTGGTGCGCTTGATCTCATCCTGCACTTCTTCAGACGAAAGCTGCGTCATGAATGAATGGGTGTATGAATGGTTCTGGATCTCGCAACCGAGAGATATGGCTCTGGTCATCTGACCGGCAGTGGAATCGTTGATGTTCTGTCCGATGACGAAGAACGATGCTGGGACGTCGAATTCCTCGAGAACGTCAAGGACCTCCGGAGTGGTGCTGTTGTTAGGACCGTCGTCGAAACTCAAGGCGATGAGTTTTGACGATGAGTCTGATGCGCATGAGGTGATGACCATGGCAAGAAGCATGGAAACCAATGCTTTTACAGTGCCGGTGAGATTTACGGATTTCATGATTGTAGGGGTGAATGTGTTAGTTTTAGCATGCAAATATATAAATTTCCCCACTATATATGTGATCCTGCAACATTTTTGACAGTTATATTATATTCTATAGTATTTTTGCGGGCATCTAAATGATTTAAAATGTTACAGGTTTACAAAAGAATGCAAAAGATGAGGGAGAAGTATGTGGATACCCTCGCAAAGCTATATGAATACGCTACGACTGTGTATTCGAAGAATCAGTATACGCAGTGGTATGACACAAAGGATGGCGGCTATACATACGGTTCATTCAAGAGTATGTGCGATACCATTTCCAAGAAGTTGACACAGTATGGAATCGGTGCCGGGGACAAGGTGGCTATCCTTTCGCAGAGCATGCCTAACTGGTCTGTTGCATTCTTTGCAACGGTTTCTTTCGGAAGAATCTCGATTCCTATTCTCCCGGACAGTTCGGAGAACGAGGTGACCAATATCATCAACCATTCGGAAAGCAAGGTGATATTCGTTTCAAAGAGGCTTGCGGCCAAGCTCAGCCAGGAGATCGTAGACAGGATGACTCTGGTCATCGAACTTGACACCTTCGAGGTGATGAAGGCTGATGATGAGAAGTTCACCTGCGACGGAAGGACATCGACTCCTACTCCAGATGACATCGCTACCATCATCTATACATCAGGTACGACAGGAAGCGCAAAGGGAGTTGTCCTCAGCCATAGAAACCTTACATCCAATGTAATCACATGCTATCATTCATGTAAGAGAGGCCCGAAGGACAGGTGGCTGTCGATCCTTCCGATGTCACACACCCTTGAGATGACATTGGGCATGCTTTATCCGATGTATACGGGATCGTCGGTCTATTATCTTCCGAAACCGCCGGTGGCTTCCCTTCTGATGAAGGCGATGAAGATCGTAAGGCCTACAACAATGCTTACGGTGCCGATGATCATCGAGAAGGTGTACAAGGGAAGCGTGCTTCCTACAATCCAGAAGAGCCGTACGCTTACATGGATGAACAAGAACATGAACGGTCTTATGTGCCGTATCATCGGCATGAAGCTGAAAAAGACATTCGGAGGCTGCGTCACATTCTATGGTATCGGCGGTGCGAAGCTTGATCCCGAAGTGGAGGCATTCCTGCTCAAGGCTAAATTTCCATATGCCATCGGTTACGGCCTTACAGAGACAGCACCTTTGCTCGGCTATGCGATGAATGGCTGGAGAGGGGTCGGCGTGATGGGTTATCCAGTATATAATGTACAGCTTAAGCTCCATAATGTGAATCCTGAGACCGGCGAGGGCGAAATCGTTGCCAAAGGTCCGAATGTGATGCTGGGATATTATAAGGATCCGGTGCGCACAAAGAGCGTGTTCACTGAGGACGGTTGGTTCCGTACAAGTGATATCGCCGTTCAGGATGAGAAGGGACGTTATTACATCAAGGGAAGGAACAGCAATATGATCCTCGGTCCGTCAGGAGAGAACATCTATCCGGAGGAGATCGAGAATGTGCACAACAATGTCGAGGGTGTGAGCGAATCGATCGTGGTGGAGCGTGACGGTAAGCTCGTTGCACTTGTGCAGCCGATGGAGAATTACATCGATTGGGATAAGGAGAGCGAGGATAAGATGTACGAGAAGATCGACAGCTGGAAGAAGAAGATTCTCAGCATCACCAACAAGAGCGTGAACAAGTCTTCGCAGGTAAGTTCTGTAGAGGTGATGAAGGAGCCGTTCGAGAAGACTGCCACACAGAAGATCCGTCGATTCAAGTATAAGGAGTCGGCTCCGACTGTAGAAGAGGAGATGAAGAACAAGTGATGAGCAGTGGCGATATGGCACTGGTCCTTGAAGGAGGAGGACTTCGCGGGGTGTTTACCTGCGGAGTCCTTGACTGCTTTATGGACAATGGGATACGTTTTCCCTTTACGGTCGGCGTCAGCGCAGGTGCCTGCAACGGTCTTTCATATATGTCTGGCCAGAGAGGCAGGGCGAAGGCCAGCAATATCGATCTGATGGACAAATACCATTATGTGGGTTTCAGGTATCTGCTGACACAGAGGTGCATAATGGATTTCAAGCTTTTGTTCGAGGATTTCCCGGAGAAGATAATCCCGTATGACTATGATGCGTATTTCTCCAATCCTGACAGGTTCGTGATGGTTACGACGAATTGCCTTACGGGCAAGGCGGAATACTTTGAGGAAAGACAGTCTTCTGCCCGCGTGATGGATATAGTTCGCGCATCAAGCAGCCTGCCCTTTGTTTCACCGATTACATATGTCGATGGTGTGCCAATGCTTGACGGCGGAATCGTGGATTCCATACCTGTGCAGTATGCTATGGACATGGGGTACGATAAGCTTGTGGTCGTGCTTACGCGCAACAGAGGGTATAGGAAGAAAAAAGACTCAATGCCGCTGGCAAAGGCGATGTACAGGGAATATCCTCTGCTTCAGAAGGCTCTGTCTCAGCGTAATGCCGTGTATAACAGGACTATGGAGCTGGTCGAGAGACTTGAAGATGAAGGCCGGATCATAGTCATCCGTCCTGTCAAACCAGTACAGGTGGGCCGTATGGAAAAGGATACGGCAAAGCTTGCCGCCCTTTATGACGAGGGGTACGATGTCGCCTCCAGGTTCATCAGTGACCTGCGATAGCCTGAGCCTCCCGGAATTTATGTCAGCGAATGGGTGAAGACGGGTAAGATAGATGATCGGGGGATGTCTGTCTTCGAGTGGTCGAAAGATCAGAAATATACAGATTATCTCCAATCTTGCCCCAGAGGCTTTGGTGATATGGGCCGTGTGGGAGTTTCTAGTAAGTATATCAGTCATCTTATGATATTCTCCCAAATGGTAAAATTGAAGCATTCCTTTGCAGATGTCATGGAAGTAGCTGAACAGATTAACCTATCGTTGAGATATTACCTTCTTTTGGAGTACAGAAGGCGTAATGCCGGTAATATCCCTCAAAATGTGCAAGAACAGTGTGCCGCAGTAAGTAAGGAGGTTAGGAATGTAATACTTTTCCCGAAAGAAGCGAAAGGTGTGGCCAATCAGAAAAAGCAAGGATAGATTAGTGCCTTGTACGCAATACCCCAGTGAGTGTTGTCCGTTTATAAAAACTTTTTCTTACATTTGTAAGGTCTCGCGGTTGTCCGCCTGACATTTACATATTTGTGAAAGTGTTTTTCGCAAGTCCTCTACTGAAAATGTGGTAGTTTTCTATGCTAAGGGACGATAAGGAACAACACTCACTTCGTGTAGATTCATGAGGATAGGTGCATTCTGCGCCTTGATACCCCATATCTACTACGGTGTGGGGTATCAAGGCGTTTATTTTAGCATGGGTCTTACCTCAACCTTCAGTAGGATAAACGAAAGTCAGCTCCATACTTTCTTTGTTTATATCCCTAATATTCTGTCAGGGCTACGGGATGTGGTTTGTTTTATGAGAAATCCTTATGTTGTAAAAGTTGTTCAGTATAATAAATCCAAGTCTAGTACTCCCTGCTCTACAGAACACTGTATTTATGTGGAATCAAAGAATGAAATAGAGGATAATCAGGATGTAGCATGGTTCAATTCTAATCAATATAACGAAATATTTTCAACGCCTAGATACTTAGATTCTAATAATAAACTATTGGCAATAGTTCGAATTGAGTATAATGGTAGAGTAATCCGTAGACGATATAAATTTGATTCTGACTTCAAGGGACTGGATGATAATAGAATTGGTTTGACATCTGAGTCTACTCGAATTTTATTTGATAATACTCCTGCGTCTGAAAATCCGGTTATGGTATCCAAAGCTGATTGGCTGGATGTCATTATGTTTTATTGGAACCATCCATTTCATGCAACTAGGATTTCAACACGAATAGGATTGCCGTCACTCCTTATCAGCTTGATATCTCTAGTTCTGACTTTAATTTCTCTTGTATAATTTTAACACACTTTAATAATGAAAAAACTTTATTACAATTTCAGCAGAGTACTAGGTGCGCTGCTGTTTTGCGCCGGGTTCGTACTGAGTGCTTGCACAGAAGAGGTTGCGAGTGTTCCAGTAACGGGGGTGACGCTTGATACTGAAGTTTTGGAACTTGTGGAAGGAGAAGCGGGATTGCTGAATGCAACAGTATCTCCAGTGAATGCAACCAACAAGAATCTGTTATGGGTGTCAAGTAATTCATCAATTGTAACCGTATCTGATGGTATTGTGAATGCTTTGAAGCCAGGTAATGCTAAGGTTACGGTCAAGACTGATGATGGTGGAAAGATTGCCACATGCAACGTCGTTGTAAAAAGTAAGAGTTCGGAGGATGGGAGTGATAATGAAGGGGGCAATGGTGGAGATGATAATGGCGATGGCGGTGCTGATGATGCTGGTGATGAGAATAAATTTGGCCCTGCGACAGTGTCCGTTGCAGAAGTTACAGCGACAACTGCAACTTTGAAAGTCCATGTTGATCTTTCACAATTAGATTTGTCATTTGCTCAGGTATCACTTTATTATTCTGATTCTGAACCATTCAATTTAAATAATGCAATTGTATTGTCTAAGGCTGAGTTTGATAGTAATAATGATTTTGTTTTAACTCTAACTGATCTTAAATATAACACAAAGTACAATTATGCTGTCTTATTGAAAGTTAAGCAAGAAGAAACATATAGTAATATCTTGAGTTTCACTACAGAAAACATATCTATAAGCCTGTCTGCGAAAGAGTCAACAATTGTTTCAGTGGCTCCAGTTGCAGAATTTGCGGGTGTAGTAAAAGGTTTATCAGAAGATGATAAATCTGATATTGAGGTGGGAGTTGCTTATTATACAACAAGTGAGGGCTTGAAGACAAACTCAAGCACAAAGGTTGCTGCAACGTCTGTAATATCTGATGGAACATTTGAGCTATCTAAGCAGTTATCTGTAGATACAAAGTATTACTATTGCTCTTATGTTAAACAGAATAGTGAGTATGTCTACGGTGCAGAGATTAATGAATTACAAACAATTCATCCATATAGTGTGCCTTCAGATTTGAATGTTGCATCTGCAACTGATTTGTCATCATCAGCTTCGGCCAATTGCTACATCGTATCAAATGCAGGTCTTTATAAATTCAAGACTGTTAAGGGTAATAGTTCTGAGTCTGTGGGCAATGTAGCTTCTGCTTCAATTCTTTGGGAGACCTTCGGTACTTTTGAAACTCCAGAATGTCTAGATTTAATTAAAGCAGTAGACTACGAGAATGGTTACTTAGCTTTCCAGACGGCAGGTACTTTCAAAGAGGGTAACGCTGTCATCGCGGCCAAGGATGCATCAGGTAAGATTCTCTGGTCGTGGCATATCTGGCTTACGGATCAGCCAGAAGGTCAGGTATATTACAATAACGCCGGCACTATGATGGACCGCAACCTCGGTGCGACTTCCGCAACACCTGGCGACGTCGGTGCTCTCGGACTTCTTTACCAGTGGGGTAGGAAGGATCCGTTCCTTAGTGGACACTCGATTTCATCAGGCACAACACAAGCAGAATCTACCATCGCTTGGCCTTCTGCAGTTTCATCAAATTCAAGTAATGGTACAATTGCGTATGCCACTGCTAATCCTACGACTTTCATTACCAATAACAGCAGTAATATTGATTGGTATTATACTGGTTCGTCATCAACAGACAATACCCGTTGGACCACATCAGAAAGCAATAAATCTATCTATGACCCATGTCCAGCCGGTTGGCGTATTCCCGACGGTGGAAGCAACGGCGTATGGTCAAAGGCGAAAGGTTCACCATCGCATTTTAACCACGGTTACAATAGTTCAAACGAAGGCATGGACTTCTCGCGTAAGTTCGGCGCAGATCAAATCATCTGGTATCCTGCTTCGGGTTATCGCGCCAACTATGATGGCAGTCTCTACGGTGTCGGCTACCGCGGCATCTATTGGTCTGCTTCTCCTGACGATAGCGGCGCGTACGGCCTGAGCTTCAGCAGCGAGGTCATCGTCTATCTGTTGAACTGGCTCAGTCGCGCGGACGGTCAGTCTGTCCGTTGTCTCCAAGAATAATTCTTAATTAGCGTGGTCTGGAAGCCCAAGCTTAGACAGGCTTCCTAGACCAGGCGTTTTGAAGTATTATCCTCGCGCCCGGCGCAAGAGAGTCGGCGCGAAGCGCCCCGAATTTTATGACATTCAGAGAGATCATAGAAAGAGTGGAACTGACTGGCCTTGAAACTGTCAAACGGATAGTAGTCTTTCTTGACCACTTCATCTGCCATGGCTTTGTTGTAGAGCGCGCAGGGAACAAAAGCGGATGCCTATTGTGTTCTTTGCCTTTCCTCCTTTTTTGAGGTGGAGTTCAATTCGAGGCTCCTGAAGTTGAATGATGACGCAGACATCATGGAGGAACTCAAGGGTCTCATACCGGAGCAGATAAAGGCGTTGATAGCGTTGCTGAAGAAATCCTAAAATCTCGGGGAAACCGGGGATTTTGATAGAAAAAATCTTGGGGGAATCGGGGATTTGGGTAAATAAAATCTCGGGGGAATCGGGAAATGTTTTTGTTAGTTATTGATTATCTGTAATTTATCATTATATTTGCTGGCAAATATGAGCGATATGGAAAAAAGAGTATTTAAACGTAAGATTTATAATGCCATCGGAGAGTGGAAACGTAAGAGCAATGGCCAGACTGCGCTTCTGATTGAAGGCGCTCGTCGTATTGGTAAATCTACTATAGTTGAAAAGTTTGCGCAGGAAGAATATCGCTCATATATCCTGATTGACTTTAATAAGGCAAGCCAGGAGGTGAAGTCTTTGTTCAATGACTTGATGGATCTGGATTTTATCTTCCTTCGTTTGCAGCAGATCTATTCTAAGATTCTTTATGACAGGCAGTCTGTAATCATATTTGATGAAGTGCAGACTTGTCCTAAGGCGAGACAGGCAATCAAGTATCTGGTTCAAGACGGAAGATACGACTATATCGAGACAGGATCTTTGATAAGTATCAAGAAGAATACGGAGGGCATAACAATTCCGAGCGAAGAAGATCGTATTCAGATGTACCCGATGGACTACGAGGAGTTCAGGTGGGCTTTGGGAGATACTGCGACCTTCCCTTTATTGCAGATATTTTGGGATAAGAAGATGCCTTTGGGTGCAGCCCATAGAGAGGCTCAGAAGAATCTGAGGCTTTATATGCTTGTTGGAGGAATGCCACAGGCAATCAACGCCTATCTTGATACCAATAACTTGCAGGCGGTCGATGTGGCAAAGAGGAGAATCATAAGGCTATATGAGGAAGATTTCATCAAAATAGATCCAACCGAGAGAGTCTCCAAACTGTTTATGTCAATACCGTCTATCTTGGCTCGTAATGTTTCTCGTTATGTTCCGTCATCTGTAATAGGCGAGGTGGAAGAAAATAAGGAGATGGAACTTCTGAAGAGTCTGGAAGATAGCAAGACCGTAAATATGTCTCATCATGCTGATGATCCGAATGTCGGTCTGCCTACAACAGCCAATTATGATAAGTTCAAACTTTATGTGGGCGATACAGGTCTTTTCATCACTCTTGCTTTCTGGGATAAGGACTTTACCGAGAACGTCATATATGACAAGTTGCTGACAGATAAGCTTCCGGTGAATTTGGGATATGTATATGAGAATCTTGTCGCCCAGATGTTGGTGGCTTCAGGAAACAAGCTCTTCTACCATACATGGCCAAAGGATGAAAAGCATTATTACGAAGTGGATTTTCTCCTTTCAAGAGGAGCGAAACTCTGCCCGGTTGAAGTCAAGTCATCAGGATATAAGGCTCATGCATCTTTGGATGCATTTAGTGCGAAGTACTCCAGCCGAATAAAGGATAGATATCTGATCTATACTAAGGACTTTGCCCGCGAAGAGGAAACACTTTATGTTCCTGCCTATATGACACCGTTCTTGTAGAAAGGTCTAAAGTGTCGAATACTTTAGATAAGAAGTATCAGAGTTCGCAGAAATCTGTCGGCGGTGGATGGTACCTGATTACATGCAGCAATACTCAAACGAAAAAAAGAGATATAGAGCGTATTGCAAAGGCTTTGGGAATACAACTTCG
>JAZRQM010000024.1:0-41739 GCA_045649795.1 Candidatus Cryptobacteroides sp. | reverse complement strand
CATCGGTGCGGCATTCGGATTCTTCGACAACAGAATCAACATCGAGGCTGACTGGTACAAGCGTAACAACTATGACCTCATCGGTCCTGTTACCACTCAGGGTATCGGCGGTCAGGTGACTAAGCTCGGTAACGTTGCATCTATGGAGTCATCAGGATTTGAGCTCACTCTCTCTACAGTGAACATCAACAAGAAGAACTTCAAGTGGACAACCGACTTCATCTACTCACACGCTCAGAATAGAGTTACTGATCTCGACAACCAGCAGAGAGTAATCGACCTCGTTGCAGGTACTGGTTTCGCGCTCGAGGGTTATCCGGTACGTTCGGTATTCTCAATCCCTTACAGAGGTCTCAACTCAGAGGGTATCCCTACATTCCTTGACCAGAACGGCGAGGTTACTACAACAGGTATCTATTTCCAGGAGCGTGACAAGATCGACTTCCTTGAGTATGCCGGCACAGCAGATCCAACTGACTTCGGTTCATTCGGAAACACATTCTCATTCTATGGATTCAAGGTTAACGTATTCTTCACTTACTCATTCGGTAACGTGGTACGTATGGATCCTGTATTCAAGAAAACATACAGCGACCTCACAGCTATGCCTAAGGAGTTCAAGAACCGTTGGGTTGTTCCTGGAGACGAGAAATACACTGATATTCCGGTAATAGCTTCTGCAACTCAGGAGTATAAGAATCCTAATCTTGCATATGCTTACAATGCTTATAACTTCTCTTCAGCCCGTATCGCAAAGGGTGACTTCATCCGCCTCAAGGAGGTTTCACTCAGCTACGACTTCCCTCAGAAATGGGTGAAGGCTATGAAGATGAACTCTCTCTCACTCAAGGTACAGGGAACTAACCTTGCACTTCTCTATGCTGACAAGAAGCTGAACGGTCAGGACCCAGAGTTCTTCAACACCGGTGGTGTTGCAACCCCGCTTCCTAAGCAGTTCACAGTTACATTGAGACTTGGTCTGTAAACCTTTAAAATTAGAATTTTATGAAAAACAAGAATATAATCTTTCTGGCAATTGCATCGATGTTCCTCATGACATCCTGCAACGAGTGGCTGGATGTGATGCCGGACAATCGTGCTGAAATCGATTCAGAGGAGAAGGTTATAAAGCTTCTTGCCAGTGCGTATCCGACAAACACTTATGCAGTTGTTGCGGAATACTTGAGCGATAATACCGATGATTACGGTGAGGACAATCCGTTTACTGATCGTTTCTCTGAGCAGCTTTTCTATTGGGAAGATGTAACAGAAAATGATGATGACGGTCCTAAGGGTATCTGGGAATCACATTATGGTGCAATTACAAATGCCAACCAGGCACTCTCAGCTATCGAAGAGATGGGTGGCGCAACCACCTCTAGACTACAGGCTGCAAAGGGTGAGGCTTTGGTATGCAGAGCATACAGCCATTTCATTCTTGCAAACATCTTCTGCAACGCTTATAATCCTGCAACTGCAGCGAACGAGCTTGGAATTCCATATATGGAAAAAGCTGAGACTGAACTCAATCCTAAGTATGAAAGAGGAACTCTTGCAGAGGTATATGAGCTTATTGATAAGGATCTTCAGGAGGGATTGTCGCTCGTAAATGATGCAATATATTCTGTCCCTAAGTATCACTTCAACCAGAAGGCAGCATATACTTTCGCTTCTCGCTTCTATCTTTTCTATGGAAAGTGGGACAAGGTTGTTCAATATGCAAGCTTAGCTCTTGGATCGAACCCTAAGGAGTACATGAGAGATTATGAGGCTCTTACCGCTCTCCCTCGTTCTTATGATGTCCGTTCAGAAGCATTCAACAACTCGTCTCAGAAGGCAAATTTCCTTATCGGTGCAGTTTACTCGCAGGTGGGTGTAAGATATCTTCCGTACGGTGTATATGACAGATTCGGACACGGAACATTCATTCTCAACACTGAGATCCTTAACTATGCTCCTTGGGGAAGCTATACACCGCAGCCAGGTGGATACATGTGCCAGTATGTTGTAAAACTTGCTCCTATGATGTACATCGGAACAAACTATGACACAGGATACTTCCAGCATACTCCATATCTGTTTGAGTACACAGACCCTGTTGCCGGCATCGGTTATCCTCACTCAAACCTTGCGCTCCTTACAGCTGAGGAGGCTCTTCTCAACAGGGCAGAGGCTTATGTAATGCTCAAGGAATACGACAAGGCACTTGCTGACATCAATCTTTGGACAAACAACACCTTGGATCCTGTAATGTCACAGCGTGCCGGTGTTCCTGTAAAGCCTAATCTTACTCAGGAAATCATTGAGACATGGAACACAAACACTCCATATTATACTCCGGAGAAGCCAAGTTCAAAGAAGCAGCTCAATCCTCAGGTTGAGGCTGTCGAGGCTGGTACTCAGGAGGCATTCATTCAGACTCTGCTCATCATGAGACGTATAGAATTCATGGAGTATGGCAACAGGTGGTTTGATGTGAAGAGATATGGCATGGAGATCTACAGAAGAATCGTTGCTCCGTCAGGAAGTGCATCTGATGTAGTGGTCAAGGATCATCTCAAACTTGATGACAAGCGTAGAGCTGTCCAGGTCCCTCAGGACGTAATCACTGCAGGACTTACTCCTAACCCTAGATAATGGACCAGTTAAATTGAATTCATATGAAAAAGTATATAAAATATCTAGCAATCGCAGCTTTTGCAGTCTTTGTGGCATCTTGTCACGAGAAGCCATTGGATTACTGCAACAGCCAGATCATTGATTCGGCTGTCGAGCAAAATGATTTTGACAAGTGGCTTGATGAGAACTTTGTAGAGCCGTACAACATTGACTTCAAGTATAGAATGGAGTATAATGAGTCGGATATGAACTATTATCTTGTACCTGCTGAGTACGAGAAGTCCATCCAGATCGCGAAACTCCTTCTCCATCTTTGTATCAACTCATATGATGAGGTTACTGGAAGTAAGGATTTCATCCGTGGAAATTTCCCTAAGATGGTTCACCTCGTAGGTTCAGCAGCTTACAAGAATAATGGTACAATGGTGCTCGGAACAGCTGAGGGTGGTCTTAAGATGACTCTTTATTACATCAATAGTCTTCAGCTTGATCCAGAATTCCTGAACTATTACTACTTCAAGACCATGCACCATGAGTTTGCTCACATCCTTCACCAGACAAAGCCATATCCTTCTGATTTCGAAATGATTTCAGGTACAGATTATGTTGCGGACACCTGGAGTGACGTGTGGAAAGGTGGAGAGGCGGAGGCCCAGCAGAATGGTTTCATCAGCGAGTACGCATCCAAGGAGGCTAATGAGGACTTTGTCGAGATCATTGCCACCTATGTCACTAATGATGCTACAACTTGGAATAATATCCTGAAGAATGCCGGCGACGGTGGAGCAGTGATCCAGTCTAAGTTCGACATCGTATACAACTATATGGTGGACTCTTGGGGTATCGATCTTAACGAACTCCGCTCGGTAATCCTCAGAAGAGAAAGCGAGATTCCGACATTGGATCTGACAGACATCACACTTTAATGATAAGGCTATGAAAAGATTAGTATATATATTTTTATTGGCATTTCCTCTGCTTGTGACTTCGTGTCTGATAGAGGAGAAGGAGATCTTCGACAAGACTCCCGCAGAAAGAATGGATGCATTTCTTGCTGAGTACAAGACATTGCTCGAGTCCAGCGAGAACGGATGGCTTTTTGAGTACTATCCTCAGAAGGATCAGTCATATGGCGGATACAACTATGTACTTCAGTTCAAGGACGGTTATGTAACTGCATGGCTTGAGCTTGCAGAAAAGGAAGAAAAGAGTACATATAAGATGACACCGGATGATGGTCCAGTACTTTCATTCGACACTTATAATGCAAATCTTCACTTTTTTGCTGAGGCATCACCGTCACAGTATCAGGGATTGCAGGGTGACTATGAGTACAATATTCTCGGCAAATCTGAGGACGGCTCTGAAGTTTACGTGAAAGGAAGGAAGAGCGGAAATGTTCTCACTATGAGAAAATTCGCGGGGACAGATCCAGTGGCTTACTTTACTGCATGTAATGAAATCTATGAGTCATTTGCTGCAGCAAAATATGACATGACAATTGACGGAACTCCGACCCTCTCTTGCTCATTGTCAAACATGAGACTTACATTTACAACTGAGACCAAACCGGCGACTGAACTTGTCCCTGCTGAAGTTGCATCTGTCTCTATGGCTTACTGCTATACTGATACAGGTATCAGATTCTATCAGCCGATTGAAGTAAATGGTGTTACATATGAAGGCCTTGTATATCAGAATGATTCACTTGTGTCCGAGGATGGTAAACTGGTCATTGTCAAGGGTAAGCTTGTTATTGAGGATATTATCGGTGCATATTCGTTCACTGCGTTAAGTCTTGCATCAGGATCAAAGGTTTCTGGAAGCATGGTTCTTGAGCTCAGTGATAAACCTGAGTATGGTAACGTAATGTTTACAACAATTTTCGATACTCCTTGCACAGCAGGTAATATTTATGGTGTCTTTGATGCGGCTACCGGTAAGGTTACTTTCGAGACCCCTCAGTATTATTATGTAGGTAGTTACGTTTATGGACTTACTAAGGGAGCGACTACTGGCGCTCGTGTTTCCGGACCAATCGTCTTCGATGCAAATGTCGGTGAGTTGACTCATAATGAGAGTAATTACTGTATCATTGATGGAGCTTATGCAGCTCCTGGTTCGTATGTCGGTGGATTTGAATACTATTATGGTATGACTGCTAAACGTGTAGGACAGTAAGAGTCGGAATAAGTCTAAAAAATTGTATCTTAGCGGAAAATTATCCGTTATGACGATCTTTAGACTTGATGAAAAACGAATCAAGCCTGTTGTCTTCGGGACAACAGGCTTGTTCATGTGTCTGGCAGTACTGTTCTTCCTGCCGGTAAACATTCCCCACAAGCTTGCATTTCCTGTATTCACCCTGTTTATTGCCGGATTATGGCTTCTCCCATGGCAGATGACAATAGCGATGCTGTGCTCAGCCATTGGCGATTACATGGGCACATGCGGTAATTTTATAGGTCAGATGGGATTCTTCGCACTAGCTCACATCTGGATCATCGTCTATTTTATAAAAAGGTACAGGACCAAGGTTGAACCGGACGGAAAACTCACAGGCAAAGCCAAGGGATACATGGCAATGGTACTCTTCTGCGCAGCGGCCCTTCTTTGCATAGTATATATAAAGGTATTGCCTGGCGCTCCTGCCGGAATAGAAAAGATAGGGGCAAGCTGCTATGCCGTGATCATATGCGCAATGCTGACAATGGGTCTGCTGCAGAGAAGCAGCCTTTATGCACTTGGAGCAGTATTGTTCGTCTTCTCAGACTTCATACTCGCATGGAACAGGTTTGTTGAGCCTGTCCCATACAGAAACTATCTGGTGCTCGTCACATACTACCTTGCAGAATGGCTGCTGTTCGTAAGATCCACAAATTACAGGATCAAAGGCGCAGTAAGGCTGATGAGATTCTAGGAACGCAAACACGTAATTTGCATGTTATGTCCATGGAAACACTGCCTTGACGGACACTCCATGCAAATTGAGGCTCAACGTAAAATCACAACCGGTAATCAAACGAGAGGTGTGGAAAGATTTTGATGATTCTTTCCACACCTCAGTTGTTTATTGCCATCAAACCACGACTTCCGATAGAGGTCCGAGATAATTAAACTGCCGCTTTCCGGACCTCTGAAAGTCTTCATCCTCTAGCGGGACACTTATGGATGCCAGGGCAAAAAAACTAAATCCGTGCCCAAAACAGTCCCCTTTCGGGCACAACTCCATAGAAAACCGGACCCTCGTGCCTGAAAACCATCCTTTTCGGGCACGACCTTTATGAAACTGCTGCCTATGCCTGAAACAGTCCCTTTCGGGCACAACACCATAAAAAGCGTCTCTTTGCGTGCACTTTTGGCATGAAGTCACACTGCTGCACCCATCAGAATCACGCCAATCCGAGCACCCACACTGTCATCATGAGCGCAGCGAAGGATCTTCACGAGACCGCACGCACTTTTGCCATGAAACTGCTCTAGGTCCCCTGTTTCCAGAGGGGGACCGAGTGCACTTTCGGGGCGAAACCGCTCTAGGTCTCCTGTTTCCAGAAGGGACCGAGTGTACTTTTTGGATGAAACTGCATCAGGTCTCCGGTGGTCGGCAACAGTCAAGTGCGAGGACGGCCCTTGGGGCGAGCCGCCCGGAGCGCTTGACCTGTAGTCGCCGGATGCAGTATATTCCGGCGACGGTGCCACGGATCTGCATCGCCGTCCCACTGTAACAATTATTAAATGTAAACCTTGACGGTAGTCCCGGAAACCTTATAAAAATGCCCTCAGACTGTACCACCGTAACAAAGAACCGGCAATTCCTGTCGCAGAGGAACACAGTATGAGGACTTGGCAGAATCGAAAAATTCACACCCCGTGTTCTCCACCTGCTGATTTTTCTGCAGATCAAGAACGCTCGAAAAATGCAATTATCTGCTTATCAAGCAGATACAAATCATGCCCGTTCTTTACCTGCAAAAAATCTGACAGGTGGAGAACAAAGAAGTGCTTTCTGAGGGTTTTTCCGGACGACATGCAGTCATGCCCATGTAAACGGCGGTCCCGATGGATAGACACAAAATCCTGGATTTCCCGTTGAACCCTACTTTGACAATCGTTCGACTAATCTTCCGCAGAGTCATTCAATGCGAAAGTAAAGGCGTTCAGAGCGTAGTTCAGAGGTGTCAGGGATATACCGTTCTTTATCTTCAGACTGGCTAAGATCTTTGCGTAGTGCGGGGCACCGCAGCTGGCAAATATGCCAGCCAGCTGCTCAAAGCAAGCTGCGCGAGCTACGCCAAAGGGCTCCGCTCACTGCAAAGGTCCACAGGACCGTTTGCTGATCGTTCGCTATGCCTGCTTTGTGCCGGTGATACGGAAAACTCAAAACAACCGGAATTTTACGTTGAGCCCCGATTTTCTGGCCACGAATAAACACAGTCAGGATTGAGAACAACCAGTGATGCGGAAAGTTAAAACAACCGGAATTTTTTACGTTGAGCCATAGTTGTATCATTAATATTCCGAATGTCAATTATACGAAAAAACCTCGCATTTCTGCGAGGCTTGGTAGTCGGTAGGGGAATCGAACCCCTATTGCAAGATTGAGAATCTTGAGTACTAACCGTTATACGAACCGACCGTTTTTGTTTGGGATTGCAAAGGTACGTATTTTTTCTTTACTTCCAAATTTTTCTGCAAAAATTTTCAAAAAATCTTTAAATTATTTCAAAAATACGAAGAAAACAGCCATGATAAGGCAGAAGAAAGCTGCAAAATGGTTCCACTGAAGTCCCTGTCCCTTGAACATGAGAGTGATGATCACTGTGAAGACTGTGAGTGAGATCACTTCCTGGATGACCTTGAGCTGCATGAGATTGAATGGACCGCCGTTCTCGATGAATCCGATTCTGTTGGCAGGTACCTGTGCGCAATACTCAAGGAATGCTACGGCCCACGAGAAAAGGATTACCAGAATCAATGGCCAGTTTGATGAAATCTTCATTTCCTGAAGCTTCAGGTGGCCGTACCATGCGAATGTCATGAATACGTTTGATGCAATCAGCAGAAGTATTGTCCAGATAGCTTTCATTTCGTAGTTGTTTATGGGCTGCAAAAGTAATATTAAATTTGTAATTGCAGGCATTAAATTTTAACTTTGTATGTTTGTTAAAACCTTTACAGTTATGACTCTTATCAAATCCATTTCAGGTATCCGCGGAACCATTGGTGGTGTTCCGGGAGAGGGCCTTTCTCCTATCGATATCGTCAAATTCACATATGCATATTGTCAAAAACTCAAGGAGCGTCGTCCAAAATCAGCCGGTGAGCGTTATAAGGTAGTCATCGGAAAGGATGCCAGGCTTTCCGGAGATATGGTGGAACAGCTTGTGTGCGGTACAGCAATAGCTTGTGGAGTGGATATAGTCAAGGCTGGTTTCGCTTCGACACCTACCACAGAGATGGCAGTCGTCTTTGAAGAGGCAGATGGTGGAATCATCCTTACTGCGTCTCACAATCCTAAGCAGTGGAATGCCCTCAAGCTTCTGAACGAGAAGGGAGAGTTCCTGAATGCTGCTGAGGGAGCGGCTATCCTTGAATGCGCCGAGAAGGGTGAGTTTGATTTTGCTGATGTGGATTCGCTTGGAACTATAGAGGAAAAGGAGTTTACAGATGCACATCTTGATGCTGTGCTTGCTCTTCCTACGGTTGACGTGGAGGCTGTCCGCAATGCTCGTTTCAAGGTTGCTCTCGACGCAGTCAATTCAGTTGGCGGCATCATTATGCCTCGTCTTCTCGAGCGTCTTGGAGTGGAGTGCGTTTGCGTGAACTGTGAACCTACTGGAGAATTCGCTCATAATCCGGAGCCTCTTCCAGCAAATCTTGTTGAGCTTTCGGAGGCTGTGGTTTCTAACGGTGCGGATCTCGGTATTTCAGTTGATCCTGATGTCGACCGTCTTGCGCTCATATGCGAGGACGGCAGGCCTTTCGGAGAGGAATATACGCTCGTAAGCGTGGCGGATTATCTTCTTTCGAGAATATACAATGAAGCCCTCAATACAGGCAAATCGATCGAGGAGGTTGCTGCTCCTTATGAAATGACCACGTCTTCAAACCTTTCTTCATCTCGCGCATTGCGTGATGTGACCGAGCAGTATGGCGGCGAGTACTATGCTGCTGCAGTGGGTGAGGTGAATGTGACTACAAAGATGAGGGAATGTGGCGCCGTGATAGGTGGCGAAGGCAATGGCGGTGTCATCTATCCTGCTCTTCACTATGGAAGAGATGCAATGGTGGGTGTAGCGCTGTTCCTTACGAATCTTGCATATAAGAAAATGAAGGTTTCTGAACTTCGTGCGACATATCCTGAATATGTCATTGCCAAGAACAAGATAGAACTTTCCGACAGTGCTTTGATTGATAAGATTCTTGATGCAGTGAAGACAGAATATGCTGCAGAGGACATCAACACTATCGACGGAGTGAAGATCTCGTTTGAGGCAAAGAGGGAGTGGGTTCATCTTCGTCGCTCTAATACGGAGCCAATCATACGCATATATGCCGAGGCTGCGACCCAGGAAGCCGCTGATGCTCTTGCGCAGCAGATAATTGATGTTGCAGAAAAAATCATTGGATAAATATCCCCCGATCAGGTCGGGGATGACAACATATTATGTTTTCATTCAGAACTACATCATTGGAAGAACAGCTTGACAAGGCCCTGCAGGAGGGTAAGGTAGGCTGTTTCTGCACCCAGAACTGCTGGGATACGGAGAAAGGAAGATATATGTATGATATCTTTCGTGAGAGAGGAAATCTCGTTACTGTATTCTCTCCACGCGACACGGAACTTACGCCTGAGACGAATCACATCGAATTTTCGGTTGATGAACTGAAAGAGCTTGATGCCGTGATTGTGGAGATTCAGGATGTCGGATCGAGATACTTCAACTACACTAAGGATGTCTTCCGTCTGATGGAGGAACTGAAGTCCCTCAAGGAAGAGGCTCCGTCTTTGTATATCGTGGATCATATAAATCCGGCTGGTAGGGTAGTGGAAGGCACAATGCCCTCGGAAGAACAGGAAGCATATGTTCCGAAAGTATCTCACCGTCATGGACTAACCCTTGGAGAACTTGCGAATCTATACTACCATGAGATAGGGGCAAAGTTCGCACTGCATGTGGTTTCAGCACTGGCGACTGACTCAAACAAGCAGCTGATGCCTTGGACAATAGCCCCGGCATCAGACATACCGGGACTGTTCACATGCGACATGTACAGCGGAGGAGGCCTATGGAACAATACCAATGTGACTCCGGGAATCGGAACTGCCAGACCATATGAATATATAGGTGCGCCGTTCGTCAAGACTGCCTCTACAGAGCCGGTGCCGGTGGTTGAGGGAATTCTGCTGAGGCCATGCTCATTCACTCCGTCATGCGGAAGGTATGCAGGCAAGAAGTGCTTCGGATATCAGATAATGCTGGAGCCTGGACTGGAGTATCACTCTCTGAGCCATACACTTCAGCTGATCCGTTATTTCAAGGAGAGATACGAAGAATTCAGGCTTGAGGACGGATTTGCCGCAAAACTTTCAGACCCTGTCCTTCTTTCTTATATTAATGGAGAGGTTTCCTGGGAGGACGCCAAGGAACATATAAAGGTAGAGGAACAGAAATGGATCCGTAAGGCTAAGAAGTTTGCATTGTACGACGATCTGCCTTACAGAATGAAATAATCTACATACTTGCATATGAACAGAACCGGTAAAGCATTGCTTGGACTTTCCGCCTTGGTCCCTTTTGCTTCATGCGACAAGGTGGAGGACCAGAGACCAAACATCATTTTCTTCATTGTCGATGATATGGGCTGGATGGATACTTCCGTGCCGTTCGGTGACGAGAAATATCCTCTCAATCAAAGATATGTTACTCCTAACATGCAGAGACTGGCCGATGCCGGTGTGATGATGACAAGCGCTTATGCCTGTCCTGTCTCTACTCCGACGCGTACAAGTCTCATGAGCGGAATGAACGCGGCTCACACCCACATCACCAACTGGACTTCGACTCTGAAGGACCTTTATAGTGATGCAAGCGGAGGTGGAATATCCAATATCAACAACGGCGTGGCGGAGAGTCCGACCGACAGACTCTCGCATCCTGTCTGGAACATCAATGGAATGAGCCCGGATCCTGGAATTGATTCGACATTCCATGCAACTCCGATGGTCCAGCTGCTCAAGGATGCCGGCTATTATACAATACATGTCGGCAAGGCCCATTGGGCTGCTACCGGAACCCCGGGCGCGTCGCCTCTCAATATGGGATTCTGTGTCAATATTGCAGGAAGCGTGAACGGAATGCCTCGTTCCTATCAGAGCGAAGATCACTATGGCAACACCCCTGAACTGTGGAACTATCTGGCCGTGCAGAATGTCGCACAATGGTATGGTACCGGTACCCATCTTACGGAAGCTCTGACAGTTGATGCTCTCAAGACTCTCGATTATCCTATAGAGAACGGAATACCTTTCTATCTTTATATGGCTCATTATTCGAACCATACTCCTATTCAGGCTGATGAGCGTTTCTATCAGAAATACATCGATGCCGGCCTTGATGTGGGACAGGCGCGTTATGCTTCGATGGTGGAAGGCATGGACAAGAGTCTGGGCGATATTCTGGACTATCTCGAGGAGAAGGATATTGCAGACAATACCATCATAATCTTCATGACCGACAATGGCGGAAACAGCGAAAACAAGCAGAAGGGTGGTGTGCGCTTCACTCATAATGCTCCGCTCAGAAACGGCAAGGGTTCGGTGTATGAAGGCGGTGTAAGGGTGCCTGCAATGTTCTGCTGGCCGGGAAAGATTACCCCGGGGACAAGAATCGCAAACAATATAATCGCAGAGGACCTCTTCCCGACAATTCTGGAGATGGCAGGTGTGAAGGATTATGATGTCGTTCAGGAGGTTGATGGTCAGAGCCTTGTCAAGCTTCTTACGGACGGTTCTGCTGAGGTTGCAAAGGCTATGGAGGACGGAAGGATCAATTCCCTGGCGGATGCCAACAGGTTCGTGCTTGGCGAGGAAATAAGCGGTTTTGATGCAGATCGCGACATCATTCTTCACTATCCGCACAAGTGGAAGCCATATGATCTTGTGGATATCGACTATCTGACATCAATCAGGAAAGGAGAATGGAAACTGGTCTATAGACTTGCTACTCAGGAGATTGAACTGTATAATACTTTTGACGACATCAGCGAGACAAAGAATCTTGCAGCGGTTTATCCGGAGAAGACTGCCGAACTTGCAAAGGCTCTCGGCGACAGGCTGCGTCAGTGGAATTCTCCTATGCCTTTCATCAAGGAAACCGGAGAAAAAGTTCCAATGCCGGATGAAATCTAATCCATTTGAAGAAAAATTGTCAAAAGGTTGTTTTATAAATAAAAAATATCTACTTTTGCCGCGCAAAATTAGTTAACTAAATTTTTTAAGCATTATGAAAACAGGTATACATCCCGAAACCTACCGTCTTGTAGCTTTCAAGGATATGTCAAACGACCAGGTGTTCATCACCCGCTCATGCGCGAACACCAAGGAGACAATCGAGATCGAGGGCGTTGAGTACCCAGTAGTAAAACTCGAAATCTCTAACACTTCACATCCATTCTACACTGGTAAGATGAAGCTCGTTGATACAGCAGGTCGTGTTGATAAATTCTATCAGAGATACGCAAAGAAGAAGTAATTCTTCCAAGACATACAGGTACAGACCGGCTCGCAGGATACTGCGGGCCGGTTTTTCATTATGTTCCGGGATTATTATCGTGAAGTGGACAATGTCATCCTGACACCAGTTGCAGGATGCTCGAATGAAATGGAAAATGCATGAAGCGCAAGACGTGAGGCTGGGGAGCCTCCGTAGAGCATGTCGCCCACTATCGGATGGCCAAGCCCGAGGGTATGTGCTGCATGAACTCTCAGCTGGTGAGTGCGGCCGGTATGAGGATGGAAATGTATATCTATTGTACCGTCTTCGGATATGGACACGATTTCATATGTGGTGAATGCCGGTTTGCCTTGTGCAATATCCACTTTCTGGCGAGGCCTTTCGTCATAGTCTGGGCTGAGCGGGAGCGATATCTCGCCCTTGTCTCCGGCCTTCAGGATCTTTCCTTCAGCAGATGGAGAAAGCCTTGAGTGATATGTCTTGTCTATTGTATGGGCTTCGAATTGCTTTTGCAGGCATACGGCGGCCTCTGCTGTCTTTGCGAAAAGAAGCAGGCCGGATGTGTCCATGTCAAGCCTATGGACGACATGGATTTCTTCGTGGCATTGACAAAGATGCTCGTATGCTGAGACTTTTCCGTCAAGACCGGGCACGGAAGGCATTCCGGAGGGCTTTTCGACTGCGATGACGGAAGCATCCTCATAAATGGTTTCAAGTCCGGATGATGCTGCGTCAGTCTTACGAATCGCAAGTCCTTTCATCATGAACCCAAGAAGGGGACCGCATTTGCTGGTGCACGAAGGGTAGAAATGTCCGTGTGTGCGTACTGCTGTAGAAGGGGATTGTCCGTACCAGAATTCTCCCATCGCCAGGGGCTTCAGGCCTTTTCTGTATGCATGTTCAAGAAGTTTGGGAGCCGCGCATTCTCCGGTCCCGCCAGGAGGAATAAGTCCATTTGCCTCGAATATTTCTCCTATGGTCTTTTCTTCTCCTGCATGATTGTGGACTATGTACCGACTGAATATCCATCTTTGGAGCTCATCGGACATCGACGCTCTTTTGGCCTTCAGACCGTTTATCTCAGCTTCTAAGCATGAGATTTCACCTTTTATTCCGCTGATCTTCTCTTCCCATCTGATTTTCAGCCTCTTGAGCTCTGCTTTTTCAAACTGGCTTTCACGGATCATCTCGTTCAGCCTGGAAGGGTCGGAGGTCTCTTTCCTGAGCTTCTCCCTTTTCATCCTGGAGACATTCATCCTCTCTTTTGCCGCCTCCAGCTCCATGTCTCTGTCCTTCATGCAAGAAGAAAGCTCTTCCTTGAGACTGCCCAGACGTGCTGAACCGCTCAGCTTCTCGATTTCCTTGTTTATGGATATTATGTCTGCTTCGCGCAGCTTGAAATGACCCTCGGGGTCAAGCAGATCGTATATCGGGGGCACAAATCCCTCGATGGTGCTCCTGCCTCCGACATTTCCTGAAAAACCGGCCAGATATCCGATGGCTCCTTCTGCGTCAGATACAAGGAGTACCCCCAGCATCTTACCTTCCATGAAAGCTTCATGGAGTTCCGGCAAGCTTTTGATATGCTGCATTACAAGAGTGGCGGCTTTGGAAACAAGAGGGTGCGGCGAATATCTGAAAGGGTCCGTGAAACCTTCAGTAACGATATTGTCGATATCTTCCGGGAACTTATGCATCAGAGCACGAGATTATTGTCTATATATTCCCTGCATAGGGCCTGCAGGCCACATTCATGACACTTAGGCTTACGTGCTGTACATACATACCTTCCATGTAGGATAAGCCAGTGGTGAGCCTTTCCGCGAAGATTTTCTGCAAATCCCGCTGTGAGATCCTTCTCTACGGCTTCTACCGTGCTTCCGTCCGACAGACCGAGTCTGCGGGAAACGCGGAATACATGAGTGTCTACGGCGATCACAGGCTTGTCATAGATCACGGAAGCTATTACATTTGCTGTCTTTCGTCCTACTCCCGGGAGTGTCTCAAGCTGTGATGTCTCTGATGGCACTATGCTGTCGAAATCCTCTACAAGTTTTTTTGCCATGCCTATGAGATGCCTGGCTTTGTTGTTCGGGAATGATATGGATCTGATGAGTTCGTATACTTCTTCAAAAGAAGCGGATGCCAGGTCTGACGGCTCTGGGAAACGGGTGAATATCTGCGGCGTATGCATGTTCACACGCTTGTCCGTGCATTGCGCAGACAGGATCACGGCGATCAGGAGATGGAACGGAGAATCATAATGGAGCTCCGTTTCCGCAATCTCCATATTCTTTGAAAACCAATCGGTTATCCTGGCGTATCTTTCTGAAAGCTCCATGTCAGATAGTGAGTTCGAGGTCGATGGCGTCATCTTCTCCCTGCTCGAAGCAGGTCTCGTCTTTGCATACCATCACGCGGCCAGGATATTTCTCGAATATCTGTCTGTTGTGGGTGACCATCACGATTGCGGTTCCTTTTTCCTTGTTGATGCCTGTGAGGAGCTGCATGATGCCGTCGGCTGTCTCGTTATCAAGGTTTCCGGTAGGCTCATCGGCAATGATCACGGCAGGTTCGTTGAGCAAGGCGCGTGCAATGGCGATACGCTGCTGCTCTCCTCCGGAAAGCTGATGAGGCATCTTGTGCGCTTTTCTTTCCATGCCTACGGATTCCAGCACCTGCTTTATCTTCTTCGACATCTCCTCCTCGTTCCTCCAGCCTGTAGCCTTCAGCACGAATGAAAGGTTGTCTTCCACGCTTCTGTCCATCAGGAGCTGAAAATCCTGGAATACGACTCCCATCTTCCTCCTGAGGTACGGTATCTCCTTGTCTTTGATGCCGTTAAGCTTGAATCCGCATGTCACTCCGCTTCCCTTGGTCAGTGGGTTTTCGGCAATGATCGTCCTGATGATCGAGGTCTTTCCTGTTCCGACCTTTCCTACGATGTATACGAAATCTCCAGGATATACATCCATGTCGAGGTTATATATCACAATGGCTTCTCCGTTGACGATGTCGGCATCCTTGAAGGATATGATAGGTGTCTTGTCTTCCATGCTTAAAAAATCAGTATAATCACACAAATATAGTGGAAAAATGGTTAAATTTGTAAAATTTTAGTTTGAACATGAATAAGAAGACAATATTGGTAGCGCTGGCTGCCGCTGTTATAACTGTAACTCCTTTCAAGTCAGTCGCTCAGACGCATGACAAGGGGCAAGCTGTAATAGAAGACATAGTCAGGAAAGTTCCGGGTTATCAGTCGGCTATGAATGCGTATCTCCAGGAGAATCCCCAGTCGGTCCATGTCTTTCAGATAAAGTATCTCCATGCCCTGAATCTGTTCGCAGAGGGTGAGTACACGAACGCTGAGAAGATATTTGACGATGTTCAGGAAGACTGGCTTCGCCCGGATCAGGTGGACGAGTTCCTTTTCAAGAAGGCCTACTGCAAGATGGAAAGAGGCGAGAACGCCCAGGCCGAAAAGATCTTCAGAGAAGTAGAGAGCCGTAAGATTTCGGATTATACTGCTCCTGCAAGATATGCAATCGGATACATAAACTATCAGGAAAAGGATTTTGCTGAGGCGGAAAGATGGCTTAAGAAAGCAGAACAGGACAATCGTTTTGCTGATATCGCAGCGTATTACATCCTCGAATGCCGCTTCA
The DNA here is from genome assembly GCA_045649795.1 of Candidatus Cryptobacteroides sp. Classification (GTDB taxonomy): domain Bacteria; phylum Bacteroidota; class Bacteroidia; order Bacteroidales; family UBA932; genus Cryptobacteroides. Next base: position 25,715 of record JAZRQM010000024.1, on the reverse strand, counting down.
TGCTCAATGACTACAAGTATGTCACTGACAAGGGTGAAGCGATGTATGCGGCTGTTCCGGAAGAGAGAAAGCCTCATCTGGCACGTATCATCTCGGAGTCTTACCTTGTCCAGGAAGACGTTGACAATGCGAAGAAATATTATGAACTCGTTACAGGTGCGGGCGAGGCAGGCAAGACCCGTGCAGACTGGTTCTACAGCGGATCGCTTCTGTATGCTCTGGAAGATTATGAGGGTGCGGTCGCGAATTACAAGAATATGAAGGACCGTACGGATTCGCTGGGACAGATTGCGAATTATCAGATGGGATATTCATATATCCAGATCAAGAACAAGGTCGCTGCTCTTGATGCGTTCAAGGAAGCTGCCCTGGTTTCGCATGACCGTGAGCTTACCGAGGACGCATTCTACAATTGGGCGAAACTCGCTTTCGACCTTAATGAAGATACATCCGTATTCAACGATTACATCAAGGCGTATCCGGCTAAGGAGCAGGAGCAGAGAATCAATGCTTATATCGCTGTCGCCGCTTTGTACGACCGTGACTATGAGGGTGCGGTGAATGCATATGACAAGATCGATGAACTTGATGAAGGTATGGTGTCTAACTATATGAAGGCCAATTATCTGCGAGCGAATCAGCTCGTAAAGAACGGCTCATATCGTCTTGCTATCCCATGTCTTAAGGCTGCAGCATATTATTCTGACAGAAGTTCGCGTTTCAACCAGATGTCGAGGTTCTGGCTTGCAGAGTCATATTATAGAAACGACCAGTACAAGGAAGCTCTTGATGTCTTTACCGACCTTTACAATATCTCGGCCCTTTATGGACAGAAGGAAAATGAGGTGATTCCATACAACATCGCATACTGCCATTTCAAGAATGAGGATTACAATGCTGCGTTGAGGTGGTTCTCTGAGTATGTGTCTGAGTCTGGAAAGACATATCGTCAGGAGGCGCTTGTCCGTATTGCAGACTGTCATTTCATAATGAGGGACTACAAGAAGGCGTGTCTGGCATACGATGCCGTGCTTGACGAGTACATGGATGTCAATAATATCTATCCGTATTATCAGGCTGCTCTGTCATATGGACTTTCCAAGAAGCCTGCAAAGAAGATCGAGCTGCTTTCGAATGTGCTGAAGGCATCGCCTGAGGCGGAGTTCTATCCTGAGGCGCTTTATGAGCTTGGCCGTTCGTATGTGTCCGGCTATCAGGATGAAAAGGCGCAGGAGTGCTTTGAACTTCTTGCCAAGGGAGTGAAGGACAGTACTTATATGGCAAGGGCATACCTTGAGCTTGGCTCCCTCGCAAGGAACCAGTCGCAGTACAATGAGGCTCTTGGCCATTACAAGACAGTCGTGGAGAAGATGCCGAAGTCTGCTTATGTGGAAGATGCACTCGCGGCGATCGAATCGATCTATCAGATAAAGAACACTCCAGAGGAGTACATCGCTTATATCGACGGTATCGGCAAGGGTGGCACGAAGACAGAGGCAGAGAAGGAGGACATGATCTTCAATGCGGCCGAGCAGATCTTCCTGTCTGAGAATTATCAGAAGGCCCTCGTTTCGCTGGACGCATATATCGATCAGTACCCTGACGGAAGAAATGTATATAAGGCTGACTTCTACAAGGCTGAGTCTTACAGGATGCTCGGCAGATACGATCAGGCTTGTGACAGCTATCGTAAGGTCATAGAGAATGGCGAGGGTTCTTTCGTGGAGCTTTCGATGCTGAATTTCTCGGATATCTCATACAGACTTGAGCATTGGGAGGATGCATACGGAGGGTATTCATCTCTTCGTACCGCAGCCCTTCTCGACAACAATAAATACGCTGCAATCGTCGGTATGATGCGTTCGGCATATCGCGGACATAAGTGGGCGGATGCCGTAAAGAACGCGGAGGAAGTGATTGCAGATGACCGCACTACAGCTGCCATGGCTTCTGAGGCCATGTATGTCCAGGCTAAGGCTTATCTTGCTACAAGCCGAAGAAATGAGGCCTTTGAGATACTTGGAAAGATGGCTAAGGACGTTTCCGGACAGTATGGAGCCGAGGCGGCATATCTCCTTATCCAGGACAGCTATGACAAGGGCGAATTTGAAGAGGTGGAGAACAAGGTATATGCATTCTCCGATGCAGGATCTCCTCAGGTATACTGGCTTGCGAAGAGCTTTATAGTACTTGGCGATTCTTTCGTGGAACGTGGTGATCTTGAGCAGGCGAAGGCGACGTTTGAGAGCGTAAGGGACGGATATGAGGCGCAGAGCGCTGATGACGATGTGCAGGACAATGTGGCTATGCGTCTGAAGAAACTTAATGAGATGATGGCCCAGTAGAATAGAAAATTGAAAAGACATATGAAAGCAAGAATATATATTATGATGCTGGCGGCAGCTGTAGCTTTCCCGATGATGGCTTCCGCTCAGAATCTTGATCCTACGGTTGAGGTAAGCAAGGCGTATGAAGGTAAGGTGATGGAGGTGAACAAGCCGCTCTTTGAGATGGCTGTGCCTGATTCTGTCCTGAGGTTCGATCTGGATTTCGATTATGAGGTCTTTGAAAATCCATACAAGGGAGCATATGAGTTTAAGCCCTATTCTCTTGATATGCAGCCTGTTGTGTCTGTTCCTGAATTTGAGTCAATGTATCTGAGGCTTGGGGCGGGAAATGGTTTTGAAAGTCTGAGTTTGCATCCTGAGGCGGATTTCCTCTGGACTCCTGTCACAAGGAATGATCTTAAGGTTGATGTGTATGCGCGCCACCGTTCGTATGTAGGTGAGTACAGGAAACCTTCGGGCTTTTCCGAGCAGACGGGAGAAGTCCTTGATCTTGGCATGAAGAAAAAATCCTATCCCAGGACAGACTTGGATATGCTCAGTCAGGCAGGTGTGGACGGACGATATGATTGGACATACGGTAGTGCACGTGCCGGAGTTTCGTATCTGGGAATAGCGGAGCGTTATGGTCTCAGACGCGATTCATTCAATGCGATTGCTCTTAATGCCGGCGTGGCTTCGAAGGACCATGGGCAGTTCATGAATTATGAGGTCTTGGCGTCGTATCGTTTCGGAAAGGATGTGCTCACGTATAAGGATGATCTGGATGATTACTTGAGTGACGGTCTTACCGAAAATGTGTTCAGCCTGAACGGTAAGCTCAAGGCGGTTCTGATGGATGAGCATAAGGCGCTGTTCGAAATAGGCGTGGAGAATTATTCATATGGAGATACAGGTGTTTCGAAACTGACCTTTGCTCCTCACTATCTTTACAGAAAAGGACGTCTTGCAATTGATGCCGGATTCAGAATAGAACCGCTGATACCCTCAGCAGATTCCGGTTGTTTTGAAACAAAAAGACCGTTCATCTATCCGGATGTAACTGTTGATTATCAGCTTGTTCCAGGTGCTCTTAAGGCATATGCGAAGATCGGTGGAGGCTCTAAGGTGAACAGCTTCTCTGCCCTTAAGCAGGAGAATCATCATCTTGATCTTCTTTATGCTCATGGAGGTGTCCTCATGGATAATACGATCGAGAATTTTGCGGTGTCTGCCGGTGTGGACGGACGACTTGGCTCGAGGTTCGGATATAATGTACATGCAGGATATTCTGTTCTGGGTAACGCTCCTGTCGAGACTGTTACGGTCGGAAATCTGCCGGGAAATGCTGAACCGGTCTTAATGCCGGGAATCGCTTATGCAGGGTATCGTAAGGCATATGTTGCTGCTGACTGGCGTTGGGAGGTGGAGAGATTCCGTTTTGAGGGAAATCTGGGATACCGGTATTGCTGGTACGAGGATAAGGATCAGCTTACAGGAGGCTATTTCCTCCCGTCTGCCCTGAAAGGTGATGTGTCCTTCAGTTACAATTGGAGCAAGCGCATCTTCCTTGGTGCAGACTGCAGCTTTGCTACCGCGAGACAGAAGGGAAGTGTGGCCTTCCCTGATGGTTCGGTCAAAGATGCAAAGGTCCCTGGATATGCCGATCTCGGAATTGATTTCGAATATCTTTTAAGAAAGGATCTTTCCCTCTGGTTCAGAGGTGGAAACCTTCTGAATATGGCCATCCAGCGTAATCTTCTTTATGCAGAAAAAGGCCTGTATTTTAGTGTCGGAATCTGTTTGAATTTATAGGAAAAATAACTAAATTTGTCCGTTTGTTCAGCCCTTCGTGGCTGGCTGTTTCAATAAGCAGATAATAGAAAAGTTTAGATAATATAATGAACGAGAACGAAATCAACAATGTTGCTGCGGAGCAGTACTCCGCGAACAGCATTCAGGTGTTGGAAGGCCTTGAGGCCGTAAGAAAGAGACCTTCGATGTACATCGGTGACGTCGGTGAAAGAGGTCTCCATCATCTTGTATATGAGGTTGTCGACAACAGTATCGACGAGGCTCTTGCCGGATACTGTACTGATATCAATGTGTCGATCAATGAAGATAATTCGATCACTGTAAGCGATAACGGACGAGGTATTCCTACAGGAATGCACGAGAAGGAGAACCGTTCGGCTCTCGAGGTTGTGCTTACAGTCCTTCATGCCGGTGGTAAGTTCAGCAAGGACAGCTATAAGGTTTCCGGTGGTCTCCACGGTGTCGGTGTATCCTGCGTGAACGCCCTTTCTGATTATCTCAAGGCTGAGATCCATCGTGAGGGAAAGGTATTCGTACAGGAGTATTCGCAGGGTAAGCCATACAAGCCAGTTGAGGTTGTAGGTGATGCTGACGATACAGGTACTACCGTTACCTTCCATCCGGATCCGGAGATTTTCCAGGTTACAACCGTCTATAAGTATGACACTCTTGCAGCACGTCTTCGTGAGCTTGCATATCTGAACAAGGGCATCCGTCTTACTTTGACTGACAAGAGAAATCTCATCAACGATATCGATGAGAATGGAAATGAGCTTGAGACAACCCATTACAGAAGCGACATCTTCTATTCGAAGGAAGGTCTCAAGGAGTTTGTAGACTATCTTGACGGTGGTGCAGAGAAGCTTATCGAGGCTCCGATCTACCTCGAGACAGACAAGATCATCCCTATCGAAATCGCTCTCCAGTACAATACAAGCTATACTGAGAAGATATACTCATACGTAAACAACATCAACACGATCGAGGGTGGTACGCATCTCCAGGGATTCAAGATGGGTCTTACCAGAACCTTGAAGAACTATGCGGATAAGGCAGGAATGCTCGCAAAGCTCAAGTTTGACCTTGCGGCTGATGACTTCCGTGAAGGACTTACAGCTGTTGTTTCCGTAAAGGTGGCTGAGCCTCAGTTCGAGGGCCAGACCAAGACCAAGCTCGGAAACGGTGAGGTTGTTTCAGCTGTATCGCAGGCTACTGCGGCTGCTCTCGAGCAGTATCTTGAGGAGAATCCTAAGGAGGCGAAGATGATCGTCGAGAAGGTGATCCTTGCTGCAACAGCACGTCATGCTGCCCGCAAGGCACGTGAGATGGTCCAGAGAAAGACTGTCATGTCAGGAGCGGGAATGCCGGGTAAGCTTGCCGACTGTTCTTCGCGCAATCCTGAGATCTGTGAGCTCTTCCTTGTCGAGGGAGACTCTGCGGGTGGTACTGCAAAGCAGGGACGTGACCGTAACACTCAGGCAATTCTTCCGCTCAGAGGTAAGATCCTCAATGTAGAGAAGGCGATGGAGCACAGAGTCTTCGAGAGCGAGGAAATCCGCAATATCTATACTGCCCTTGGCGTTACAGTAGGTACTGAGGAAGATAGCAAGGCATTGAACCTCAGCAAGCTCCGCTACCATAAGGTGATCATCATGACCGATGCCGATGTCGACGGTAGCCATATCGCGACGCTTATCCTTACATTCTTCTTCCGCTATATGATCGACCTGATCAAGAACGGATATGTATACCTTGCGACTCCGCCGCTCTATCTTGTAAAGAAGGGTAAGGAGGAGATCTACTGCTGGACTGAGCAGCAGCGTAAGGAGGCAACCCTCCAGCTTGGCAAGGGATCCGAGAAGGGCGTGTTCGTACAGCGTTACAAAGGTCTTGGAGAGATGAGCGCCGAGCAGCTCCAGAGCACTACAATGGATCCGGAGAAGCGCCTTCTTCGTCAGATCACAATTGAAAATGCTGCGGAGGCTGAGCGTACATTCTCAATGCTCATGGGTGACGATGTTCCGCCTCGTAGAGAGTTCATCGAGCAGAACGCGCATTACGCAAACATTGACGCGTAAGCATTTACATGGAATATATATTGCTGCATCAGTGTCGACGTGAAAAGCGTAGGCACTGATGAAGTGTTTAAATGGTTGATGATTTAACTATATGGAGAAGATCAATTTCCCTAAGAGATTCAGAGCCTATCTGCCATTGATAGCCCTCTTTCTGCTCCTCGTATTCATGATGCCGAAGAGCCCTCAGTTCAATTATGACTACAGGAAGGGTTCGCCATGGTTGTATGAAACCCTTATTGCGCAGTTTGACTTTCCGATACTGAAGACTGAAGCCCAGCTTCAGGAAGAGAGGGAGAAAGCAGGGTCGAACGTGATACCATACTATAGGCTCGATGGGCAGATCGCTTCAAGAAGTACAGCTGCAGTGTATTCTCTTGATCTGGGAAAATGGTCGGATGCCAGGGTGCCGGTAGCGGAAGCCTTGACATTCCTGTATTCAAAGGGTATTCTTGCGCCGACAGTCGGACTTGATCTGTCCGAAACCATGGATGCCGGAGATGGACTGATATATGTGCAGAAAAACAGAAGGGCCGAGAAAGTCCCTGTGACAGAGCTTTTTACTCTTGAAACTGCCTCGGCGTATCTTCGTGATGTCTTGGCTGCAGCCTGTCCGGGATGTGATACCGACTCTCTTTATGCAGCTGCATCTCTGGAGTCCCTCATCGTGCCAGACCTTATCTATGACCAGCAGACAACGGATCTCGTCCATGAAGAAAGTGTCAATTATGTGTCTGTAACTCAGGGAGTTGTGAGAGCGGGTCAGACAATAGTCTCGGAAGGAGAGATGGTGACCGCGGAAATAGAACAGCTTCTTGAGTCGTACAAGGCAGAGTATAATATGAGCGTAGGTTATGACGGAGACAGAGCATATATGTGGATCGGAAACATATTCCTCGCCTTCTGTATCGTCTTTGTCCTTTTCCTAGCCTTATGCTATTGCAATTTCAGGATTTTCGATGAGTTCAACAAATATCTCTATATTCTGCTCATCTTTACGTTGGCGGCAGTGGGATCATGCATCGTGGCTCGTATGGATCCATCCCTTTTCTATCTGATGCCGTTTACGCTGATTTCACTTTACCTTCTTGCATTCTTTACAAAAAGGGTAGTGTTCTCGGTATATTTCATCTCGCTTCTTCCTATGCTGATGTTCTCTCCGGCGGGAGTTGAACTTTTTGTCATGTATCTCGTGGCGGGAAGTATCGCGATGCTGGTATTCGGTTATTTCAACAGAGGTTGGCTCCAGTTTGTCACAGCATTCATTGTCTTTGTCGTGATGACCGTCGTATGGGGAGCGTTCAGGCTGACTGATGGAATAGGAGGACTTGCTGATTATCATACGGTTCTTGATATGGGACTTGGAGCATTGCTTTCAGTGGCATGTTATCCTTTCATCTTCCTTTTCGAAAAGATCTTCAAGCTAGTTTCCAATACGAAGCTTGCTGAGCTCAGCGATACCAACAACAAGCTTCTTCGAGAGCTTGCCGACAAGGCTCCGGGCACATTCCAGCATTCACTTCAGGTGATGAATCTGGCTGATGCCGCTGCCCGCTCTATCGATGCCAATGTGCTTCTTGTGCGTGCCGGTGCCTTGTATCATGACATCGGAAAGATAGCCAACCCTCGTTGCTTTACCGAAAATGAGACTTCCGGAGTACGCTACCATGAAGGACTGACGCCTAAGGAGAGCGCCCATGATATAATCAAGCATGTTTCGGATGGACTTGCCATGGCTGACAAGCATGGCCTTCCTGGCGTGATCAAGGATTTCATTGCATCCCATCACGGTACAACGAGCACTGCATATTTCCTGACCATGTATCTCAATGGTGGCGGTGACCCTGAGGATACTTCTGATTTCTATTACGACGGCAGAAAACCTGTCTCTAAAGAACAGGTGGTGCTTATGATCTGTGATGCCGTGGAGGCTGCATCAAGAAGTCTCAAGGATTATTCTCCGGAAAGCATTTCTGCTCTTGTGGACAGGATTGTAAACGGAAAGGCAGCTGAAAATCAGTTTGATGATGCTGATATTTCGCTTTGTGAAGTAAGTACATTGAAGGAGACGATAAAAGCTTATCTTCAGCAGATGTATCATTCTCGTATTTCATACCCTAAGAGGAATGTAAAGGTGAAAAAATGACATTTTGAAATGTCGTGTAGAATGATTATTTTTGCAAGCTATTTTGTGGCGCCCGTCATGGCGCTATATGCATGAATAATAATTAAAAACATATAATATGAATATTGTAGAAAACAGAATTGACGATCTCAATCTCGAACTTACCCTTTCAATTGCAAAGGATGACTATGCTGAAAGCATGAAGAAAAGACTTGTTGACTTCAGAAAGAAGGCTGACATCAAGGGTTTCAGAAAAGGAATGGTTCCTATGTCTCTCGTAGAGAAGATGTATGGCCAGAATGCTCTTGTAGACGCAGTCAACGATGTAATCGCTGAGGGTCTCAACAACTATATCAAGGAGAACAACCTTCGCGTACTCGGTGAGCCGCTTCCAAGCGAGGAGCACATCCAGAACGAGTGGGTGAACGGCAACGATTTCACATTCAAGTTTGATCTTGCACAGAATCCTGAGATTTCTTTCGAGCTTTCAAAGGAGGATGAGGTTACATATTATACAATCACAGTTACTGAGGCTGCAAAGAACGAGATGAAGGATAACCTTCTCCGTCAGTACGGTTCACTTGAAGAGGGTGAGGCTGCTAAGGAAGAGGATTTCATCATCGTTGACTTCGAGCAGGGCGAGACTAAGGTAGAGGGTACATATGTTGCTCTCCGCAATGTAGCAGAGGCTGCAAGAAAGTCTTTCGTAGGAGTTAAGCCAGGCGATGTTCTTGACGTGAACGTAAACGAGGCATTCGAGAACGAGACTGACCGCGCTTCAATGCTTAAGGTTAACAAGGACGAGCTCGCAACTCTCGATCCAATGTTCAAGATGACAGTGAAGAATGTGAAGACATTCGTAAACGCACCTCTTACTGAGGAGACTTTCGAGAAGATCTTCGGTGTGAAGACTGAGGCTGAGTTCGATGCAAAGGTAGAGGAGAGAATCCGCGCTGAGTACGCTCAGGAGGCTGATTTCCGTTTCTCTAAGGATGCAAAGGAGTACCTCCTCGAGAAGGCAAACGTAACTGTTGCCGAGAACTTCCTCAAGAGATGGATCTTCGTTATCAACGAGGGCAAGTTCACTATGGAGGACATTGAGAAGGATTGGCCTCTCTTCATCGTTGACTACAAGTGGCAGATGGTTCGCGGCTACCTCATGGAGAAGTACAACGTGAACATCGAGGAGGCTGACCTCCTTGCAAGCGCTAAGGGCTTCGCTGCATACCAGTTCGCAATGTACGGTATGAACAATGTTCCTGAGGAGCAGCTTGAGGCATTCGCAAAGAACATCCTCTCACAGGAGGAGCAGGGCAGAAGAATTCTCGATCAGGTAGAGAACGAGAAGACATTCGCTGCTGTACGTGAGGTCGTTACTCTCAAGAAGAAGAAGATCTCAGTTGAGAAGTTCCGCGAGTTGAAATAATTTGACTTACAGGCCGGCTCGCTTGAGCCGGCCTTTTTTAATCCCAGATATGAATAAGGAATTTAATAAATATGCCGTCCTTGAGCACGGAATCAGCTCAATGACCATGCACCGCTATCAGTCTGCGCTTGACAGCTATATCAATCCTACCATCATCGAGGAGAGAAAGCTCAACGTGGCGTCAATGGATGTCTTCAGCCGTCTTATGATGGATAGAATCATCTTCCTCGGTGTTGGAATTGACGATGATGTAAGCAACATCATCACAGCACAGCTTCTTTTCCTTGCCTCAAATGACAGTTCAAGCGATATTTCGCTTTATCTCAACACTCCAGGAGGTCAGGTTTCTTCAGGTCTTGCTATCTATGACACCATGCAGATCGTCGAGCCAGATGTGGCTACAATCTGTACGGGAATGGCAGCGTCAATGGGATCGGTTCTTCTTTGCGCAGGTGCTCCAGGCAAGAGATCGGCTCTCAAGCATTCAAGAGTCATGATCCATCAGCCTCTCGGAGGTGCTCGTGGTCAGGCTTCCGACATCCTCATTGCAGCGCAGGAGATCGAGAAGACAAGAAAGGAACTTTACACCATCATATCCGAGCATTCAGGTCAGCCGCTTGAAAAGATCTATGCAGATGGCGACCGTGATTTCTGGATGACTTCTCAGGAGGCTCTGGAGTACGGAATGATTGATGAGATACTTACCAGAAAGAAATAACATATGGCCAAGTCAAGCAAAAGCAACAGATATTGTATGTTCTGTGGAAGAAGCGAGAAAGAGGTTCCGCTTCTGCTTCAGGGTATGGATGCATGTATCTGTTCGGAATGTGTGAAGCTTGCAGGAGACTATCTCAAGGACTTTGACAGGGCGTCTAAGCCTTCAAAGCCGGTCGGAAAGGTCGAGTCGCTTCACAAGCCGAAGGAGATACATGAGTTCCTTGATCAGTATGTGATCGGTCAGGACAGGGCTAAGAAACTTCTTTCTGTTGCGGTATACAACCATTATAAGCGTATCAACAACAATCTTGATGCAGAAAACGAGTTTGAACTTGAGAAGTCAAACATCCTCATGGTAGGACCTACCGGTACGGGTAAGACTTTGATGGCCAAGACTATAGCGAAGCTTCTTAATGTGCCGTTCACGATAGTCGACGCTACAGTCCTTACTGAAGCCGGATATGTCGGTGAGGATGTCGAGAGTATTCTTTCACGTCTTCTTCAGGAGTCTGACTATGACGTTGCGAGAGCGGAAAGAGGTATTGTGTTCATCGACGAGATTGATAAGATTGCGCGCAAGAGCGATAATCCTTCGATAACCCGTGACGTGTCAGGAGAAGGAGTGCAGCAGGCTATGCTCAAGCTCCTCGAAGGAAGTGTTGTGAATGTTCCGCCTCAGGGAGGCCGCAAGCATCCGGAGCAGGAGTTCCTTCATGTGAATACACAGAACATTCTCTTTATCTGTGGAGGTGCATTCGAGGGAATCGAACGCAGGATTGCACAGCGACTCAATACACAGGTGATCGGATTCAATGCTTCCAACAAACAGCAGATCGACAAGGACAATCTTCTCAGATATGTAGAGGCTCAGGATCTCCGTTCATATGGTCTCATTCCGGAGATCATCGGACGACTCCCGGTCATCACATACCTTGACCATCTTGACAGAGATGCCCTCAAGAGGATTCTTACAGAGCCGAAGAATGCCCTGATGAAGCAGTATGAGAAGATGTTTGAACTTGACGGAATCAAACTGGTTGTAGAACCGGAAGTGCTTGATCTTATTGTAGATACATCTATAGAGAACAAGCTTGGTGCTCGTGGACTCCGTTCTATATGTGAGGCCATCATGACCGATGCCATGTATGATGCTCCGTCTTCAAACAAGAAGACATTCAAGCTCACACTCGCTTACGCAAAGGAAAAACTTGCCAAATAACATTATAACCATGAAACAGTACATTGAAACCAATAAGGAAAGATTCTTTGAAGAGCTTTTCTCTCTTCTCAGGATCCCGTCGGTCAGCTCGCTCGAGCAGCACAAGCCCGATATGCTTCGTTGTGCAGAAAGACTTGTGGAGCTTCTTAAGGAAGCTGGTGCAGACGAGGCTGCGGTGTATCCTACTACCGGTCATCCTGTAGTATTCGGACAGAAGATCATTGATCCGTCGCTGCCTACTGTGCTTGTATATGGCCATTATGACGTACAGCCTGTAGATCCTATCGAGCTCTGGCATTCCGATCCTTTCGAGCCGGAGATCCGTGACGGTGCAATCTATGCCCGCGGCGCAAATGATGACAAGGGTCAGCTTTTCATGCATATCAAGGCATTTGAGTTCATGGTGCGTGAAGGTGCTCTCAAACATAATGTTAAGTTCATCCTCGAAGGTGAGGAGGAAATCGGAAGCCCTTCTCTTGCAGCCTGGGCTTCTGAAAACAAGGAACTTCTCGCTGCAGACATCATCCTTGTATCAGATACTACCATGATTTCTGAGTCAGTCCCTTCGATCAACTGCGGAATGCGTGGACTTTCATATGTCGAGGTGAAGGTGACAGGTCCTAACAAAGACCTTCATTCGGGACATTATGGCGGAGCGGTTGCAAACCCTATCAATGTACTTTGCGACATGATATCATCCCTCATTGACAAGGATGGACATATTACTGTCAAGGGATTTTATGATGACGTCGTGGTGCTTTCAGAGGAGGACAGAGCTAAGCTTTCACGTGCTCCGTTCGATCTTGAAGAGTATAAGGAATTCCTTGATATCAAGGAGGTTAAGGGTGAAGAAGGATATAGCACTCTCGAGCGTACAGGTATCCGTCCATGCCTTGATGTGAACGGTATCTGGGGCGGCTATACAGGAGAAGGAGCCAAGACAGTGCTTCCTTCCGTTGCTCATGCCAAGATTTCCATGAGACTTGTTCCTAACCAGGACAGCGCGACGATCACAAAGCTCTTCACCGAGCATTTCCTTTCTATCGCTCCTGATTATGTAAAGGTCGAGGTTATCCCTCATCATGGAGGAGACGGTTTCCTTATCCCGATTTCATCTCCTGCATACAAGGCAGCAGAGAAGGCTATGACTGAGGTTTATGGCATTGAGCCTGTCCCTTCACGTGGAGGCGGTTCGATTCCTATTCTTGCCGATCTTCAGCGTATTCTCGGTATCGATCCTCTCCTCATGGGATTCGGACTTGAGAGAGATACAATTCACTCACCGAACGAGAGTTATCTCCTGAAGCAGCTTTTTGCCGGAATGGAGGCCATCGCATTATTCTATAGATATTATTAAGATATGAACAGAAAACAGTTATACGAGCAGATCCAGGCAAAGAAGAGCATGCTTTGCGTAGGCCTGGATGTGGATTTTGACAAGATGCCTGAACATATAAAGGCATTGGCCAATAAAGGCGAACTTGCTATCAAGGGCGAACTTTACAAGGGAAAGGCACGCTCAATCATAGAGTTCAACAAGGCGATTGTAGACGCCACTGCTGAACATTGTGTCGCATATAAGCCAAACCTTGCATTCTATGAATGCTATGGCATTGACGGAATGCGTGCACTTGATGCAACTGTAGACTATATCCGTACAAAGTATCCGGAGATATTCCTTATTGCAGATGCAAAGAGGGGAGATATCGGAAATACAGCGAAGATGTATGCGAAGGCTTTCTTTGAGGAAATGGATTTCGATGCTGTCACAATCGCTCCATATATGGGTGCAGACAGTGTGACTCCTTTCCTTGAGTATAAGGACAAGTGGGCTATCGTACTTGCTTTGACATCAAATGCTTCCGCTTATCAGTTCCAGAGCGCGCAGAAGGACGGAAAGCCGCTTTATCAGGCTGTTATGGAGGAAATGATGGAGATCTCTACTCCGGACAACATGATGTTCGTCGTAGGTGCAACCAAGGCTGACAAGCTGGAGGAACTCCGCAGCTTCTGTCCTGACAACTTCTTCCTCGTACCTGGTGTAGGAGCTCAGGGAGGATCGGCAGAGGAGGTCATCGCTCATGGAGCAAACGATCATGGCGGCCTTCTCATCAACTCATCACGCGGCATCCTCTTCGCCGACAGCTCAGAGGACTTCGCATATTACGCAGGAAAGGTAGCGGCAAAGACTGCTAATCTATAAAAGCCTGCATGAAGAACAGTCTGCGCATTCCAGGGGTTATCTCATGGGATGCGCATTTTGCTGGTCCCTCAGTGTGGTCCGATGAACTCAGGTCACACACGTAAAGCTTGTCGATAAGCGACAGGTACATCTTTGAATACTTGATGTCAAGATGTCTTTGCAGGTCGCATGTGTAATCTATGGTCATGAGGACTTCTTCCTCTGTAAGGTCATCCTTGCAGAAGATGTAAAGTCCGTATTCGTTGAACTCACCGTAGAAGCCTGAGCCTACCTTGTGAACCTTGCTCTCGATGATGCGACGAAGAGGCTGGGCGAGTGCCCAGTAGTCATATTCGAGATGTCCGATATATTTTCCGTTCTGAAGACCGTATCCGTAACCGCTCTTTATGATCTGGTCTACTTCTTCCTTATCTTCATTGCTTACTTCAAATCCGGCCATCTCCTTCAGCAGATCGTGAGCCACGTCCTTTTTCGGTTCCATCGCACGGGTCACCTCTATGCCCAGCGAATGGTCCGGCATCTGCAGATCCGGTCTGTCTACGTTTATCAGAGGCTTGTAGCTGTCTCCCAGAAGAGTCGCCAGACATATCTGAGCATACCTCTCAAAGAAGCAAGTGTCGAATTTACTCTTTCCCATAGTTTTATACGTTAGATTTCATGCTGTTTCTGAATTCCTTAGGTGTCATTCCTGTCCTTTTCTTGAAGAATTTGCCGAAATGGGACGGTGTGGCAAAGTTCAGGTCATAACTGATGCTCTGTATGCTTTCATCGCTTGTTCTCAGCATTCGTTTCGATTCAAGGAGCACATAGTTGTCCATCCATTCGGAAGGGTATTTTCCTGTTGACTTCTTGATTACATGTGCCAGATGCTTGGATGATATTCCTATTTTCTCAGCGTAGTCTTCCACCTGTCTGTTTTCCTTGAATTCGCTTTCCACCATCTGGAAGAACTGGTTTGTAATGCTTCTGTCCTTCTTGCCTAGATTTGATATGCTATGAGTGTCGTCAAGGATGTGGCATGCCTCGTAAAGGAATATCTTTACATATTCATAGATGATCATATCGCGATAGAAGTCATGTCGTTCCTTCATCAGTACCTTAAGGTAAGAGTGTATGATATGGAACATCATGGTCTTTCTCTCGCTGATCTTGCTTGTAGGGCTGTTGGCTGTGAGCCTTTCCAGTCTGTTCTTCAGAACCTCGTCGTACGATAGTGAGAATACGGATTCTCCGACGCGAACCACGTCGATATGGAAGTCCTCGCTGCTTTCCACTATATAGAAAGGGTCATTTGAGCCGATCACGAGATATGAACCTCTCTTGATCTCAATGTCATGGAGTCTGATCCTGAATCTTGCTCTTCCTCTCATGCAAAGGATTGTCAAGAACGAGTCGCACATTTTGTACTCTCCATCAATCTGGAAGAAATTGAAGTCTCGGTTAACTCCGCTGTAATTATCGTAGATAGAGATGTCCATATTCCTGGGATTTTGCGCAATTTAACAAAAATACGACAAAAGTGATAGAATTGGCCGTTGAAATGATAGGTAAAAGGTCTTGGCAGTTACTATCTTTGCATTGTACTTGTGAAAGTACATTCTATAACACACACAATTCAATTCTAATTTTCTTTTCGGCGGGACTCATTCGAGTCCCGCTTGTATTTTACTTCAGCGCTTTAGCAAGTCCGCCTTCACTTGTCTCTTTATAGAGAGACGGAAGATCATCGCCTGTCTGCTTCATTACGTTTACTACCTGATCGAAGCTTACTCTATGCAGGCCATCTGTGTATAATGCATATATTCCGGCATCCATTGCTCTGGCTGCTGCGTAGGCGTTTCTCTCGATGCATGGGATCTGAACAAGACCTCCGATAGGGTCGCAAGTAAGGCCAAGATGGTGCTCCAGACCCATTTCTGCTGCATATTCGATCTGCGACGGGCTTCCTCCCATGAGCTGCGCTACAGCTGCTGCCGCCATCGCACATGCGACTCCGACTTCTCCCTGACATCCAACTTCAGCTCCTGATACGGAAGCATTGTGCTTTACGACGCAGCCTATGAGTCCTGCTGTCGCCAAGGCTCTGAGAATCCTTGTGTCGCTGAATCCGTATCGGGTCTTCATGTGATAGAGTACGCTAGGCATGATTCCGCATGAACCGCATGTCGGCGCTGTCACAATTGTGCCTCCGCATGCATTCTCTTCGCTTACTGCCAAAGCATATGCGAATACGAGTCCGCGGGTCTTGAAGGTATCACCTTGTCCGAATGCCCTTACATGATAGCTCATGGCTTTTCTGCGGATATGGAGAGGGCCGGGGAGTGCTCCTTCCTGTTCGATTCCACGCTCTACTGCCTCCTGCATGACCTTCCAGACGAGTTCAAGATGTTCCCACACACCGTCCTTGCCTTCGACGTCGTCTACATATTCCCAGAATGAACGTCCTGTATTATTGCACCACTGCATGATTTCAGTAAGCGTGGTCATCTCGTAAAGGCTTCCATTCTCTTCTGCTTCAAGAGGCTGTTCCATGCAGATTATGTCTCCGCCTCCGATGCTGTAGTATGTCCATTTGTCATAAAGATCGCCATCGCTGTTGACTGATGCGATCTTCATGCCGTTCGGATGAACCTGAAGGAATTCCTTAGGATTCCATTCGATAGTGACGTCTCCTCCGCGTCTGTTCTTGCATTCCAGAGTCTCTTTGTCTGTCAATCTCCATGTTGCGAATGCCTCTTCTATAGCTGTGTCGGTAAGGTGGCCTTTGCCTGTGGCTGCGAGTGAACCATACAATGTCACATGCAGACGATCTGTGTCTTCATGGTGCTCCAGGTAATGTCTTACAGCCTTGAAAGGTCCCATTGTATGGCTGCTTGACGGGCCTTTACCGATCTTATATACGTCTTTTACTGATTTCATCTTTACAAATCCTTTTACAGCAATTCCGCTTGTCGCAGAATAATGCAATTTCATACAAAGTTAGAATAAAAATCTGATTCGGGGCATAGTACTTGCCATTTTGTGAGTGCGACTTGACATATTATGACACGACATATATTCATATCATTTATGCTTCTCCTCATGGGGTTCAGCGCGGCAGGGCAGGAGACGGAAAAGCGTGATTCATTTCCGCGTCCGATCCCCATTCTCCTGTCTCCGGACCTCTTTGTTCCGGTCAAACAGCTTGAAGGCTATCTGCCCTGGCATTATGCGCCCATGCTCAAGCCTGTCTTCACGGTTCATCCGGTCTATGGCTTTGACGGAAGCATAGGCTTTGGGGAATTCAACCAGGACCATCCTGAAAAGTTCTTTTCTAATCTTCTGGGGGCTAACTCTATAGATGTTCCCCAACTCTATATTTCGGAGCAGAGGATGGTCGGAAATACTCTCAAGATAGGACGCAGGTTCTATTTCCTGTCAGGTATCCTCTATGGAGCCCAGCTTGGTGTCAGAGGCAATAACTGGGGCATGGGCACGAGGGAAGGAATTCTATTCCGATCTTCCGGCAGCCTTACGGTTACATTCTGGACTCAGTATTTCCAGTCGGTAGCGGTTTATTCTCCGGTCCTTTTCCCTCGTTCTGACGGCGATATGGCGGCAATAAGAATGCCTGCGACGCCGGAAGTCTATTCCTTTGGCGTGCAGGCATCGTTCGTCGTAGGGGAATTCATAATCGGCGTCGGAGCTTCAGTTGCTCCAGTCCCATATCAGGACCGCCATCATTCCGAATTCCGTTATAAGTAATCCTCGAAATACATCGATATCTTATCGTGCAGGTGGACCCTGTCCTTGCCCATCACATTGTGCTCGGCGCATGGGTAAGGGAAGTAATCTACCTGTACATTGTTCTTGATGCACTCCCTGATGAAGCTCAGACTGTGCTCCCATACAACGACTGGGTCGATCGCGCCCTGGCAGATCAGAAGCTTGCCCTTCAGATCCTTAGCCTTGTTGATGAGGCTGGTCTTTGCATAACCTTCCGGATTGCGGTCCGGATGATCCATGTAGCGCTCGCCATACATGACTTCATACCACTTCCAGTCGATCACAGGGCCGCCGGCAACTGCGACCTTGAAAATGTCAGGATAGTTTGTGATGAGCGATATGGTCATGAATCCGCCATAGCTCCATCCGTGTACGCCGATACGGTCCTTGTCGACGTACGGCAGATCCATGAGCATCTTTACGCCCTCGATCTGGTCGGCCATCTCTGCCTGTCCGCACTGTCCGTGGATTGCCTTCTCAAACTCCGCACCGCGGTTTGATGTACCTCTGTTGTCCTGTACATATACGAGATATCCGCGCTGTGCCATGTACATTTCCCATCTGCGCAACTGGCCGAGGAATGTGTTCTGAACCATCTGAGAATGAGGACCTCCATATACGTAAACGATTACAGGATACTTCTTTGCAGGGTCGAAATCCTTCGGCTTGATCAGTCTGTAATAATTGTCGTATTTTCCATCTGCGCTCTTTACAGTGCCCAGAGAGATTTCTGTATAAGCGTAGTCCAGAGTTGGGTCTGCTGCCTTGTGGAGGCTGGCCAGAACCTTTCCGTCGGAGCTGCAAAGGTCACTCATGCCCGGATTGCAGAGGCTGGTCCAGCTGTCTGTGTAGTACTTGCAGTCTGGGCTCATCGCTATCGTATGCCATCCTTCGGCCTTTGTGAGTCTTTCCGGATTTCCGACCTTGACAGCCGGTACGCCCTTTGTCGCAGCCGACTTCGGAAGCTTTACCGATACCCTGAAGAGATGGTTCTCGATTGGGGATACCTCAGCTGATGTGTACCATACATATTTGCCATCGTTCGCGATGTACTCTACGTCCGCGTCTGTCGCTGTGAGCCTGCGTACATTGCCCTCAAGGTCGCAGAGATACAGGTTGCGGTAGCCGTCCCTGTTGTCTGTACGGTAGATGAAGATGTTGTCCGATCCCTTTACGAACCATACAGGGTTCTGCGGCTCGACGTATCTGTCGTTGTCCTCGATAAGGATGGTCTTGATGAAGCTGCCGTCAGCTGCATTGTACATATTCAGCTTCATGTGCTTCTGGCTGCGGTCGAGGACCTGGATGAAGATCTTCGATGCGTCTGGTGACCAGCTGATGTTTGTAAGATACTGGTCATATCCGAAGTCGTCTGCCTGGGCATAGACGGTCTTGCCGCTTGCGATGTCATAGATGCCAAGCTGCACATTCTCCGAATCCATTCCGGCCATAGGGTATTTTATCTCCTTGAGAGTGCCGGTGCGGGTGGTGATGTCAAGGAGAGGGAAGGTTGTCACCTTGGTCTCGTCCTTGCGGTAGAATGCCACCTTGCTGCTGTCCGGAGCCCAGAAGATTCCTCCGTCGATGCCGAACTCGTTTCGGCTTGCGAACTGGCCGTATGTGATCTGGTCATTCTCGCTCACGGCGATCGGGGTTTCCTTTCCGTCTTTGCCGATCAGGTAAAGGCTCTGGCCCTTTGGAACTGCATTGAGTGAAGGGGCAGGCTGGGCCTTGTAATCGCTTAGCGCGCCGGTCTTAAGATCGTATACCTGCCATTTCCCGTCTTTCCTTATCACAAGTTCCGAACTGCCGGTCCATGTGCTGTACAGACTTTCCGGAGACAGCTCTCTTGAGAGGATTGTCTCCTCCATTGTGAGGACCTTACCGGACGGATCGTTTGCCTCCCTTGTGCTGACAATGCCTGGCTGTGCAGACAAAGTCAATCCCAGACACAATGTGCCCAGGATTAAGCTTACTTTCTTCATATTGTATTGATTATTAGTCTCTTACTGATACAATCCTGTCTACGATGTATTTCTGCTTTCCTCTCCACGGAAGCGTTCCGAGGTACTCCTTGTAATGCAGTTCGACAGTCTTGCCGCCGCATCTCATGAGAGAATCCGCTACCGCCTTGTCTGTAATCGAGAAGTCAAATTCGTACGACTGGATCATTCCGGGATTAGTGCCCTTGCCCTTGCCGAAGCCGGCCTGGATAGCCCTTCCCTCATATGTCTTGAATACATATCCCTTATAAACTACGAAATTGAGCTCTCCTGCCTTCACGCCCTCTCCGAACACGAAGTAGAACTTGAAGAAGATGAACGCCGCCAGCGCCAGCACCAGGATACCCGAAATAAATCCTATGATCTTTCCTTTCATGATGTTTTTAATTTTTACAAAGGTAGCAAATATTCCATAATAATGCCCATTTGTTCCTTTCCGGAAAAATCATTATATTTACCAAATGTTTTGCTTATAGTTTGAAATGAAACTGAAGATAGACATACAGTCAGAGATAGGCCGCCTTGACGCGGTCCTCCTGCACAGGCCCGGACATGAGGTCGAGAACATGACCCCGAGGAACGTCCAGAGGGCTCTGTACAGCGATATTCTGAATCTCTCGATCGCGCAGGATGAGTATGAGCAGCTTTCCGGAGTTCTCTCAAAGCTTGCCTCAGTATATGAAGTACGCGATCTTCTCGTGAAGGTTCTGGATCAGTGGAAGCCTCGCGCAGATCTCATCCACAGGATATGCGTAGCGGAGGATGTCGTTCCATATATTGACATTCTCATGGCAATGGATTCTGCAGATCTTGCCAGGGTTCTGATCGAGGGACTTCCTGTCAGGGTAGATACGTTGACAGCCTATCTGCGTAATGAATACTATGCCCTTTATCCTCTCTACAACTTCTATTTTACCCGCGACGCAGCCGTGACTATCGGAAATCAGGCCTTGATATGCCGTATGGCAAACAAGGTACGTATGCGTGAGTCGCTGATTATGGATGCGATATACCGTTACAGCGGGGCATTCGAATGCGGCGTTGTGGATGCAAATGCAGACCAGCCGGAAACGTCCGAGGTCATTATGGAGGGTGGCGACATATTGATCGCCCGCGAGGACATACTCATTGTCGGTAACGGTGTGAGGACAACGCCTCAGGGCATCGATTTCATTGTTGACAGATTCTGCAAGGCAAACCCTTCAGGAAAGCTTCATGTATTGGTGCAGCAGCTTCCTTCTGAGCCTGAGTCATTCATCCATCTGGATATGGTTTTCACTCTTCTGGATAAGGATAAGTGCATGATCTTCAAGCCTCTTATAGAGCAGGCAAACCAGTATCAGACAGTCCATATCACGATCGAGCAGGGAAGGGTAGAGTCCATCCGCCCGGTTGCAGGACTTCTTCCTGCACTCAAGGCCTTGGGAATGGATCTGAAGCCTCTTGTCTGCGGCGGAGACGACGAATGGGATCAGGAGAGAGAGCAGTGGCACAGCGGAGCAAACTTCTTCGCATTCGCCCCCGGCAAGGTACTTACTTACGCTAGAAATATCCATACATTGGATGAGCTGGACAAGGCGGGATTCGAGATCGTGAAGGCAGCGGAATTCATTGCTGGCAATAAGGAGGATGCGGTTTATGGCGATAAGCCATGCGCGATCACGATTGATGGATCGGAGCTTCCGCGAGGTGGCGGTGGAGCAAGATGCATGACAATGCCTTTGTCAAGACAGAAAGTAAATTGGTAAATAAAATTCAATCACAATAATTAATTATGGAAAGAACACTAGTAATTCTTAAGCCGGGATGCCTCCAGAGAGGTCTTATCGGCGAAGTCATCTCAAGATTTGAGAAAAGAGGCCTCAAGCTCGTAGCGATGAAGATGGTTCAGCTCGACGAGGAGATCCTTAAGGTACATTATGCTCATCTTCTCGACAGACCTTTCTTCCCTTGGCTCCGTGACGGAATGATGGCAGCTCCTGTAATCCTTTGCTGCTGGGAAGGTTACAGCGCAGTACAGGTTGTACGCGACATGGCTGGCGCAACAAAGGCTAGCAAGGCCGTTCCAGGAACAATCCGTGGTGACTACAGTCTCAGCGCTCAGGAGAACATCGTACACACTTCAGACTCTCTCGAGAATGCCGAAATCGAGCTCAAGAGATTCTTCGTTGAGTCAGACTACTGCGAGTACAAGTCTCCGCTTGATCCTTTCAAGTACGCTCCGGACGAATACTAATCTTAGATATTTGCATAAAAAAACTCCGCAGAATCCTGCGGAGTTTTTTTGTTATGTGTTGCCTGCAGATTATACCATGAGGGCAGCGATAAGTGCAAGGATCGCGTAGAACTCAGGGAAAGCGGCGTAGATCATTGTGTTAGTCTGAACGTCGTGACCCTGTGAGATACCGATGATACCGTTAGCACAAACCTGACCCTGACGGATTGCAGAGAAGAGGCAGATAGCGCCTACTGCAAGACCTACAGCGAAGAGTGAAACACCGTCAGCTGCGAAGTCCTTGCCGATCCACATGAGGAATGCTACGAAACCGTAGAGACCCTGTGTTGCAGGCATGGCAGAAAGGATCATGTAAGAAGATGACTTCTCAGGGTTTTTCTTGAGAGCACCTTCAGCTGCGTTACCAGCGATAGTAGTTCCGATTGCAGAACCGATTCCAGAAAGGCCGAGCATGAGTGCGAGGCCGATGTAACCAAGAATTTCGTTCATAATTGTTTTATTTTTATTAGTTATTTGTTAATTATTTTTCTGTTATAGAGGATTACTCCTTGTTGGTTGTAAGCGGGTTGTAGGCTGCACCCTTTCCTTCGTATCCTGCATTCTTGAAATACTCTACGAATGTGAGTCGCAGAGGATGTACGAATGCACCGAGTGATGACATGAGGATATTCAATACATGTCCGAACAGGAGGATCAGCACGAATGGGAGCCACAGGATAATGTTGCTTCCATCTCCGAGCACCATCTGGCCAAGATTGTTGAATGCCTGGCCGAGCATACCTCCGGCAAGTCCGAGAGCGAAGAGACGGATGTAGCTGAGTACGTCTCCGAGGATTCCGGTTGCCATGTTATATGTATCCCAGAGTCCTGCTCCGATGTTAATAAGAGGATTTCTGCCAGGTGTATTGAATATGTAGATAGCGAGAGCAGAAAGTACGCCGATGACGATTACTGCCCATTTGATCGCTACCGGAGAGATGAGCTTGCCGACTCCGAGGATTGCAACGATGAGTCCTCCTACGATAAGAAGAAGCCATCCCCATGCGCTGATGGTCTCTTTGAATCCGAATCTCTTTGTATATCCGATCGCCTTTACTGTCATGGCAAGGCAGATGTGGAATACTCCGATTGCAAGAGCAAGAAGCATCTGGATGTTGAATACGCCGAGTCCCGGTACATCAACATCTCCCACGATCATGAAGTTCTTGAGAGCCTGCGGTACCCATGTGGCTTCATAGAGGCTCATTCCGAAGAATGTGCCGAGCAATGTACCGACCACGATTGTACCGGCTCCGAGTATCGAGATGATGTTTCCGAGTCCATCGAACATCGCAAACTTCACCCATCCCTTGTTCAGCATGAGACCGAAGAGAAGCAGTACGATACCGTATCCTGCGTCTCCAAGACACATGGCGAAGAACAGAAGATAGAATGGAGCTACAATGGCAGTAGGGTCAAACTCGCTGTAAACAGGCATTCCGTACATTCCTGTGAATGATTCGAACTGTCTTGTAAACCAGTTGTTCTTCAGCTTGATAGGCGGGTTGTCCTCCTCTACAGCATCTTCTTTGATGTAGAGCACTCCCATCTTGTCAAATGCTTCCGCGAGTTCCGCATCATTATCTACAGGGGCGAAACCTGTGAATACGGTGATGTGGTCCTCTGCTGCACCTACGGCTGCTGAATCTGCGAGGTAACGGTCAAGCTCTACGAGATCATTGTTGCATGCCTCCTTGATTGCAGGGATATAATCCTTTGCATTGAGAAGTCCTGCCTTGCAGTTGATGATCTGCTCCTTTATGCCGTCTATTTCAGCGGCTGCCTCTGCTGAGGTACCCTCTGGCTCCTGCATATCCTGTACAGGGAAGTTGTATTCCTCGTTCTTTGGAGCGATTGTAACGAACCAAACCTTCTTACCGTCGTTTTCTACAGCCTGAAGAGGGTAGAGCTCGCCCCATGCCTCATCAAACTTCTTTGCGTCTACGCAATAGTAACGTACCGCATATCCCAGCTGCTTGAGACCGTCGATGGCATTCTTGTCATATTCTCCCCAAGGGAGTCTTGCCTTCAGCTGCTTTTCAGCGTTGGCAAGGGAAATATTGAGCTCGCTGAGCTTTGCCCTGCACTCTTCAATGAAGTCTACAGGATCACCTTCTATATTTACAGTGGTCTTTGCAATTGCTTCAGCATCAGCATCTTTTGTGTAGTTGATGCCCTCAAGGAACTCGAGAGCCTTCTTTGCTCTGTCTGCCTTGTGGAACATCACTGAAGAGTCAGAATCAATCGGCTTTACAGAACGGCTGATGTCTACGACTCCGAGCTCCTGAAGCTGCTCCAGGAAGCCCTCCTTCTCTCCTGTCAGGAGTACGAAGGAATATTTTGTCATTTTAGTTATCATTGTTCTGCTCCTCCTCTTCTTCAATAGCATGTCTGCTCTTAACGATCTTGGAAGCCGCCTTGGAGAGGTTCTCCTCGTCCTCCATGTATCGTTTGATCTTTCTGATTGCCTCCTGATATCCAGGAATCTGCACCTTCTCATAAAGGTTCACCTTCTGAGTGGTCTTCTTTCTCTGGAAGTCAAGAATACGTGCTTTCTCGAGATACACCTCAGACTCGATTCCAAGTCTTGAGAGCTCCTTGAGGATTGCAACTCCGTCAGCATACCACGCAGGGCAGTTGAAGGCGTTGAACTCATGGATCTCATACTTGATCTCTCCGAGGGCCGGTGTCTTTACTCCGGCAACCTTTACAGTATAAAGGTCTACGTCGACGATCGAGATAAGGTTTGCCTGGAACTCGTTCCAGAGAGCTGCGAGATAGTCGTATTTCTTCAGGGCGGCATCAAGATCTTCAATAAGCTTCTCCGAATAGTCCTTGGCCTTCTTCACCTCGACACGCAGCGCCGACTCCTTGTTCTTCAAGGTAGGGAGGGCGTTCTTACGCATCTTGAGCTGCTTGTTCAAGTTGTTCAGAGACGTCTTATTATATTGAAATTTTATTGCCATAATTTTGCTTCTCACTGTCATTCTGAACGAAGTGAAGAATCTTTACATAAAGATCCTTCGCTGGCGCTCAGGATGACATTTCTGATTATTTGTTTGGCCAGTATGTGTCAATCAGTTCCTGCTTGATACCGGTCTCGGCCTTCGTGAAGTATGTTCCGAAGAGCTCCCATGCAGTATCGAGCATGTCGTCGATCTTGAGGTTTACGTCGATTGCGAGAAGTCTTGTCGCATATGCCTTTGCATAGTCAAGACATCTGAGGTCGTAGTCGCTGAGGTCGAAACCGTTCTCGAGCTTTGTCTTTGCATTCTGTGCATCGGCATAGAGGCGTACTGACGCGTTCATTACCTGACCGTGGTCCTTACGAGTCTTCTTACCCTGTACGAGCTGCTTCAGACGAGAGAGTGAACGGAACGGGTCGATGATGACCTTGCCAGAGTCCGGATCGGTACGGAGGAAGAGCTGTCCCTCTGTGATGTAACCTGTGTTGTCCGGAATCGCGTGTGTGATGTCTCCGTCGTTGAGGGTTGTAACGGCGATGATTGTGATCGAACCTCCCTCAGGAAGCTGCACAGCCTTCTCGTAGATCTTCGCAAGGTCTGAGTAGAGTGAACCCGGCATTGAGTCCTTTGAAGGAATCTGATCCATACGGTTAGACACGATTGAGAGAGCATCGGCGTAGAGGGTCATGTCGGTAAGAAGCACGAGCACCTTCTCGTTCTTCTCCACAGCGAAATACTCAGCTGCTGTAAGGGCCATGTCCGGAATGAGGAGTCGCTCTACAGGAGGCTGCTCTGTCGTATT
>JAZRQM010000023.1:0-10530 GCA_045649795.1 Candidatus Cryptobacteroides sp. | reverse complement strand
TAATCTGCTCAGAGAATCTGACATAATAAAAATCAGTGACCATTGATGTAAGCGACATGCCACCCCCGGCTAGGGGGTGCCTGCCGAAGGGCAGGCGGGGGTCGCCGGAATCAAGGTCACTGATTTTTATCTCAGCAGATTACTGCGGACATCAGTCATCAGGTAAGATTTCTGCCACGAAGTCAATGAAACACCTTGCAATGTGTACTTCGTGGCCACGAATCTGCCGGATATGCGCCTTCTGCTGCCACGAGGTACAAGTTTCTCACGACATGTGTACTTCGTGGTCAGAACCAACACATTATCCAGCGGTTAAAAATATATGTATCAGAGAGACTCCTCAAGCAACAAATGAGGGAGCAATGCAATGATATTTAGAAAATAAGTGTTGCGCAGATAGGATAATGGTCGGAAATGAACTTCCTGTCTGCGTATCTTTTTGTAACGGTCTGGTATTCAGGACATGAGCTGAAGCCCGATACGTAGATATAGTCAATCATCATGCTGCTCTTTCCCCAGCCGTTGTATGTAGTCAGGTCATCTGTCTTTTCCGCAATCTTCCTGGTGCTCTGCATACGCGCATCAAGATCAGCAAGAGCGGGATTCGAAGGCTCGATGTTGAAATCGCCGGTAAGGACCATAGGAAGGCCTTCAGGATTCATTTCCGCTATCTTCTCCACGATGAGCTTAAGACCGTTCTTCTGAGCCTCCTTACCCTCGTGGTCGAGGTGTGTGTTCACGAAATAGAACTTCTTTCCTGTCCTCTTGTCCTTCATCAGAGCCCAGGTAGCTGTCCTGAAACATGCGGCATCCCATCCCTTTGAAGGCTTCTGAGGAGTCTCCGAAAGCCAGAATGTACCCCATTTGAGCATGGAAACGGTCTTCTTGTTCCAGAAGATGGACATATGTTCGCCCTCCTTCTTTCCGTCTTCACGACCTACTCCGACACTCTCATATCCGCACATATCTTCTATATAATGTACCTGATAATCAAGTGCTTCCTGAACTCCGAACACATCCGGCTTCTGATCCTTGAGCATTTCCTCGGTAGCGGTATACCTCAACGCCCATGAATTTGTGCCATCCTTGGCTGAACCAAGTCGGATATTGTATGACATTACCTTAAGGTTCTCGGAGCCCTCGTCTCCCTTTGCCTGAAGCAAAGGCAGCGACATCAGAAGCGCTGCAGCAAGTATGAAAATTCTTTTGATCATATGCATGTATTATTAAGTTTCAAAGATACGTAAAAAGTAGTATTTTTGCATAAATACTTAATGACATGGCAGAAGAAACATTCTCAGACCTCGGTAGAGTCGAGGCTATAGCAAAGCTGTACGAAGGTACACCATATAAACCGTTCCAGAGCAGCTGGTTCGAGTCGGAAGGCAAGTGTTATGTGACCTCGCATGCACGTACATTCATCGAAGGCATCGACTTCGACCTCGTGTACTTCCCTCTCAAGCATCTCGGATACAAATGCGTTACAGCCGTGACAGGCGAACTTTATGCGGAGTTCTCGCATCCTCGCACAATGGACGTACGTCTGGGAATATCCTCGAAGCTTGATTTCAAGCACATTAAGGAAGTATGGGAAGGCATCGTTGCAGCGGCAAAGGAACATGGATACAAGATTGTGTCCCTTGACCTTCTTCCGTCTCCTAATGGATTGACTGTCAGCGTTTCTTGTACCGGTGAGACATCGCTTCTGATGGCAAAGCGCCGTCCTGCGGCAAAGAGCATGGACCTTATCTGCGTGTCTGACAATCTCGGAGCGGCCTACATGGGATTCCAGGTGCTCGAGAGAGAAAAGAGGGCTTTCGACAACAGCGGAGACGTGAAGGCCCAGCCTAAACTGGACGAGTACAAGAACCTTATCGGTGCATATCTGAAGCCGCAGATCAACCCTCAGATCATAAAGCTGATGGAAGACGCTGAGATAATGCCTTCATACGGATATCTCGTGAACAGAGGCTTGGGAGATGCAGTCAGAAGACTCGTGCGAGACAGCGGACTTGGTGCGAAGATATATGTAGACAAGCTTCCGTTTGCGGGCAAGACATTCGACCTCGGCAGAGAGATGAACATCGATCCTGTTTCTGCGGCATTGAACGGAGGAGAGGATTACCGCCTTCTCTTCACTATCCCTATCGGCAAGCACGAGAAGTTCCGCCATGATTTCCAGACATTCGACATCATCGGCCATCTGGCCAAACCGGAAGTCGGCGCGGCAGTCGTGACCCCTGACGGAGTCGAGCTCCCTATCAAGGCACAAGGCTGGAAAAACGAATAATCATTAAATAAAAATGGCCCCTGAATGATTCAGGAGCCATTTTTCTTATAAGATATCCTGTCTTACTTGAAGATCTTAAGGATGCTTGATACTGAGTTTGCGATAGTGGTTGCGTTCTCGAGAACCTCTGTACCCTTAGCGGCTGCGTTGCCTGCCTTGCCCTGAAGAGCAGAAAGGTCAACATTGTTAACGAGCTTCTGAAGACCGTTCATGATAGAGGTAGAGTTTGTCTGAGACACGAGGTTGTTGGAACCCATTACAAGTCCAGCTGCAAAATCTCTATAGAAATCAGTCTTGTTTGTAATACCCTTAAGACCCTGAACATTTGTTGCAAGAGTAGTAAGGTTGAGAATGTTCTGAAGGTTAGACATGTTGAGCTTGTTGCCGTCAGCCTTGTACTGAGCGTAAAGAGCCTTGAGGGCAGCACCGGCAGCCTGTCCGTTTGCAGAACCGTTGACAGCGCTTACGTTTGTAGAAGGAGTTCCAGTAGCTGGAGCACCAGGAGTCATGCTGAGGATTCCGCATGAAGATGCAGCAAAAGCTGTAACTGCAAGAGCTGCAATGATTGATAAAATTCTCATAATGTATAGTTTTAGTTGTTAAGCTTCTTGAGAATGTTGCTGAGGTTCACCTCCTTAGAGATTATAGCATGGAGATCCTCGATCTTCACGCGCTCCTGCTGCATAGAGTCACGATGACGGATAGTCACGCAGCGGTCGTTGAGCGAGTCGTGGTCGATGGTAACGCAGAATGGTGTTCCGATCGCGTCCTGACGACGATATCTCTTACCGATAGAATCCTTCTCGTCATACTGACAGTTGAAGTCGTATTTGAGCTCGTCCATGATCTCGCGTGCGAGTTCTGGAAGACCATCCTTCTTGATGAGCGGAAGCACTGCAACCTTTACCGGTGCGAGCGGTGCAGGGATGCTGAGAACTACGCGGCTCTCACCGTTCTCGAGCTGCTCCTCCTTGTATGAGTTAGAAAGCACAGCAAGGAACATACGGTCAACTCCGATAGAAGTCTCGACTACATATGGAACATAGTTCTCGCCTACCTCAGGATCGAAGTACTGGATCTTCTTTCCAGAGAACTTCTGGTGGTTTCCAAGGTCGAAGTCTGTACGAGAGTGGATACCCTCAAGCTCCTTGAAGCCGAATGGGAAGCGGAACTCGATGTCTGTAGCTGCATTTGCATAGTGCGCAAGCTTGTCATGGTCATGGAAACGATAGTTCTCGTCACCCATTCCAAGGGCCTTGTGCCATGCCATACGGTTCTCCTTCCACTTTGCGAACCAGTCAAGCTCAGTACCTGGCTTGATGAAGAACTGCATCTCCATCTGCTCGAACTCCCTCATACGGAAGATGAACTGACGTGCCACGATCTCGTTTCTGAAGGCCTTACCGATCTGAGCGATACCGAAAGGAATCTTCATACGGCCTGTCTTCTGAACGTTGAGATAGTTCACGAAGATACCCTGTGCAGTCTCAGGACGGAGATAGATGATGTTTGACTCGCCTGAAACGCTACCGAGCTGAGTAGAGAACATAAGATTGAACTGACGCACGTCTGTCCAGTTCTTTGTACCTGAAATAGGACATGCGATCTCGCAGTCGATGATGATCTGACGGAGCTCTGCAAGGTCATTTGCATTGAGAGCGTCTGCCATTCTCTTCTTTACATCGTCGATCTTCTTCTGGTTTCTGAGTACGTTAGGGTTTGTAGCCTTGAACTGCTCCTCGTCGAAAGCCTCACCGAACTTCTTCTTACCCTTCTCCACGTCCTTCTCGATCTTCTCCTCGAGCTTGCCGATGTAGTCCTCGATGAGAACGTCTGCACGATATCTCTTCTTTGAATCCTTATTGTCGATAAGAGGGTCGTTGAATGCACCTACGTGGCCAGAAGCCTCCCAGATCTTAGGGTGCATGAAGATAGCCGAATCAATACCCACGATATTCTCGTGAAGTCTTGTCATAGCCTCCCACCAATATCTTTTGATGTTGCTCTTGAGCTCAGAACCGAGCTGTCCATAATCGTAAACGGCACCAAGACCATCGTAAATCTCACTTGAAGGGAAAATGAATCCATACTCCTTGCAGTGAGCTACGAGAATTTTAAAAAGTTCTTCCTGTGTCATAATAGTATTATAGTTTTTTAATTCTTATTTGTCATTTCGAGCTTGTCGAGAAATCTCCCGTAACGGGATCATCACAAAATCCCTCTCATACATAAGCTTGTGCGGAACAGTAAGCTCCGGACAATCTATCTTATTGTCTCCGAAAAGCAATATGTCTATGTCTATCGGGCGGTCAGTATAGACCCTCTCCCCTTTTTCGTCATACTGCGGCTCTCCGGTCCTTCCCATCCTCCTCTCGATATCCTTGCATATCTCAAGGATCATCAGACCTTCAGCCTCAGCATTGTATCCTTCCGGCAGATCCAGCTCATACAGCACAACGGCATTCATGAACTTTTCCTGCGACTCAAAACCCCATGGTTCCGTCTCCAGAAGCGAAGAAATAGCCTTGTAAGGCGTTTTCAGCTCCACATTGAGCATGGATACCGCATGCTCTATATTCTGCGCCCTATCGCCCTGATTCGAGCCCAGGCCAAGGTAAAGCTCAACCTTATTCCTTTCCAGATGTCTTGTCTCTCTCCTTCCGTCCCACATCATCCTCTCCTCGTCGGAAGTTCAGTCGTCAAGACCGAGCTCCACCAGAGCTTCCTCCGACATCCTGCTCTTGTCCCATACAGGTTCGAAGACCAGATCCACTCTCACGCTCACCACGCCCGGAACATCAGCAACCGCCGACCTCACCTGCTCCACGACATAATCAGCCATAGGACAGTTCGGAGCCGTAAGCGTCATCTGGATATACACATTATGGTCATCATCGACCTTGACTTCATAGATAAGTCCGAGGTCATATACATTGACCGGAATCTCAGGGTCATAAACCTGCCTGAGAGCCATGATTATATCTCTTTCAAGTCTCATCTTTCTTTCCTTGTCTTCCTCTGCAATCGCTGCAGCCTTCTTCCTGAAAAAATCCTTAAATCCCATTTGCAATCTCCCTGATCTTTGCGATCATCGACACCAGTCCGTTAGCTCTTGTAGGAGAAAGATTCTCCTTCAAGCCGATCTTCTCGACAACGGAAAAGTCCGACGAAAGTATCTCCTGCGGCGTTCTGCCTGAATAAAGACCTATCAGAAGCGAAATGATACCCTTTGTTATTATCGCATCGCTGTCCGCATTGAAGATGAGCTTTCCATCCTCGATCTTATGATCCAGCCATACCCTTGACTGACATCCCTTGATAAGCTTGTCATCAGTCTTCGCCTCCTCCGGATAATCCGTAAGAGCCTTGCCAAGCTCAATGAGATATTCATATTTATCCAGCCATTCTTCATACATCGAGAATTCCTCGACAATGGCATTTTCCGCTTCTATCAGTGTCATATTACATCAACATATCAATCGCCTTGTTCAGGCACTTAATAAAATATTCCGCCTCTTCCATAGTATTGTACGGAGCGACAGAAGCACGAAGCATTCCTGTGACTCCGAATCTGTCCATAACAGGCTCTGCGCACATCTGTCCCGACCTTACAGCAACACCCATCTTATCCAGGATCAAGGCAAGATCCTCATGATGGACTCCCGCCACAGTGAAAGAGAAAAGCGGTATCTTCTCCTCATTTGTTCCACGAGGAACACCATAGAGTCTTATTCTCTCATCGCTGGTCAGAGCTTCGAGGAGGTAATCTCTTATAGAGTCGTTATATTTTACTAACTCATTATCATTCAATGACTTAATAAACTCCAACGCAGGTTTGAGAGTCGCAGCGGAAGCAAAATTCTGAGTACCTGCTTCATACTTCATCGGCAGAGGTGCATATGTAGTCTTTGCAAATGTCACAGTACCAACCATCTCGCCACCGCCCATATATGGAGGCATTGCCTCGAGCCATTTCTTCTTTCCATAAAGCACTCCCGTACCTGTCGCGGCATAAAGCTTATGACCGGAAAATACATAGAAATCGCAGTCAAGCTCCTGTACATCCACCCTGCAGTGGACAGCTCCCTGAGCACCGTCTACAAGGACAGCGACTCCCTTTGCATGGCATTTCTCAATGATTTCCCTGACAGGATTTATGATTCCGAGCACATTCGAAATATGAGTCACGGCCATAATCTTTGTCCTGTCGGTAATAAGACCATCGAGCTTTTCGACCATGAGATGACCGCTGTCATCGACCGGAAGAACCTTCAGCACCGCTCCCCTTCTCTGGCACATCATCTGCCATGGGACGATGTTCGAATGATGCTCCGCCTCGGTTACGATGACCTCATCACCTTCTGTGATAAATGCCTCGCCAAAACAGAATGCCACGAGGTTAATCGCAGCCGTGGTTCCGCTTGTAAAGACTATCTCCTCCCTTCCCGAAGCATTCAGGAAATCCTTCACCGCATCCCTGGACGCCTCATATGCCTGGGTAGCCTCGTCGGCGAGTCTGTGGACAGCTCTATGGATATTTGCATTGGACTCCGAACTGATCCTGTTCCACTCATCAATCACTGACTGAGTCCTCTGGCTGGTCGCTGCATTGTCAAAATATACGAGATCTTTTCCGTACACTTTTCTCGAAAGTGCCGGAAACTGTGCTCTTATATCATTTACGACCATATCCATTAATAGCTTAGAATCTGCAAATTTAACAAAAACAATCTTTCTTTTATAGAATATTATCATAATTTTGCATTTAGATCGCCGATCAGCTCGGGGATGAGCAAAACACATACAAAATGATAGACTACATCAAAGGAAATATCGCTGAAATAAACCCTACAGAGGTTATTTTGGAATGCTACGGGATAGGATACAGGATACTTATCTCGCTTCAGACATATGAAGGACTGAACGGAAAATCGGATGCGAAAGTATACATCCACCACTACATCCGCGAAGACGAAGAACTCTACTACGGATTCTTCACAAAGGATGAGCGTGAACTCTTCCGCCTTCTGATCGGAGTTTCAGGCATCGGAGCATCGACAGCCAGGATGATGCTTTCATCCCTTACCTCAGACGAGATAAGAAACGCCATCCTCGCAGAAGACATAAACAAGATAAAAAGCATAAAGGGAATCGGAATGAAGAGTGCCCAGAGGCTTATCCTCGAACTCAAGGACAAAGTCGTCAAGGGAGGAGGAACGGACAGCTCAGTTCTTTTCACACCTGCATCGAACCCTGCAGCGGACGAGGCTACCACAGCTTTGGTAATGCTTGGATTCGCCAAGGCTAATGTAAACAAGGTAGTGAATATCGTGCTCAAAGAAAAGCCGAACGCAAGCCTGGAAGAAATCATCAAGCTATCCCTGAAAAAGCTATAGAAACAGAAAAGGTGTTCCACGTGGAACACCTTTTCTTTATACTTATATATTCGCTCACGACATGATCGTGGATATCTATCGACCAAAATAAACCAGAAGCACAGATATATCAGCTGGAGAAACTCCAGATATACGGGAAGCCTGTGCGATTGTACGCGGAGCATATCGCTTCAGCTTCTGCCTGCACTCAATAGACAGACTCTCTACCCTATCGAAATCAAAGTCCTCAGGAATAGTCAGATTTTCAAGACGCATTATCTTATCAGCCATCTGCTGCTCTCTCTGGATATATCCCTTATACTTGATAGCGATCTCGCAAGAATCCAGAATGTCACGCTTATAATTTGCATCAACTTTTGCATCCAGGGCCTCAGAATCAAGTTTTGAGACAGGATACTCGGTATTGAACTTAAGTACATAAGCTGCATCCTTATACGAAATATCGGCATTGGATGCATCAAATTGGGCATTCAGAGACTGATAATCTCCATATTCAAGAAGATCGGAATAGCGGGTTCCCTCTGCCAGTACATAGCTCATTGGAGATGAAAACTCCTTCTCCAAATCTATATTTCCCTTAGAGAATGTTCCACGTGGAACTAAATTGAATATATCATTCAGTTTCACCTGAGGTCTTGAAACAAGATCTGAAATCCTCTTTCTGGAGTCAACAACAGCAGATGAAACGGACTCAAGATACCCGTTTACAACGTCCGGCTTAAGAGGTGTGGCATCGAAAAACTCTACCAATCTTTCAGCTGAATCATACTTTCTCATGGTATAATCATACCTATGCTTGTCAGCCAGACCTGCCTCGTACGAGATAGGAGTAAGCCTGAAATCGGCATTATCCTGTCTCAAGAGCGTACGGTACTCTGCCCTCGATGTAAACATTCTATATGGTTCATCCACGCCCTTTGTAATGAGATCGTCGATAAGAACTCCGATGTACGCCTGGTCTCTCTTCAAGATGAAAGGATCCTTTCCAGCAACCTTAAGATGGGCATTCATACCAGCGATCAGACCCTGGGCTGCCGCCTCCTCATATCCGGTCGTTCCGTTGATCTGACCTGCAAAATAAAGGTTCTCGATGTTCTTCAATTCAAGCGTAGGCTTGAGCTGAGTAGGATCGAAATAGTCATATTCGACAGCATATGCAGGACGGAAAATCTTTGCATCTTCAAGACCCTTGATATTATGCAGAGCTTCCATCTGGATGTTCAATGGAAGGGAAGAAGAGAAGCCCTGAAGATAATACTCATTCGTTCCCCTACCCTCCGGCTCAAGGAAGAGCTGATGCTCGGTCTTGTCCGCAAAAGTTCTGAGCTTATCCTCGATGCTCGGACAATAGCGTGGTCCGATACCTTTGATCATTCCTGAGAAGAGAGGTGAATCTCCGAAACCGCTTTTCAGAATCTCGTGCACAGTCGGGTTGGTATGTACGACAAAGCATGGCATCTGAGGAGTTCCGTTCTGGGCGGTAGAGAGGAACGGGAGATATGAGAATTTTTCAGGATCATCGTCTCCATACTGATGAAGGAGCTTCGACGTATCTACGGAAGAAATGTCGATACGGGGAGGAGTTCCGGTCTTCATCCTTGCGGTCGCTACTCCCATCTCGACGAGCTGCTGAGTCAGACCGTGAGACGGAAGCTCACCGATGCGTCCTCCCTCGAACATGTTGCGTCCGATGAAAAGCCGGCCGTCAAGGAAGGTTCCAGCCGTCAGAATAACCGTCTGAGAATTGAAAATTGCTCCGGTAGTCGTACGTACGCCCGAAATTTTCGAACCATCGAAAAGAAAACCGATTACAGAATCTTGGTAAATGTCTAAGTTACAGGCACTTTCGAGTATTTTTCGCCAGTACAGGGAAAACTGGATTTTATCACACTGTGCTCGCGGGCTCCACATAGCCGGTCCCTTGGACCTGTTGAGCATTCTGAACTGCAAGGTAGAGGCATCCGTTACAATGCCGGTATAACCTCCAAGAGCATCTATCTCCCTGACTATCTGACCTTTAGCAATTCCTCCAATAGCAGGGTTACATGACATCTGGGCAAACTTATTCATATCCATTGATATGAGAAGCACCGAAGATCCCATGCAGGAAGCAGCCATCGCGGCTTCACAACCTGCATGACCACCACCAACTACGATAACATCATATACTTTTTGCATACTAAAGCAACTCCCTCAATGAAAGATAATAATTTTCCTTGCTTCTCATCTCGACGATGTCTTCATCACAATGATCATCATAACCGATGAGATGGAGAATGCCATGGACTATGACTCTGTTGAGTTCTTCCTTGAACTCGGTTCCATACTCGATTGCATTTTCACGGACACTGTCGACGCTGATGAAAAGATCACCGGAAAGTCTGTCGCCCTCGCAATAATCGAAGGTGATGATGTCAGTGAAATAGTCGTGCTGGAGATACTGCTGGTTTACATCAAGAATGTAATTGTCGGAACAGAAGATGATGGAGATGTTTCCGATGCGACGGATCTCGCTTTCTGCGACAAGTCTGAGCCAGCGGTTTGTAAGAGTCTTTCCCTTAAAGACAAAGTCTGTATCCTCAAAAAAATATGAAATCATGCCTGTATATTTTTTGCAAATCTACGAAATGTATAAAAAGTTTGAAATAAAAAATAAAGTTTCTAACTTTACCGAGCTATATGGACAATAAAAACTAACACAATATGGAAATCAAAAAATCAGAAAAAGCCAGCTTGGAGAACAAGAAGCTCCTCTTCGTGGAGATCGGACTTGTAATCTCACTCGCGATCACTTTCTTTGCTTTCGAATGGACAAGCAAGGAGACAA
The DNA here is from genome assembly GCA_045649795.1 of Candidatus Cryptobacteroides sp. Classification (GTDB taxonomy): domain Bacteria; phylum Bacteroidota; class Bacteroidia; order Bacteroidales; family UBA932; genus Cryptobacteroides. The sequence goes on along the minus strand of JAZRQM010000023.1, from coordinate 17 downwards.
AGGTTTCAACTCTTGAA
>JAZRQM010000022.1:0-2684 GCA_045649795.1 Candidatus Cryptobacteroides sp. | reverse complement strand
TAGCGGTGAGGATCCACCTCTTCCCATTCCGAACAGAGAAGTTAAGCTCACCATCGCCGATGGTACTGCCCCACCAGGTGGGAGAGTAGGTAGCTGCCACTTTCTTATACGACACCCTGTCATCATACGATGACGGGGTGTTTTGTTATGCACTAACCTTGACTATCGAACAACAATAAAAAGCCTCCTGGGTTCAGGAGGCTTTCATGTATATGTCAGTATGATTTAAATCTCTTCTCTGATTTTGTAGTTGTTTCTTTCTGAACTGTTTCTTGAGATCATCTCGCAGATGAATCCTGCAAGGAAGAGCTGGAAGCCCAGAATTACAGCGATCAGAGCGAGATAGAAGAGCGGCTGCTCTGTAACAGGCCTGAATTGCAGCCCTCTGCTCTGCTGTATGAGCTTTTCAGCTATTACCCATACTGTCATGAAACCTCCTGCCAGGAACATGATAAGGCCGGTGAATCCGAAGAAATGCATCGGTTTTTTGCCGAATGTACTGAGGAACCAGAGTGAAATCAGATCAAGGAATCCGTTCACGAATCTTTCTAGACCGAATTTGCTCTTGCCATATTTTCTTTTCTGATGTTGTACCGGTTTCTCGGTAATCTTCTCAAAACCGGCATTCTTAGCCAGATACGGTATGTATCTGTGCATTTCACCGTATACCTCAATGTTCTTTACAACTTCGTTTCTGTATGCCTTCAAGCCACAGTTCATGTCATGAAGCTTTATGCCTGTGATCTTGCGCGCTGTCCAGTTGTATAATTTTGAAGGAAGATTCTTTGTAAGTTTGTTGTCAAATCTCTGCTTTTTCCAACCTGATACAATGTCGTATCCTTCCTCTACGATCATTTTGTAGAGTTCAGGTATTTCGTCTGGTGAATCCTGGAGATCCGCGTCCATGGTAATCACAACACGACCTTCCGCCGCTTTGAATCCATGGAAGAGTGCCGCTGATTTTCCGTAGTTGCGACGGAACGATATGCCTCTGATCGCAGGGTTCTTAGCTGACAGTTCCTTGATGAGATTCCATGATCCGTCACGGCTTCCGTCATCGACCATGATTACTTCATATGCATAACCTTCCGAGTCCATGACCTTCTCGATCCATGCGATGAGCTCTGGAAGAGACTCTTCTTCGTTGAAGAGTGAAATGATGATGGATAGATCTTTCTTATATGTCATAACTTATTGGTCTTCAGGTTTGTAATTGGCAAATGGATCTTTGCTTGGGATGGAACGTGACAATGCAAATGAGAGTATTGTTCCATATGTGAAGCAGTAGATCAGATTCGAGAAGAATGTCAGCTGTGGAAGATTCTGCATGGTCTTCTCCATCTGTGCCGCTGTGTTTGAATCAAGCATCGGTGCCATCTGCTGCATGATCATGTCCATCTGCTCGGTAAAGAGATCAGGGAACAGGAACGCTACATTTGCGAATGAAAATGCCGAATACACCAAGGCTGAAAGAAAAGCCATTGCGATTCCTAGCTTGAATGTATTGCCGTTATCAGCCTCGGGGTTCTCAGACACGAACTTTCTCATGAAATACATCATGAACCAGATGCATCCTCCGAACTTGACAACCCATAATACGATTGTAAGAATGCTGGTCAGGAATGCCGGGAGCTCTGCTTGTCCGATACCTTGTGTGAGGAAAAGATATGCTGTGGACAGACCGCCGAGCACGAGGCCGGCCTTGCCTGCTGTATTCCACATATTCTTCTGAATTACATTTTGTTCCATATTCATATGATTATGTGGTACAAAGATAGAAAAAAATTCATACCTTTGCATTCTTGGATTGACAAGACTTGTTTTATAATATAAAATAGTACGAATATGATTAACATTACATTTCCTGACGGTAGCGTGAGACAGTATGAAAACGGTGTCTCAGCGTTTGAAATTGCAAACAGCATTAGCCCTAGATTGACAGCAGATGTATTGGCTGCGACCGTAATTACGGCTGATGACACGACAGGAAAAGGTACAGTATACGATGTGACACGTCCTATCAATGAGGATGCAGCCATCAGACTCCACAAGTGGGAGGATCCGGAGGCAAAGCATGTCTTCTGGCACTCTTCTTCACACCTTCTCGCAGCAGCACTCGAGGCACTTTATCCTGGAGTGAAGTTCGGTATCGGACCTGCAATCGAGACAGGTTTCTACTATGACGTTGATTTCGGTGGAAAGTCTCTTGTAGAGGCAGACCTCAAGGCTATCGAGGATAAGATGATCGAGCTTGCCCGCCAGAAGAATCCTTTCGTAAGAACTGAGGTTTCAAAGGCAGAGGCCCTCAAGACTTTCACAGAGAAGGGAGACGAGTACAAGTGCGAGCTTATCAGCGAGCTTGAGGACGGAACGATCACATTCTACACAAACGGTGATTTCACCGATCTTTGCCGTGGACCTCACCTCAAGGATACATCGGTAATCAAGGCTGTAAAGCTTACAGCAATCGCAGGTGCATACTGGAGAGGCGACGAGAAGCGCCCTATGCTTACACGTGTATATGGTGTCACCTTCCCTAAGAAGTCCATGCTTGATGAGTACCTCGCAATGCTCGAGGAGGCTAAGAAGCGTGATCATAGAAAGATCGGAAAGGAGATGGAACTCTTCACATTCTCTCAGAGAGTGGGTCAGGGTCTTCCATTGTGGCTTCCAAAGGGTGCAGC
>JAZRQM010000021.1:0-25500 GCA_045649795.1 Candidatus Cryptobacteroides sp. | reverse complement strand
GAGGGTTCCGTGGTTGATTACAGCCTCGATTGTGTCATTGTCTGAAAGCTTCTCGCTGTCGAGCCAGAGCGCTCCCATAAGGAGAGGGAACTGCTTCTTGAGGGCTGTCTTCTGGAAGTTGAATCTTTCGTTGAGCTGCTTCGCCGCAATCTCGAGAACATTGTCAAGCTTCTGGAAGAAAGCATGGATCCTGTCCTCCTGATTCTCTATCGCCATACATTCGATGGCGAGCTTCACGATGTTTACGGTAGTGAAAGAAAGGTTTCCACGGCCGATAGATGTCTTAGGCCCGAAACGGTTCTCGAACACGCGTGTGCGGCATCCCATTGTGGCAACCTCGTACTGGTATCTCTTCGGATCGTCCGGTGTCCAGAGCTCGTGGTGGTTGTATGGAGCGTCAAGGTTCACGAAGTTAGGGAAGAAACGGCGTGCAGATACCTTGCATGCAAACTTATAAAGGTCATAGTTGCGGTCCTCAGGAAGGTAGCTTACGCCTCTCTTCTTCTTCCAGATCTGGATAGGGAAGATTGCTGTAGAGCCGTTTCCTACGCCCTCGTATGTGGTGTTGAGGATCTCGCGGATCACGCATCGACCCTCAGCTGAAGTGTCTGTACCATAGTTGATTGAGCTGAACACCACCTGATTTCCACCGCGTGAATGGATGGAGTTCATGTTGTGTACGAAAGCCTCCATAGACTGATGTACGCGGCTTACGGTCATGTTGATCGCATGCTGGATCACGCGGTCGTCACCCTGGATTCCGACAAGCTCTCTCTTGAGGTAATCGTCGATCTTTACATCATAAAGACGCGCATAGTTCTCGCCGTTGATCTCTCCGATCTTGTCGAGCTCCTCCTGGAAAGTCCTTCTTACGAAAGGAGCCATGTAGAAGTCGAATGCCGGGATGGCCTGGCCTCCATGCATTTCGTTCTGTACGGTCTCAAGGGAGATGCATCCGAGGATGCTGGCAGTCTCGATTCTCTTTGCCGGGCGTGACTCTCCATGTCCTGCGAAGAAGCCGTCTTCGAGGATCTTGTCCAGAGGGTGCTGGATACATGTAAGGCTCTTGGTAGGGTAGTAGTCCTTGTCATGGATATGGATGTAGTTGTTCTTTACAGCCTCCTTCACGTCCTCTGAAAGCAGGCACTCGTCTACATATGACTTAGTAGACTCCGAAGCGAATTTCATCATCATTCCGGCAGGAGTGTCGGCGTTCATGTTCGCGTTCTCGCGGGTGATCTCTGTCGCCTGAGCGTCGATGATCTCCTGGAAAATCTCGCGCGACTTCGCCTTGCGGGCAAGGTTACGCTGGTTACGGTAAGCGATGTACTTCTTTGCGACCTCCTTGCGAGGACTGTTCATGAGCTCGTTCTCGACCTGATCCTGGATATCCTCCACGCTCATGTTGTCGATGTTGATCTTGGAAATCGCCGATGCGATCTCCGCTGCGAGTACGATGTCCTCTCCTTCTTCGGTCACATTCATTGCCTTGAGGATGGCGTCAACAATCTTTCTATTGTCAAAAATAACGACTCTTCCGTCGCGTTTAACTACATGCTTTACCATAATTTTATGAGAGTCAATGAGACAGGACCCCCTACCAGGAAAGGTCCGTCAACAGGTTCATATCTTAGAAAGACAAATATATGTCAAAACATTTTAATATCCTAATGAAAGTTATCAACAAGAAACGAACAACCCTGCTAATCAATTGATCAGCAGGGTTGTATGTATTTGATAAATTTTAGTCTTTCTAAATCGGCTTAATTTTAGCCTACCAGCCATACAAGCACGTGACGGTCGAAGATCATGTATTCAAGCTCAAAATCCTCCTCGTGTTCGTCCTTGTGGATGAAGGTAGCCTCAAGCTCTCCTTCCTTGCGTACATTGAACTTCTCGACCTCGATCTGTTCGGCGAAAACTACGCGGTTCTGAGACATTCTCTTGAAGATCGCTTCCTTTGCGCACCAGTAGATCGCGAGCTGCTCGTTTCTCTTCTCCTTCTCCAGATCGTCGATCTCGTCCTCCGAGAGAGCCTTCTTCTCTACAACAGAGAAATCCCTGTCGAGAGACTCGATGTCGATACCGAGCTCGTCGTCGTCACTGATGATGATCGCCACATACCTGTCTGTATGTGTGATGCTGATGTTGGTGACGCTGTTCTCAAGGTACGGTTTTCCATTGTCGTGGTGGTTCAGGTACATCTTCTCCTCGAACACTTCGTTCAGGAGTGCGCGCACAGCAAGCTTCTGCCTTCTGTGGTTCTCGTCTCTGTAGAGCGAGATCTCTTCAAGTTCATCGGTAGGTACGGACACGAGGCTGCGTAGCTCATCTTCGGTTTCCGTCACCTGCCATACGGCGATCTCCGCCTTGTTTTCAAGTCTCTTTCTTAAATATAGTGCCATATAAAATATGATGTTCTATGAGTGTGTGGAGCTTGGTGTGCCTATATACGACAATCCCGTGCGTGCAGACCATGCACACACAGAAAATCCCTCCTGACTCTCGTCAGAGGTACTGCCCATTATCATATATACGTTTGTGGACAACGGATCATCAGATGCCTGATCCGCCATGATGCTGAGATTGTTACCTATAGGACTGGGAGGTTCCACTTATCTAAATAGCTAATAATTAGGCCGCAAAGATAATAAACACTTTTGATATCTGAAAATAATTTGGAGCGGAGAAATCATCGGACATCATTAAGTCTGACATTTTGATGTCCAACCGTCCTACGAAAGAATAAATTTATTATATTTGCCAAGATTTGAAACTAAATGTTAACATTATAGAATAATTGAACAATTATGAACTTTTTGACTAACGACAAGCTCGTGATCGTAGGTGCCGGCGGCGCTATCGGATCAAACATGGCTCAGACAGCTCTCATGCTCGGCCTTACTCCAAACATCTGCCTTTATGACATCTATGGTCCAGGCGTAAACGGTGTTGCAGAGGAACTTTATCACTGCGCATTCGAGGGTGCAAACATCACATGGACAACTGATCCTGAGGAAGCTTTCACAGGCGCTAAGTACATCATTTCATCAGGTGGAGCTCCTCGTAAGGAGGGTATGACTCGAGAGGACCTCCTCAAGGGTAACTGCCAGATCGCTGCTGAGTTCGGTGACAACATCAGAAAGTATTGCCCAGATGTAAATCACGTTGTTGTGATCTTCAACCCAGCTGACGTTACAGCTCTTACAGCTCTCATCCGCTCAGGTCTCAAGCCAAGCCAGCTTACTTCACTTGCAGCTCTCGACTCAACTCGTCTCCAGTCTGCAATCGCTAAGGAGCTCGGCGTACCACAGTACAAGGTAGAGAACGCTCGTACTTATGGTGGTCACGGTGAGGCAATGGCTGTATTCGCATCTAAGATCACTGTTGACGGCAAGCCGCTCGCAGAGTACAACATTCCTGAGGACAAGTGGGCTGAGATCAAGCACGCTACTATCCAGGGTGGTTCAAACATCATCAAGCTTCGTGGCCGTTCATCATTCCAGAGCCCATCTTACCAGTCAGTTCTCATGATCCAGGCTGCTATGGGTGGCCCTGAGTTCAACTGGCCTGCAGGATGCTATGTAAACACTGAGAAGTATCAGAACGTTCTCATGGCAATGCCTACAACAATCGACGCAACAGGTGTTCACTTCGGTGAGGTTACAGGTACTCCAGAGGAGATCGCTGCTCTCGATGCATCTTACGCACACCTCCAGGTTATGCGTGATGAGATCATCTCTCTCGGCATCATCCCACCAGTAGAGGAGTGGAAGACTATCAATCCTAACCTCTAATCGGTCATCTGATTGAGAATATATCCCCTTTCAGGCATTGTCCTGAAGGGGATTTTTCGTTTATAGGGCTCAAAAATCAAGAAAAACGCAAATTTTTGTCAAAAAGTTTTGCACTTTTATTATTTGTGTCTATATTTGCAGTCCCAAATGAAAGGGAAACCAATAATCGGGGTGTGGCGCAGTTGGTTAGCGCATCTGGTTTGGGACCAGAGGGTCCTGTGTTCGAGTCACAGTACCCCGACTTATTCAAAAAGCAACTACTTGGATTTCAGGTGGTTGCTTTTTTTATTTTTTTGCTATATTTACACTGTAATTAAAAAACAGCTGTTATGAAATCCCATATCTACTTCAAGCTCATCCTTGCAATGCTAGCAATCGCTTCATGTGCAGGAAATCCTCAGGTCGGTGTCCTTACGGAGCCAACAAGTGCAACTACCAACATGCCGGGATCAGAGTATCCGAAGATCAATCCTGACCTCAGTGCGGTTTTCCGCAACGATATGCCTGACGCGCAGTCTGTTGCAGTCAATGTCGGTGGAAAGAACTATCAGATGACAAAGGGTGAGGACGGAATATGGGAGGTAACGACAGATCCTCTTGTGCCAGGTTTCCATTATTATACAATGAATGTGGATGGAAAGCGCATTGCTGACCCTAACAGCCGTCAGTTCTTCGGATCGTTCTACTGGTCAAGCGGAATCGAGGTTCCTGAAGCCGGAGTTGACTACTATCTTGAGAAGGATGTTCCGCATGGTGCGATTGAGATCATCAGATATGATTCAAAACTTACCGGAGCTGTAAGAGAGTGCTATGTATATCTTCCTCCTCAGTACATTTCTGAGCCGGACCGCCGTTTCCCTGTGCTGTACCTCATGCATGGTGCAGGTGAGAATGAGACAGGATGGGCGACTCAGGGTATGATGCGCGACATCATGGATAACCTTATAGCGGAAGGGGAGTGCGAGCCTATGATTATCGTATGCGAGCATGGAGTGGCTCAGTTGGTGGATGCAGAGCCTGCAAAGGGCTTCAACCTCTTCAACTTCGATGCATTTGAAAAGGTTATGGTCGAGGAGAGCGTTCCGTTCTTCGATTCGCACCTGCGTACCCTTACCGACCGTGACCACCGCGCGATCTGCGGTCTCTCGCTTGGCGGTTTCCAGTCATATACAATCGGTCTTAACCATCCTGACATGTTCGGATGGATCGGTGGCTTCAGCGGTTCTGGCCGTGGCCCTAACGACCGTCGCGACGCGGAGATGTATCCGAAGTCCATCAACGACACATATCATCTTTTGTACATAAGCATCGGTACTGACGAGCCTGCAGGCATGTACCAGGGCATATATGACCTCCATGTGGCTCTGGAAGGCCTGGGCATCAACCATGTATACTATGAGTCTCCTGGTACCGGTCACGAGTGGCTTACATGGCGTCGTTCCCTCCACCAGTTTGCTCCAATGCTTTTCAGGTAGGATATGATACAGGCCAAAGGAATAGAAAAATCGTTCGGCAATCTTAAGGTTCTGAAAGGCGTCGGTCTTGAAGTGGCTAAGTCAGAAGTGGTTTCGATAATGGGTGCCTCAGGTGCGGGAAAGTCGACATTGCTTCAGATTCTGGGTACATTGTCTACTCCGGACGCGGGCTCCCTTGTCATAGATGGCGTGGATGTGCTTTCGCTTGGGAGCAAGGCTCTGGCCGAGTTCAGGAACAGGAAGATAGGCTTTGTGTTCCAGTTCCACCATCTCCTTCCCGAGTTTACCGCTCTGGAGAACGTCATGATACCGGCATTTATCGCAGGGCGTTCAAAGAAGGATGCCGAGGCTGCGGCGAAGGCCCTGCTGGCGGATCTTGGTCTGGCAGAGCGATTTACGCATAAGCCTTCTGAACTTTCCGGAGGTGAGCAGCAGAGAGTCGCCATCGCCAGGGCTCTTATCAACAATCCCGCTGTACTCTTTGCGGATGAACCTTCCGGCAATCTCGATTCGCAGACAAAGGATGAACTCCATAAGTTGTTTTTCAGCCTCAGGGATAAATATGGACAGACCATAGTCATCGTCACACACGATCCGGAACTTGCCGCCATGTGCGATAGGTCTCTGTTCATGCGTGACGGAAGGTTTGAACAGTAATCTGTATGAGTGTTTTCAGGTTCAAGAAATTTGAAGTGGTGAATGAGCGCAGTGCCATGAAGGTCAATACCGACGGGGTGCTGTTAGGGGCTTCCATGACCATAAGGCCTGAAGACAAGTGCTTTCTTGATATAGGTACGGGCACAGGCACTATAGCCTTGATGGCGGCTCAGAGATCTTGTGCTGACGCAAAAGTAGATGCAATAGATATAGATGAACCATCGGCAAGCGAGGCTGCGGCGAATTTCGGAAATTCCCCATGGTCGGAAAACATGCAGGCTTTCAATATGTCTCTTGATGAGTTTGCGAAGGAGACCCATGCCATGTATGACCTGATCTTTTCAAATCCTCCGTATTTTGAGGATTCCCTTACAGCTCCTGATGAGAGGAAAAGTACGGCCAGACATACTTCCGACGGTCTTTCGTACAGGGACATATTCGACTTTGCATCCGAAAGGCTTGTGCCGTCAGGACGTGTCTCTCTGGTTCTTCCTGCCGATCAGGAAAGGGAACTGTGCAGGTATGCGAGGATGTCAGGATTCCATCTTTTCAGGATTCTTCGTGTAAGGACAGTTCCACGCAAGGCCCCGACGCGTATCATAGCGGAGTTTGCCAGGGAAAGATGTGATTTGCCTTCCGACAGCATCCTTACAATACAAAATGAGGGAAAGTATACTCAAGAGTATCTTTCCCTCACACACAACTTTTATCTTTTTGCCTGACTGTTTATCTCTGCATAGGATTCGGATGGAGCCTTCTGATCTGCTGTCTTCTGAATTTCTCTTCTCCAACATAAAGTTTGGCCACCTTTTCCATAGGAAGAACCTTTGCGTATTTTTCGGCAGCCTTGCTTTCAAGGTCGCCCTGCTTTTCCAAAGCATCAAGGTAGTTGTTCAGAAGTTTTGAGACTTCTTTCTCGCTTTTTCCTGCAGCTACAGCATCTTCCATTTCCTTGAATGTCTGGAATACCTTGCGTACGGCCTCGTCTCTTTCCTGTTCCACCTGATTGTATACAGGCCAGAATGCCTGTGCCTCTTTAGGAGTGATGCCTAGTTCCATTGTAAGAAAGGCTATTTTTTCACTCATGATCCTCTGCTTCCAATCTCCTTGGGAGTTGTTTCCAGCGTTAGCGGACGTAAATAGGAGCGTTGACAAAAAGAATGAAAGAATTATGAATCTTTTCATAGCTTTGATTATTTACAAATTTCAATTTCTTCTGCAGTGATGCCGCTGTATATGAGATATTCAATTATATCCTCTTCAGCAATTCCGGCATCAGCAATCTGATACATGTCCTCGTAATATTCCGAGTTGATGGCGTTCTGTGAGAATACCAGGTAATCTTCGTGAGTGAATTCCTCTGCCGGTGTGGTTCTCTGAAGGAAGAAAGTTCCGGCAGCAAGAAGGAACACGAATACTGCTGCCATGGATGCATAAGGCATGAGTCTTTCGAACAGCGTCATCTGCTTCGGCTGCGCCTGCATCTTCATGTCCGCCATGAATGACTCGAAATACCCTTCAGGTACTCCGTAAGGCTTGTTTTTCAGGCCTGGATTCTCGGCCAGTATGTCACGTTTCTTATTGTCCATATGCAAGTTAGACACTTTTTTGTTTCAAAGGTTTATAATGTGATCAGAAAATCTTTTGAAGATCGTCCTTGATCTTGTTATATGCGTGGTGGTACGATGCTTTCAATGCTCCTACTGTGGTGTCCGTTATCTCGGAGATATCTTCATATTTCATTTCATCGAAATATCGCAGGCTGAAGACTATCCTCTGTTTTTCCGGAAGTCGCTGGATAGCTTTGTGAAGCTCCCTCTGCATCTGGTCGCCGTTGAAATATGCGTCTTCGTCGATTTTCCTTTCGAGTATTCCTGAGGCAGAATCCAGGGAAACCAATGCTTTGAACTTTTGTTTTCGGAGATGGTTGAGGACTTCGTTGGTGGCGATCCTGTAAAGCCATGTATAGAGTCTGGCTTCCCCTCTGAAGCCTGGCAGTGCGGCCCATATCTTGATGAATATGTCCTGGAGGAGGTCGTTTGTGTCTTCGTGTGAACAGAGGAAGCGGCGGACATGCCAGTAGAGTCTTTCCGTATAAGCATTCACGATGCCGTTGAAAGCCTCTTCACGCTGTCCGCATTCATACAATTCTATGATTCTTTCGTCAGTCACGATAAATAAGACACTGAAAATCCGTTATGGATTAAAACAAAAATAGAGAAAAATTTTCTTAAATTACTATCTTTGCACCGATTATATATATACGATGAAGAATACAAGAAACTTTTGCATCATTGCACATATTGACCATGGAAAAAGTACTCTTGCCGACAGAATGCTGGAGGTTACAGATACTTTGTACGCCCGTGATATGGAGAATCAGGTCCTTGACTCGATGGACCTTGAGAAGGAGAAGGGCATCACCATCAAGAGTCACGCTATCCAGATGGACTATACCTATAAGGGAGAGAAATATACCCTCAACCTTATCGACACTCCGGGCCATGTGGACTTTTCATATGAGGTGTCCCGCGCAATCGCATCTTGCGAGGGAGCTCTGCTGGTTGTGGATGCAACGCAGGGTATTCAGGCTCAGACGATTTCAAACCTTTATCTTGCCATTGAGCATGATCTTGAAATCATCCCGGTGCTGAACAAGATCGATGTCGACTCAGCGATGATCGACGTTGTCACAGATCAGGTGGTAGACCTTATCGGATGCAAGCCTGAGGACGTCCTTCTGGCTTCCGGCAAGACAGGTGACGGCGTGAAGGAGATCCTTGATGCGATCATTGAGAGGATTCCTGCTCCGTCGGGAGATCCCGAGGCTCCTCTCCAGGCACTCATCTTCGACTCGGTGTTCAACTCATTCAGAGGAATCATCGCATATTTCAAGGTGATGAACGGATCGATCAAGAAGGGTGACAAGGTGAAGTTCTTCAACACCGGCAAGGAATACGAGGCAGATGAAATCGGTGTGCTCAAGATGAAGATGCATCCGCGAAATGAGATTCCATGCGGAAGTGTAGGCTATATCATTTCGGGTATCAAGTCAGCGGTCGAGGTCAAGGTGGGTGATACCATCACGCATCTTTCAAGACCATGCAGCGAGGCTATTGCCGGATTCGAAGAGGTGAAGCCAATGGTGTTTGCCGGTATGTATCCGGTTGAGACAGACCAGTACGAGGAACTCAGAGCATCATTGGAGAAGTTCCAGCTTAATGATGCTTCCTTTGTGTTCGAGCCGGAGTCTTCGCTTGCCCTCGGTTTCGGATTCCGATGCGGTTTCCTCGGACTCCTGCACCTTGAGATCGTTCAGGAACGTCTCTTCAGAGAGTTCAATATGGATGTGATCACAACCGTGCCTAACGTTTCATATAAGGTATATACAACCCAGGGCGAGGTACTTGATGTCCATAACCCATCAGGACTTCCTGCTCCAACCCTCATCGACAAGATCGAGGAGCCATATATCAGGGCTCAGGTGATTTCGAGGTCGGATTATTACGGACCTATCATGAAGCTCTGTCTGGACAAGAGAGGAGTGCTCATCAACCAGCATTATCTTACATCAGACCGTCTTGAGCTTACATATGAGATGCCGCTTTCTGAGATTGTCTTCGATTTCTATGACAAGCTTAAGTCAATATCAAAGGGCTATGCGTCGTTTGACTATCATGTGATCGGATTCAAGGAGGCTAAGCTTGTTAAGCTTGACATCCTTTTGAACGGTGATCCTGCCGATGCCCTTTCGTCGCTTATCCATGCTGACCATGCATATGATTTCGGACGCAAGATGTGCGAAAAGCTCAAGGAGCTGATTCCACGCCAGCAGTTCGACATCGCGATCCAGGCTGCTGTGGGAGCAAAGATCATTGCCCGTGAGACTGTCAAGGCCGTCCGCAAGGATGTTACCGCAAAGTGTTATGGTGGTGATATCAGCCGTAAGAGAAAGCTTCTCGAGAAACAGAAGCAGGGAAAGAAGAGGATGCGTCAGATCGGTACTGTCGAGGTTCCTCAGAGTGCCTTCATGGCGGTTCTCAAGCTGGATTAAAATAGAAAAAGGGAAACCATCACGGCTTCCCTTTTTTATTCCTCGTAAATGAGGTCTTTCTTTCGGATTCCTTATGGAATTGCACGTTTCTCAGAAAAGCCGGAATCCGAAGAAAGAGACGAATAAGATTCTTAACCGGTCGCAAATTTCGTTACAAGCATATAAATATCGGTTGTAGATTTTGTTGTTTTTATTGTTGTTTTACTTGTTGTAGCCCCTTCAAACCCAATTTTGATAAAAATGAATTCATATATTAAAAAGCTTGTGAATGCTCTCGATTTAAGGACTATGCCATTGTCATTGTCGGGAGTTCTTCTAGGATCTTTGCTGGCTGTTGCTGATTTTCATGTAAGCTGGATGGTCGTATTGGCTGTCTGTCTTGCTGCCGCATCCCTTCATGTATATCAATCCGGAGCGAACAAGCTTGCGCTCATTCCTTCCGTGCTTTTTGCTGTTGCAGCGGTTTACAATTCTTTCGGGAAGATCTTCATTCTCGAGTCGCTGCTCATGCTTCTCTTTGCATATTTCATAATGAGACTGGCATCTGGAACGATTGTACGAGGAAGAGGCAGACTGGCGGATGGGCTGATCTTATGTTTTCTTACCGGTCCGGTGGCTGTATACGGCACCTACTTCCTGTGTTCGCATACCTTTGGTACATGGGTGCTGCTTTTCCCAGCTTTGTCTATAGGAACACTCTGCGTCGCTGCATCGGGTTTGAAAGACGGATACAGCAAGTCTGCAGTAACTTTCATTACCTTGGCCGGACTCGCGCTTATGTCGGTTTTCCCGTTTCTCAGAATTCATGATCCTGCCCATTTCAGATTTGTCATCATGATACCTATATATATAATGTATCTGGTGATGATGCATAAAGACAAGAACCGCACAACGGACACTTTCATGCCATTGTTCGCTTTCTGTCTTCTCGCACTTGCTGCGATTGCCGGACTGGGATTCGTAAGTTATCTTTTCTAAGGGACAGGGTCATATCCGCTGCCTCCCCATGGATGACATCTGAGCAGACGTCTTACCGTAAGGTAAAGGCCTTTGAACGGGCCATGTTTCCTGAATGCCTGAAGGGCATATTGAGAGCAGGTCGGGGTGAATCTGCAGCATGGCTGCTTGAGCGGAGATATGCATACCTGATAGAATCGTATCAGGAAAATGAAAGGCGCGATCGCGATCTTCTTTAGTATCTGAAGGACTTTATTCATTTATCTTTTCGATGATCTTTCCGACTGCATCGTAGATCTGTCCATAGCTGAGGATCTCCTTTGTAGAATACATGAAAAGCACATCCAGACCGCCTTCTACGGTCAGGTTGTGCTTTTGCTTTCTATAGCTTTCGCGTATTCTTCTCTTGAGGAGGTTGCGCTTTACAGCGCGCTTGAAAAGCTTTTTCGGAACGGATACCATGATCCTGTTCTCTTCTTTGCCTGTACCTTTCCTGCAAAGATATCGCATGCCCGGCACATTGCCGTGCTTTCCTTTGGCAAGAAGCTCCGAGATGCTCGTCTTGCCGCACAATCTTTCTTTTTTAGGAAGAGTATTAGGTCTTGCGCCTTCCACTTTTAGTTGTTTGTGAGATATATCTCAAGTGCCTTTGCAACCGATGGAGCCTCTACGGTAGGGGCTGAAATCTCGATTGAAAGTCCAGCTTCTTCCATAGCGCCTACGATAGACTTGCCATATGACACGAACTTGATGCCATCCTGTGTGAATTCAGGCTGGTTCTCGTAAAGAGACTTGACGTCTGCCGGGTTGAAGAAGACGATCATATCGTATGCGTGAAGGTCAACATCCTTGATGTCCTGAGAAACCGGCTTTACGAATACCGCAGTCTCAAAATCATAGTTCTGTGCCTCGAATGCCTTTGTAACCGCGTCCTTTGATGAGGACTCTGCAGTGGCGATGAGGAATTTCTCTCCCTTGTGCTTTGTTCCGATCAGGCCGATGATCGAATCTGGTTTGCCGTCGCCGAAGAAGATCTTTCTCTTGCGATATACGATATGTTTCTGCAGGTAATTGGCTACAGCCTCTGTGGTGCAGAAATATTTCATTGTTTCAGGGACCTTTACACGAAGTTCTTCACAGATCTGGAAAAATGCGTCGATTGTCGATCTTGCTGAGAAAACGATTGCAGTATGGTCAAGTATGTTGATTCTCTGTGAACGGAACTCCCTGGAAGTCAGGGGCTCTATCTTAAAGAACGGCTTGAAGTCGAAGTTGACTCCAAACTTGTCTGCAATGCTGGTATAATGCGAAGCCGTCGTCGGCTGCTGCTGTGAAATCAGGATGTTCTTTACGCTCATTCTAACCTAAAAAATTATGGCTGGAACCACCAGGATTCCAGTCGGTAAAATTTCGAGGGCGCAAAGGTACAAAAAAGCTGTGAAAATTGAACAAGAGGATGCAAAAATTTGAGTTTTTCTCAACAGAAGCATGGCATATGTGACTATTGATACCCAAAGCATTGCATTTCTGATGACATCTTCTTCCACTCCTGCGAAGGTCATGACTCCTCCCATGGCCATCAGGGTTATCGCAAGGATTATCATGAACGTCAGCGACGCCTTTCCTGCGGTGTCATAGATTCTGTTGTTTCCTCTGTGTGGTCTGAATGATTTGTGAAGAATGATCTTGAGTATGGCGTATGTCGTGAATATGCCCACGATCATGGCGAGTCTTATGTTCTCGTCGAACTTCTCCATGAATTCAGGAGCATAAAGGCTGAATCTGTATGCGACGAGACAGAAGGGGATGGCCATGGCGAGTGCTATCCTGTTTCGGTCGTTGCTGAGCTTTACGCTTGCTTCAAGGTTGATGCTCTCCTTCCACCTCATGATGCAGGCAAGCATAGATGGAAAAATGGCCGCAAACCTCTTCAGCAGGGTAAGGAACATCAATACGGATATGAGTGCGAGAATGTTGAAAAGCATGTCAGTTTCCTCTTTTTGCCCTGTAGCCCATATCTTTGAGCAGAGCAGTCACACGGTCGCGGAAGTCTCCCTGAATTGTTATCTCCCCGTCCTTGGCGCTTCCTCCGACTCCGCATTTCACCTTCAGTGTGCGGCCCAGTTCTGTCAGGTCGTCAGATGTGCCGACAAAGCCTGTGATCAGAGTCACCTGCTTGCCGCCGCGGCCCTTTCTGTCGATGGAAACTATCAGATTCTGCTTTTCTGGCGCAAGTGTTGCAGGCTCTTCGTCAGCCTCTTCTTCATATGTGAAATCCGGGTTGGTAGAGAATACAACTCCCAGTCTTTTCTTCCAGTCGTTATCTGCCATTGTGAGGAAATTTATTTTGCAAATATAATGATTATCATCGTATATTTGTAGGTTTTATTGATAATTGGAAAGAAAATCAGATCATAATGGACAATAAGAAATTCGTTCTTTGGAACAGGGTTACAGCCGTGCTCGTATCGCTTGTTGCGGCCGTGACATATCTCTTGACAATAGAGCCTACCGCTTCATTCTGGGATTGCGGTGAGTTCATTGCATCATCATACAAGCTTGAAGTCGGTCATCCTCCAGGAAACCCTGTCTTCCAGCTCTTTGCGAGACTTTTCACCATGTTCGGTGACAACATGCATGCGGCTGTGGCTGTAAATGCCTTCAGTGCAATATGTTCCGCATTGACCATATTCTTCCTTTATCTGACCATCGTGTTCCTTGCGAAGAGGCTTGTGAAGCCATCCGAGGATGGAACATACAGCGTAGCAAAGGCTATCGCCATCTTCGGCTCAGGTGCCGTAGGTGCCCTTGCGTATACATTCAGTGATACATTCTGGTTCTCAGCGGTTGAAGGCGAGGTGTATGCCATGTCTTCGCTGATAACCGCCCTTGTATTCTGGGCCATGATCAAGTGGTACGAGCAGGCTGACACTCCATATGCGAACAGATGGATAGTGCTGATCTCATTCCTCATGGGACTTTCGATCGGTATCCACCTCCTCAACCTCCTTGCGATTCCGGCCCTCGTCTTCCTTTATTATTTCAAGCAGCGCGAAAACGGCCATTATACTCTGATGGAGTATGTGAAGATATTCCTTGTTTCCGTTGTGATCCTTGCCGTCATCCTCTTTGGAATCATACCATACCTTCCAAAGATCGCTGCATACTTCGACCTGTTCTTCGTGAACACTCTCGGCCTTCCGTTCAACAGCGGTGCGGCATTCTTCATGGCGGCACTTCTCGGAGCATGCTTCTGGGGCCTTTTCCGCACCATGAAGCAGCAGAAGGTCCTTGCGAACACAGTCCTGCTGTGCTTCACGATGATCGTGATCGGCTTCTCCCTCTTCACGATCGTCATCATCAGATCAAGCGCGAAGACCCCTACAAACGAGTACCAGCCTGACAATCCGTTCACCCTCGTCCGCTATCTGGGCCGTGAGCAGTATGGCAGCAATCCGCTCGTTTACGGACAGTACTTCGACTCTCCATATGAGATCAAGACAACCACATACTGGGCTCCGCTTGGAGACAAGTATATCGAGACCGAGGGTCCTGGAGAGATCGTATATACCGACGGAAAGATGCTCTTCCCGAGAATGTGGAGCTCAGGAAGCCAGAACCATATCGCCTTCTACCAGTCGTACATCGGCAACGGCGGACAGACTGTTCCTGGTGCACAGTATAAGAAACCGACTTTCCTTCAGAACCTTACATTCTTCTTTGACTATCAGTTGAACTGGATGTACTGGCGTTATTTCATGTGGAATTTTGCGGGAAGGCAGAACGATGTCCACAGCCCGTCTCCGGGAGATCCGTTCATCGGAAACTGGGAAAGCGGCATCACCCTTCTTGACCAGATGCGTCTCGGCGACCAGACAGGCGCTCCTGGCTACCTTGCCGACAATAAGGGAAAGAACCATTACTACATGCTTCCTCTCCTTCTCGGACTCATCGGAATCTTCTTCCAGTTCGGCCGTGACAAGAGAGGCTGCTGGCTGACCTTCCTCATGTTCTTCATGACAGGTATCGCAATCGTGATTTATCTCAACCAGCCTCCGTTCCAGGTGCGTGAGCGCGACTATGCGTATGCGGGTTCATTCTATTCATTCTCGATATGGATCGGTCTTGCCGTGGCTGCCATCTATTCGGGAATCCAGGATTTCTTTGACAAGAAGGGCTCTTCGAAGCCTGCCCAGATGGCTGCATTCTCTGCCGTGGTGCTTGTCCTCACCCTTCAGGTCCCTGTCCTCATGGCTTCTGAAAACTGGGATGACCATGACCGCAGCAACCGATATACAGCAGTCGAGATGGCTAAGAACTACCTCAATTCGGTGGGACAGAACGGTATCCTCGTGACCCATGGAGACAATGATACATTCCCGCTCTGGTATGCTCAGGAGGTGGAGGATGTGCGTACGGATGTCCGTATCGCAAATACATCTCTCCTAGGTACAGACTGGCATATCGACCAGATGAGATATGCTGTGAATGAGTCTGCGCCGCTTGATCTTGGTGTAGAGCATAAGCAGTATCTTTACGGAACGAATGAGTTCGTATATATTTATGATACACGCGATACGTCCTTCCTTCTTTCGGACGTGATGCGCATATTCAAGCATCCGGATGCGAAGCTTCCGCTTTCGAATGGAAAGAATGTGGATTACATCATGTCGCGTAAGTTCATCATACCGGTAAACAAGGAGAATGTGCTCAAGTACGGTATCCTTGACGAGAAATACGCCGACATGATTCCGGACCAGATCACCCTTACCATTCCTAAGGATAAGGATTACCTGACAAAGCCGGAGCTTTTCATGCTTGATCTCCTTTCGAACTACGAATGGGACCGTCCGATCAACCTCCTCAGCATGGGTGGCGACATCAATATCGGTATCAAGGAGTATCTCATGTATGAGGGATTCTCATACAAGTTCGTTCCTATAAAGAACAAGACCAAGAGTACAGACATCGGATTTGCCGATCCTGAGGATCTTTACTACAAGATGAAGAACGTCTTTAGCTGGGATGCTCTCAAGAGAACTGACTATTTCGTTGATTATCAGAACTATTATACGTTCTGTGGCGTCCTTTCGCAGAGAAACCTCTTTGTCAATGCGGCTAAGGAGATGCTCAAGATAGGTGATAAGGACCGTGCTGTAGAGCTTCTTGACATGTGCCAGGAGTGTGTTCCTGCAGAGAACTATCCTCTCGATATGATCTACCTTGGATTCTCTAATGAGTACATGGTCATCGATATGATCGAGACATATTACGATGCAGGTGCGCCGGAGAAGGCCCTTGATCTTGCGAAGAGGTTCACTGACGAACTCTTCGTGTCTACGGAGTTCTTCCTGATCAATTATGATTACACCAAGAATGAGTTCGAGACATGCTACAACAGCATATCGTATATAGCAGAGCTTGCCGACCATTTCGGAGACTCTGACTTTGCTGCCGGACTCCGCGACCGTTTCAACTCAATGCTTGAAATCGAGGAGTAGTTCTCTCGATTCATAAACAATGTTCCCTGACTGTCGTGTTTTTGACAGTCAGGGAACATTGTTTATATGTAACTTACTGAAGGTTAGCTAGTTGTGAAATAGATATGTGCTTTGACTGCATGAATGGAAGCAGTCAAGGGACACTTTATCGTGCCAGTCTGACAAAAACGCTGAGCGGGAGATTCTTGCCGTAGCTGTCGCGGAGGACAAGCTCTCCGAAGTCGAGTGACTTGTATGCTGTCTTCATGCAGAAGGCCTGCTTCACTATGGTCTCTCCAAGGACTGCAGAGTAACCGTTTGAGTAAAGGTTGAGGACCATGAAGCTGTCCTGCGGAGCGAGGATCGCAGCAACGCACTGGAGCATCTCGTTGAGGCATTCATCCAGTTTCCATTTCTCGCCGTCAGGGCCATGGCCGTATGCAGGCGGGTCAAGGATGATACCCTGGTATGTATTGCCTCTCTTTGCTTCTCTGCGAGCAAATTTCAAAGCATCTTCAACGATCCATCTGATATTGTCCAGACGGCTTGCTTCCATATTTCCTCGAGCCCATGTAACTACCTGACGTACAGAGTCAAGATGTGTAACGTCGGCACCTGCAGCCTTGGCGGCGAGTGATGCTGCTCCTGTGTATGCGAAGAGGTTCAGCACCTTTGGCTTCGGCTTTCCTTCGGCCTCGGCCTTCTCGACAAGGGCGCGTGTCTGCCTGTAGATGTATTCCCAGTTTGATGACTGCTCGGGGAAGACTCCCACATGCTTGAATGATGTGAGGCCGAGACGGAGCGAGAAGTCCAGACCTTCCTGTGCGCCGTTGTAGCGGATGTACCACTGGTCGTCCATCTTCTTCTTTCTCTCCCATGTTCCGCTGTCTTCCTTTCCGGCCTTGCCGAAGCCTGCACCTGTCTTGAAGCGGGTGTGGATCAGCTTGTTCCATTCTCCTTCCGAGAGAGATTTGTCCCAAAGAGCCTTTGGCTCGGGGCGGGCCATGATGAAGGATCCGAACCTTTCGAGCTTTTCGAAATTGCCGGAATCAATGAGTTCGTAGTCTTTCCAGAATGCGCCTGGGCTTTCAATAGTCATCATAATACGTTGAAAATTTGCGCAAAGATACTTATTTTCTTGTATTTCGCCGAAATTTGCTAAATTTGCTCGGATTTAGAAAACAACAAACATTTATATACAATTATGCAACAGTTTATTGACTCTTACGATTTCGCCGGCAAGAAGGCCATTGTCCGCGTAGACTTCAACGTTCCACTCAATGAGAAGATGGAGATCACTGACGACACACGTATCCGTGCTGCTATCCCTACACTCAAGAAGGTTATTGAGAAGGGTGGTGCTGTGATCGTTATGTCACACCTCGGACGTCCAAAGGGCGTTACTGAGAAGTTCTCTCTCAAGCACATCCTCGGTCGCGTAGAGGAGCTCCTCGGCGCACCTGTAAAGTTTGCTGACGACTGCCAGGCTGCTGATGCTCAGGTAGCTGCCCTCAAGATGGGTGAGTGCCTTGTTCTCGAGAACCTCCGTTTCTATGCTGAGGAGGAGGGCAAGCCAAGAGGCGAGTTCGCTACAGACGAGGAGAAGAAGGCTGCTAAGGCAGTGGTTAAGGAGAACCAGAAGGAGTTCGTGAAGAAGCTCGCTTCTTACGCTGACTGCTACATCAACGACGCATTCGGTACAGCTCACCGTGCTCACGCTTCTACAGCTCTCATCGCTGACTACTTCCCTAACGACAAGATGTTCGGTTATGTGATGGAAGGTGAGATCAAGGCTATCGACCACGTTCTCCACACTCCAGAGCACCCTGTGACTGCTATCGTAGGTGGTGCAAAGGTGTCTTCAAAGATCACAATCATCGAGAAGCTCTTCGACGCAGTTGACAACATGATCATCGGCGGTGGTATGGTTTACACATTCAAGAAGGCTCAGGGTGGTAAGATCGGTCGCTCACTTTGCGAGGACGATCAGCTCCAGCTCGCTCTCGATACACTCAAGAAGGCTGAGGAGAAGGGCGTTAAGGTATATCTCTCTAAGGAGGTTGTAATCGCTGACGATTTCTCTAACGATGCAAACACAAAGATCTGCCTCAACACTGAGATTCCAGACGGTTGGGAGGGTATGGACGCAGCTCCAAGCACACTCGCAACATGGGAGGAGGTTCTCATGAAGTCAAAGACTATCCTCTGGAACGGTCCTGTAGGCGTATTTGAGATCCCTGCATTCGCAAAGGGTACAAACCGTATCGCTGAGATCCTTGCAAAGGCTACAGCTGAGAACGGTGCATTCACACTCGTAGGTGGTGGTGACTCTGTAGCAGCTGTTACTCAGATGGGTTACGCTGACAAGGTAAGCTACGTTTCTACAGGTGGTGGTGCAATGCTCGAGTACCTCGAGGGCAAGGAGCTCCCAGGTATCGCTGCTATCCGCAAGTAATCACAAGATTCATGATGATAATGAGGCTGATGATGATTCATCGGCCTCTTTTTTTGTAGTTTTTATAAGGAATGCCCGTCTAATTGTTATCTTTGCAGACCTAAAATTAAAGATCATGTTTGAAACATTGGTGGTAAACTGGCATATGAATCCGGAGATCTTCAGCATCGGACCGATCTCCCTCAGATGGTATTCATTGCTTTTCGTGTCCGGATTCATTCTCGGATGGTTTATTTTCAGAGGCTTCTTCAGAAGAGAAGGAGTGCCGGAAACATTGCTGGATCCGCTTCTCTATACTCTTCTCATCGGTACGGTAGTCGGTGCCCGTCTCGGACACTGCCTTTTCTATCAGCCGGATTATTATCTCGGCAGCTGGCAGGGTTTCTGGGAAATATTCATGCCATGGAAAGGCGGTCTGGCCAGTCATGGAGGAACAATAGCTCTCTTTATCGCAATGTGGTGGTTTGCAAGGCATTATGGAAGAAAATATGACTTTGATTTCGTATGGATTCTTGACCATCTTGCGATTGCCGTATGCTTTGCCGCAACATTCATCCGCCTCGGCAACCTTTGCAATTCGGAGATCTACGGTGACGTCACAAACCTCCCATGGGGCTTCATCTTCGAGCTCCGCGGCGAGACTGAACCTAAACATCCGACCCAGCTTTACGAGGCCCTCAGCTATTTCCTTCTCGGAATCTTCCAGATCCTGATGTACAAATACAGGCTTCCGAAGCTCAACAGAGGATTCTTCATCGGTACATTCTTCATCGGATGCTTCGGTATGCGTTTCCTTATCGAATTCATCAAGGAGCCCCAGGTCGGTTTCGAGCAGGATATGGTCCTTAACATGGGACAGCTGCTCAGTATTCCTTTCATCCTTCTCGGCATCGGCTTCCTTGTCTATGCCTATGTGAAGAAACAGCCTGCGATGATCGTGCATCCGCAGAAAAAGAAGGCAGAACAGACTCATTACGCTAAAAGTATCTCCAGATAATGGAAAACAAAAGAATCACCGAGGTCCTCGACTTCCTTGAGAAGCACGGCCTCGGCTATAAGCTTCATACACATCCGCCGCTGCCGACAATCGAGCTGGCGTTGGAATACTGGAAAGAGATAGATTCGACCCATTGCAAGAATCTTTTCTTCCGCAACCATAAGGGAAACCGCCATTATCTCGTTGTGTTCGAATGCCACAAGGAGATGCAGATTCATTCCCTCGAGCACATGCTCAAACAGGGAAAACTTTCATTTGCATCGGCCGAACGTATGGAGCGTTGTCTGGGCCTTCTTCCAGGCTCAGTTTCGCCTCTCGGCTTGATCCATGACCCTTATACAGAAGAACTTACAAAAGAACATTTTCCTAACGGACACAGAGTCAAGCTCTTCCTTGATAAGGATCTGAAGGACGCGGAAAGGGTAAGTTTCCATCCATGCGACAATACCGCAAGCGTAGTGCTTTCCAACGCAGATTTCATGAAATTCCTTGACATCTGGGGTGGAGAATACGAATGGCTTGACGTTACGGCTGAGTTTTAACGCATAGTCAGCAAGGTCTTGCGCAAGGTCTGACGGTATTTCAGGGGTGACATCCCCATATGTTTCTTGAAGAATTTCCCGAATGAAGACTGATCGCCAAACGACAGCTCTTCAGCCACTTGCTGTATGGTCTTCTTTGGGTCTCTCAGAAGTCTGGAGGCAGCTTCTGCACGCATCGTTGATATTATGGTTCCCACGGTGACCCTTGTCTTGTCCTTGACGATGAGGGATAGGTACTGCTTTGATATACAGAGTTTTTCGGCATAGAATGTCACAGAGGTTTCTTTGTGTACATGCTTTGTCAGCAACTCTGCAAAATCTTTCATTATTTCGTCCGATCTCGATATCTCCGTATGATGGGACGGCATTCCCTTGCCATATCTTTTCCAGATCATGTCCGCCATGTCTGTAAGAAGAATATAGAAATATGCATAGTTGATCTCCTCGGCAAAGAGATGATCTTTGTCGGAAAGGGCTGTGATCATGTTGCCGATGTCTCTTTTAAGGACAGTGATATCTTCCTTGTCGATGATTTCTCCTCCGATGCTGTGGTCAATCCTGAACCTGAAGTCGAGAGGGAATGGGTTTCTGTTTCGGAAAATGTCCTCCACCACACTCCTGTCGGTCGCAGTCGCCATTGCATGGAAATCCTTATCATACTTGATTTCATAAATCTCAGACCATGTGGTGAGATTTATGTATGTGTTCTTTCCAAATGAAAATTGCTCTCCATTGATGATAATCTGGATGTTTCCCTCCAGCACTATGATTACAAGATGGTATTTTGGTCTTCGCGGCTTGCTGTAGATGATGTGATCTTCGCCTTTGATTTCACATGCAAAGATGTAGTCGTCTATGTAGCCGACTTTGATGACGTTTTTGGCGCCGAACAGCACGGCAGGTTTTGAGGCTTTTGACTTTTTGTCGTTCATATTGTTCCGTTTCTCGCCCAAAGATATATAAAATAGAAAATATGACCAAAACTATATAATTTCAGACCAAAACTAAATGTTAATCGGCTTGAATTTTGTTATAAATTTGCGCCTTGAAAATCAGTGTATTTATATGATGAAAAAAACAGTGGTATCTTTAGTGATTGTCGCGGCAAGCCTGCTGGTTTCATTCTCAGCATCAGCTCAGTACAAAGAGATTCTTGATGAGGCAAAGGCAGCGGAGACTCCGGTGACCATCACATTGGAACAGGCGCTCGAGATTGCATTGAGCGAGAACGTGTCGGTAAAGGTGGCTGACATGGAGATTCAGAGGACCGGTTATGCGAAGAAAGGTGCATATGCGGCCCTTTTCCCGCAGATTGATATGTCTGCTGCGTATCAGAGGACTATCAAGAAGCAGGTGATGTACATGGACTTTGACATGAGTTCCCTTGGCGGAATGATGGGCGGTGGCGCTGGAGAAGGTGGCGAGACCGAGCTTCCGGACGGCGTGGAGCTTCCGGATGGTGTTGAAATTCCGGATTCAGGAGCATCTGCTGACAAGGAGTCATCTAATAACGGTGGCGGAATGGAGGTAGGTCGTTGGAATACCTATTCGGCAGGTGTGACAGCAGCCATGCCTTTGGTCAATGCCCAGCTTTGGAAAAGCCTCAAGATCTCAGGTCTTGATGTTGAGCTTGCAGTTGAGAAGGCGCGCTCCTCACGTCTTGAGACAGTGACTCAGGTTAAGAATGCATATTTCGCCACTCTTATGGCAAAAGAGGCGTTCAATGTGTATCAGGACGTTTATGATAATGCTGTAAGAAACTATGAGGAGGCGCAGAAGAAGTTCGATGCAGAGAAGATTTCGGAGATGGAACTTCTCAGAGCGAAGACTTCGGTAGCCAATGCGATTCCAAATGTATATAATGCAGAAAGTTCGATCATCCTTGCGTTGTGGCAGCTCAAGGCTGTTCTTGGTGTAGACCTTGACATGAATCTTGATGTTGCAGGCAAGCTTGAGGACCACGCACAGCAGATGTTCTATGAGGTTCATCAGCATGACAGCATACAGCTCGACCGTAATACGACTATGAAGCAGCTCGCGATCCAGTCTGAGATGCTCGCCGAGACAATCAAGCTTCAGCAGTATGCGAACATCCCTTCGCTTTCGCTTGCTTTCAACTTCGCAATGAATGCGATGACAAATGACTTCAATTTCAGCGAATACCGCTGGACTCCATATTCATATGTAGGCCTCAGCCTCAATATCCCGATCTTTGCAGGTGGAAAGCGTTACAATCAGATCCGTCAGGCAAAGAACCAGTATCAGCAGGTACAGCTTCAGACAGAGAACACAGAGCGTCAGCTCAAGATCGCTATTCGTCAGAGCCTTACAACCATGGAGACAAACATGAAGAGCTATTATTCAGCTCAGGATGCTGTCGCAATGGCTGCCAAGGGATACAGCATTGCCGAGAAGGCATATCAGGTAGGACGCAGCACTCTTATCGAGCTCAATGACGCTCAGCTTGCTCTTACTCAGGCACAGCTTGCAGCATCGCAGGCTATCTATAATTTTGTCGTGGCGAAGGCTCAGCTCGAGCAGACCCTCGGTCAGGATTTCATTGAATAAATAAAAAGATAACAGATATGAAGACTATTTTCAGGACTATGTCCGTTGCAGCTGCTGTCGTGCTGGCAGCGAGCTGTGGCAATTCAAAGGGAAACCAGGCCGAGATGGCGCTTGTGGAGACTGATCCGACAGTGGCTGTCGAGCAGGTTTCCGTACGTGAGGTTCCTCAGGAAGAGACTTATACATCTACTATTCAGGCCTATGTGAAGAACAACATCGCTCCTCAGACAGCAGGACGTATCAGCAGAATCCTTGTTGATGTGGGCGACAATGTGAAGAAGGGACAGGTTGTAGCCGAGATGGACCAGACACAGCTTGCGCAGATCGAGCTCCAGCTCAAGAACAATGAGACAGAGTACAACCGCCTCAAGGAGCTTTATGAGGTTGGCGGACTTTCGAAGTCTGATCTTGATGCAATCGAGATGGCTTATAATGTAAGCAAGACTCAGTATAACAACCTTAAGGAGAATGCTACACTCGTTTCTCCTATCAATGGCGTCATCACTGCCCGCAACTATGATGCAGGTGACATGTACGCTATGAGCGCTCCTATCTATACAGTGGAGCAGATCGTGCCTGTAAAGCTTCTTGTAGGTATTTCCGAGACAGATTACACAAAGGTGAAGAAGGGTGACTCTGTAGAGATCACAGCAGATGCTCTTCCTGGAAAGACTTTCAGCGGAAAGATCAGAAAGATTTATCCTACAGTGGATCCTGCGACACGTACATTTACAGTTGAGGTTGTCGTTGACAATAACAACAGCGTTCTCCGTCCGGGAATGTTTGCAAGAGCAAAGATCAGTTTCGGTGTAAATAACAACGTTGTGATACCTGACGTTGCTGTTGTAAAGCAGCAGGGTTCCGGCGAGAGATTCGTATATGTTCTCAATGCGGACAATACTGTTACATACCAGAAGGTGGTTCTCGGTCGCAGAATGGGTGCAGAGTACGAGGTTCTCGAAGGTCTTGAGGATGGTGCGAAGATTGTTACCGGTGGTCAGATCCGCCTCAAGGATGGCATTAAGGTTATTGTAAACGAATAAGGTTAGAATATGAGTATTTACAGAAAAGCGGTAAATAACCCGGTCACCACATCGCTTGTCTTCATTGCGATGATGGTATTCGGTGTGTTTTCGCTGATTAACATATCATTGGACAGGTTCCCTAAGTTTGATGCGAATGTCGTCATGGTGATGTCTTCGTATCCGGGAGCCAGTGCAGAGGATATCGAGACCAATCTTACCAAGGTGCTCGAGAACTCTCTGAACGGTGTGAGCGACCTCAAGGATATGACTTCGACTTCGAAGGAGAATATCTCGCTCATTACTCTTGAATTCGTCGAGGGTGTGGATATCGATGTGGCTACGAATGATGTGCGCGACAAGCTTGACATGGTGAATTCGGTGCTTCCTGACGGAGCATCGCTTCCTATCATCTTCAAGTTCAGCGCCGACGACATGCCAATCATGATTATGGCAGCGACTGCAGATCAGAGTTATCAGGCCCTTGATAAGATCCTGGATGAAAAGGTTGCGACTCCTCTTGCCCGAGTTTCGGGTGTGGGTACAGTGTCTGTTTCTGGTGCTCCACAGCGTGAGATTCAGGTTTATTGCGATCCTAACAAGCTTGAGGCGTATGGACTTACAGTTGCCGGAATCTCTCAGATCATTGCTTCTGAGAACAGAAACGTACCTTCCGGTACTATTGATATCGGATCGAATGCATATTCTCTCCGTGTAGAGAAGGAGTTCAAGGCAGCAGAAGAAATGCTCGACATTGTTGTCGGATATTATGGCGGCAAGACAATCTATCTCCGTGATGTTGCACGTGTTGTTGACGGTGTCGAGGAAAGATATCAGGAGTCGTATATCAATGGCAAGCAGGGTGCTCAGGTTGTCATCCAGAAGCAGGCTGACGCCAATACTGTAAATGTAATCAAGGGTATCAAGAAGGCCATGAAGGATATCGAGAAGGGCCTTCCTTCGGATATCAACATTACAACAGTGGTGGATGGTTCTGACAATATCATCAATACTCTCAACTCATTGAAGGAGACTATTGTAGTTACCTTCCTCATCGTGATGCTCGTGGTTTATCTCTTCCTTGGAAGATGGCGTGCCACATTCATCATCGTGCTGGCTATTCCTGTTTCTCTTCTTGCATCATTGATGTATCTCTGGGCTACAGGAAACACTCTCAACATCGTGTCGATGTCAGCGCTTTCGATCGCCATCGGTATGGTTGTAGACGACGCCATCGTGGTTCTCGAGAACATCTCGACACACCTTGAAAGAGGAGCGAAACCTAAGGAAGCAGCCGTTCATGCTACTCAGGAAGTAGGTATCTCAGTCATCGCATCCACATTGACTATGCTTGCCGTGTTCATGCCGCTCACTCTCGTAAAGGGTATGGCAGGTCTCATGTTCAAGCAGCTCGGATGGATCACCAGCATCATCATGATCGTTTCGACGATCGGAGCATTGACACTCATCCCTATGCTCTGTGCGAAGTTCCTCAG
>JAZRQM010000020.1:0-65642 GCA_045649795.1 Candidatus Cryptobacteroides sp. | reverse complement strand
CTGCCCCATTTGGCCACTCTGGTATTCTCCCAAAATTCTTTTAGAACTTTTGAGCCGATGGAGGGAATCGAACCCACGACCCCGAGATTACAAATCACGTGCTCTGGCCAACTGAGCTACATCGGCAATGTTGTTTTGTTTTCCGTCTCAGATCAAATTTCCTTAACGGGATTGCAAAGGTAGACATTATTTTTAAATCTCCAAAACTTTTCAGTCTTTTTTTGAGATTTTTTTCCATTCTTCGAGGATTGCACCCTTTATTCCGTCTTTTGACAACCTGCATTCCTCTCTGAGTTCCTTCTGCGTGCCCTGGCTCAGATAAGTGTCGGGAATACCCACCGGTATTATTTTTACAGGCCTGTCCTTTTCTGACAAGTGTTCTGCAACGGCTCCATGGAGACCTCCCAGCACGCTTCCGTCTTCTACAGTGACTACGACGTCGTAAAGTTCCGCTATCTTGTCCAGGATAGCCACGTCAATAGGCTTTATATACCTTATATTATATATAGCAGGGTTCCATCCTGTCTCTGCCTTTATCTCATCGGCTGCTTCAGCCGCTCTGTTGGCAACCGGTCCCGCAGCAATTACCGCGATCCTGCTGCCTTCGCGCAATTGCTCGCCCTTTCCTTCTTCCATACGGCTGAATTCATGCGTCTGCCAGTCCCGTCCTTCTCCGTAGCCTCGAGGATACCTTATAATATATGGACCGCTTTCTGAAAGCATTGCCGAGTACATCATGTCCTTGAGCTCGATCTCGTCCTTAGGGGCGGCGATGATGGCTCCGGGAATCGTCCTGTATATGGACATGTCGTAACATCCATGATGTGTTGCGCCGTCTTCACCTACGATTCCGCCTCTGTCGAGACAAAGTACTACCGGCAGTCCCTGAAGTGCGACGTCATGTATTATCTGATCATATGCTCTCTGTGAGAATGACGAATATATGTTGCAGAATGGTTTGAGACCACCGGCGGCGAGTCCGGCCGAGAATGTCACTGCATGCTCCTCCTCGATGCCTACGTCATAGAATCTCTTGGGCATTTCCTTGGCGAGCATGTTCATTCCGCAGCCTGAAGCCATGGCTGGGGTGACTCCCACGACCTTCGGATTCATCTTGGCAAGCTCGACAAGAACGCTTCCGAATACATCCTGGTACCTGCTTTCGCCTTTTTCGCTTTTTATCCTCTCTCCCGTTTCGGGGTCGAAAATGCCGGGCGCGTGCCATATTGTCTGGTTGTTTTCTGCCGGAGCATATCCTTTTCCCTTCTTTGTCAACGCATGGAGCAGGAGCGGACCTCCCATCTCCTTGATCTTCTCGAGGGTTTCGATTATCTGGGCGATGTCATTGCCGTCTATAGGGCCGAAATATCTGAATCCCATTGCCTGGAACAGGTCTCCGCCGCTTTTGCGCACGAGAATGGCCTTTGCACTGCCGACCAGTCTCTGGAGCATTCCGCGGAATCTGCTTTCTCCAAGTCCGTCCCAGACCCTTTTCTTTGCCCTGTTGTATCTTGGGTCGGTCGTAATCTTAAGAAGATAGTTGTGGATGGCTCCGATGTTTCGGTCAATGGATATGTTATTGTCGTTCAGAATGACAAGTATGTCTGATTTTGCGGCTCCTGCATTGTTGAGTCCTTCGAAGGCGAGGCCGCCTGTCAGCGAACCGTCTCCGATCAGGGCTACGACCTTCTGCTGAAGTCCCTGCTGCTTTGCAGCCTCGGCAAATCCGAGTGCCGCTGATATCGATGTCGAAGAATGGCCTGCACCGAATGCATCATACTCGCTTTCGGAACGCTTCGGGAAGCCGCTGATTCCGTCCTTCATCCTGTTCTTTCGGAAGGCTTCTCTTCTGCCTGTCAGGATCTTATGTGCATATGCCTGGTGGCCGACGTCAAAGACGAGCTTGTCTTCCGGGGTGTCGTATACATAATGAAGACCGACCATGAGCTCGACCGCGCCAAGGCTTGATCCGAGGTGTCCGGGGTTCACTGAACAGCACTCGATCATGTAATGGCGTATCTCTGCGCATAAGGTACGAAGCTCCTCGATGCTGAAACCTTTGATGTCAGCAGGGGAGTCCACCTTGTCCAGAAGGGTGTATGTCATACGGTTCTGATCCATTGCATCCCGGCGATTTGACTTGCGAAGGTACTAAAAAATAGCTATCTTCGCAAAGATTTTGCGTGGATCAATAAACAATCAAATATTATGGCAGAAACAATCAAAAAGTATCTTAACGACAGCTTTGCCGCAAGATGGGCCGCTCTTGTGCTTATCGCTCTGGCAATGTTCTTCGCCTACATGTTCGTTGACGTGATGTCTCCTCTTCAGTCTCTCATAGAGTCGGCAAGAGGCTGGGACAGCTCGGTATTCGGAACATATGCGGCTTCTGAGTACATCCTCAACGTATGCGGATTCCTTATCCTTGCAGGTATTATCCTCGACAAGATGGGAGTACGCTTCACTGGTATCCTTTCGACATCACTCATGGTGATCGGAGCGGGCATCAAGTATATCGGTATCACAGAATGGTTCCAGGCTACAGAGTTCTGCAGCTGGCTCGGTTCATGGTGGACAGCTCTTCCAGGCAGTGCGAAGATGGCTTCACTCGGTTTCATGATCTTCGGATGCGGCTGCGAAATGGCCGGTATCACTGTGTCAAAGGCTATCGCAAAGTGGTTCGATGGAAAGGAAATGGCCCTTGCAATGGGTCTTGAGATGGCAATCGCACGTCTTGGCGTATTCGCTGTGCTTTCGGCTTCTCCTCGTCTTGCGGACAAGTTTGGAAACATCGAGGCGCCTATCCTTTTCTGTGTGATCCTCCTTCTCATCGGTCTGATCAACTTCATCGTGTTCTCTGTAATGGACGCGAAGCTCGACAAGCAGAAGGGTATAGTTGCAGGCGGAGAGTCTGAGGAAGAGTTCAAGGTCAGCGATCTCGGCAAGATCTTCCGCAGCAAGATGTTCTGGCTCGTAGCTCTTCTCTGCGTGCTTTACTATTCAGCTATCTTCCCATTCCAGAGATATGCGACCAACTTCCTCGAGGTTACATTGAACATTCCTACGACAGAGGCTGCGGACCTCTTCAGATGGTTCCCGATCCTCGCCATGGTTCTTACTCCGTTCCTCGGAGCATTCCTTGACAACAGGGGTAAGGGTGCAACAATGCTCATGCTCGGCGCAATCATCATGATCGCATGCCACCTCAGCTTTGCATTCCTCCTCCCTGCATTCCCAAGCAAGGGCCTCGCTCTCCTTCTCATCGTGGTGCTCGGAGTGTCGTTCTCGCTTGTTCCTGCGGCTCTCTGGCCTTCAGTGCCTAAGATCATCGATCCTGTGATCCTCGGAAGTGCATACTCGCTCATCTTCTGGATCCAGAACGTGGGTCTCTGCTTCGTTCCGCTCATCATCGGTAACGCACTCAAGGCAACAGGCGGATATGTCGTTCCTATGATCATTTTCGCTTCATTCGGAATCATCGCATTCTTCATGTCATTCCTCCTCAAGGTCGAGGACAAGAAGAAAGGTTACGGACTGGAGCTTCCTAACATCAAGAAATAATGTCAGCCCTGAAAAAGACTCTCAGGGATAACAGATGGGCATGCTGGCTGGCGCTGGCATGCCTTGTTGTTCCTATGTTTGCCTCATACTTCTTTGACGACATGTTCTCGTCCCTTTCCGAACTGTTCAAGAATCCTGAATATCTCGAGCTAGGCTGGAACATGGCGGATTACGGCTTCTATGCCAGCGGATATTCGTTCCTGTGCATCTGGGGCGGCCTCATCGTGTGCGGAGCCTTGTTGGATAAGTTCGGCGTAAGGCTTGTCGGATCCATATTCGTCGGCATGATGGTCGGTGGCGCGGCCTTGGTTACCTTCGCAATATCTGCAGGCTTCAACCCGAAGACTTCGCTTGCGGTCGCCTATGTCGGCTGCATGCTTTTCGGACTCGGCAGTGAAATTGCCGGCGTTTCGGTTACAAGGTCGATCGCAAAGTGGTTCAAAGGACGCAATATGGCTCTTGCCATGGGTCTCCAGCTTGCGATAGCGCGTTTCGGTACGGCTACGGCTATCCTGGTGGCTCCTATGATCGTGAAACAGAAGGTCCTTGGTGAAATGTACACCTTGGCGGAAACAAACAGACCGGCTCTTATCGGACTCGCTGTTCTTGCCGTCGGAGCCGTGTTATGGGCGGTTTTCGTCGCCATGGATGCTAAATTCGACAAGGAAACAGGAGAGACCGACAAGGTCGAGACTGCTGAGGAGGACAAGTTCCGCATTTCCGATATATGGAAGGTGCTGAGCAATCCTCGCTTCCTGATGATCGCCCTTCTCTGTGTGACATTCTACTGCTGTGTGATCCGTTTCAAGAAGTTCGGCGTGTCGATCCTGCTTCCTCTTTTCGGCGTGGATCTCGATATTGCGACAGTGCTTCTTGCCATGATTCCGTTCTTCACCATCCTTTTCACGCCTCTTTTCGGAGCCCTTGTGGACAAGGTCGGAAAGGCGACAACGTGGATGATCGTGGGATCCGCACTTGTGCTTGTGTCGCACCTTATCATTACATTCGCTCCTCAGGGAGTGCCGTTCTATGCATATGTTGCGATCGCCCTTCTCGGTATCGGCTATTCACTTGTACCTTCGGCGATGTGGCCGTCGGTTCCTAAGATCATTCCGGAGAAGAATCTCGGTACGGCATACTCTCTCATCTATTGGGTCCAGAACCTCGGAATGTGGGCTGTGCCTATCTACGTGGGACGCATTTTCACGAAGGAAATCACCCAGGCAGGCAATCATGCACAGGAAGTTTCGGCAGCCATTCATGCTGAGTATATCTTCATCCTTCTGGGAATCATCGCAATAGCTGTGGCCCTTCTTCTCTTCTTTTCATCAAAGAAGCGCCCCGATCTTCATCTGGATGATCCTGCTCAGTGATATGTGTTATGTAATGGATTGAAAATCAGTGCGATGTATGTTGGCGGTTGCGTTGTTTTACGCAACCGCTTTTTTTCAAATGTTTGAATAGTAACAATTTCTGACACACGCGGCGAGAGGGGGATGAAAGAGAAACATAATGGTTGATACCAGAGCGAAACAATTTGATACGATTCTGCAAGCGTTTGCTGATAATAATGGTTAAAATTGTATCTGTAAAAATATGCCTTGGGCAAAGCATGACAATTTGTAAATCAAGATAAAATTATGAAAAGAATCATTCTAACAGTTATTGCATTGGTAAGCGCCATGGCTATCAATGCTCAGGATCCGGATTTTCATATTTATCTGTGCTTCGGCCAGTCGAATATGGAAGGAAATGCCCGTATCGAGCAGCAGGATCTTGAAGGTGTAAGCGACAGATTCATGATGATGGCTACAGTAGACGATCAGGAAAGAGGTCGTGAAAAAGGAAATTGGTACACAGCCGTACCACCTCTCTGCCGTCCGAATACAGGACTTACTCCTGCAGATTATTTTGGAAGAACTCTCGTGGAGACTCTTCCTGAAAATGTGAAGGTGGGTGTCATCAACGTGGCCATCGGAGGCTGCCATATCGAGACATTCCTTCCTGACAGCATCGCCAGCTATGTGGAGAAACGTGCTCCAGGCTGGATGAAGGGTATGCTTGCAGCTTATGACAACGATCCATATGCGAGACTCGTGGAGATGGCAAAGCTCGCACAGAAGGACGGAGTCATCAAGGGTGTGCTTGTTCATCAGGGTGAGTCCAATACCGGTGACCCTCGCTGGCCTTCACAGCTCAAGAAGGTCTATGACAATCTCATGAACGATCTCGGCCTTCAGGGTCAGGTGGTTCCTCTTCTCGTAGGAGAGGTCGTGAACTCGGACAGAGGCGGCGTATGTGCATCGCATAACGACGTGATCGCCCGCGTTCCTTCTGTAATCCCGCAGGCTCATGTGATCAGCTCGAGCGGATGTACAAACGCATTCGATCTTCTTCACTTCGACGCTGCCGGATATCGTGAGCTCGGCAAGAGATATGCGAACAAGATGCTTCAGCTTCTCGGCTACAATGTTCCTCAGCAGAGCTGGAGAGACGTGGTTTTCGAGCCACATATCATCCATCCTGACGGACGCATCACATTCAACCATGAGGCTCCAAACGCGAAGAAGGTAGAGCTTTCAGGCCAGTTCATGGAAAGAAACATCCCTATGGTACGCAACAGCAGAGGTATCTGGAGTGCTACCGTGAAGCCGGCAAAGGCGGATATCTATCCATACAACTTCGTGGTTGACGGCGTTTCTGCTCAGGCCCAGAACAACATGAACATCTTCCCTAACGAGAATTTCAAGGCCAGCATCCTTGAGATTCCTGACCCTGATGCTCTCTACACAATCAACGATGTTCCTCACGGAAAGGTGCAGTACATGACATACAAGTCAGACGTGATGGGCGAATATCGTCCTGTAGTGGTCTATACTCCGGCAGATTACGAGAAGGGCAATAAGAAATACCCTGTGTTCTACCTCGTGAGCGGTACTACAGATACTGAGGAGACATGGTTCAAGGTCGGAAAACTCAATGTGATCCTTGACAATCTCATCGCCCAGGGCAAGGCAGTACCTATGATCGTCGTGATGCCATACGGCAACGTGTTCGGAACCACTCCATCTCCAACTACAGTAGCATCTGCAAAGATGTACCAGAAATTCGAGGAGGAACTCACAGAGTGCGTAATGCCTTTCATCGAGAAGAACTTCCGCACAAAGAACGACCGTAAGAGCAGAGCTATCGCAGGTTTCTCACGCGGAGGCGGACAGTCACTCTTTTCAGTATATTCGAACTTCGACAAGTTCTCATATCTCGCTTCATACAGCGCATATCTTACTCCTGAGGTGATGGACATCTACTTCCCGAACATCCAGAATGACATCAAGAAGCTTGACCTCATGTGGTTCGGCGTCGGTACATCAGACTTCCTCTATCAGAATGTCCTCGACCATCAGAAATACTTCGATGAGAAGGGAATCAAGTATGAAAAAATGTTCACAGAAGGCGGACATACATGGATGAATGCCAGAACTTACCTAGCAGAAACACTCCAGAAATTCTTTAAATAAAAAAATATGAAAAAATTATTGACAATTGCGGCCGTACTCGGCCTTGCTGCATGTGCAGCTCCTCAGGAAGAGTGCAATCTTCCTGACAACGTGATGGTGACAGGTACCAACCCTATCTTCAACACTCAGTTTGCAGCTGACCCTACAGCTCGCGTATTCAACGGTAAGATCTATGTTTTCCCTTCACATGACATTCCAAGCGTAGTTACTCACTATGACGGATCTATGTGGTTCTGCATGGAGGACTACCACGTATTCTCATCAGAGGACCTTACAACATGGACTGACCATGGCGTTATCGTTACTCAGAACGATGTTCCTTGGGGAAAACCGGACGCATATTCAATGTGGGCTCCTGACTGTATCGAGAAGGACGGAAAGTATTATTTCTATTTCCCTAACGCTTCGAAGACTGCAGGATTCGCTGTCGGAGTAGCTATCGCTGACAAGCCTGAAGGACCATATGAGATCCAGCCAGAGCCAATCAAGGGCATCAACGGTATCGACCCATGTGTCCTCAAGGCATCTGACGGAAATCACTACATCTTCTGGGGTAATGGTCGTTGTGCAAAACTTGCTGACAACATGATCGAGCTTGCAGAGGACAACCCTAAGGAAGTCGTAAAGTGGGGGCCACGTGAAATGGAAATGGTTGGTGTTCACTGCCTTAAGGATCTTCCTAACCGTCAGGCTGAGGGTCCGTTCGCTTTCGAGTACAATGGAAACTACTACCTTACTTACCCATATGTAAGAGAGAATACAGAGGTTATCGGATACGCTATGTCAAAGAACCCTATGGGTCCATACGAGTACAAGGGTATCATCATGGCTGAGCACGAGAACGGATGCTGGACCAACCACCACAGTATCGTGAACTACAAGGGCCAGTGGTATTTCTTCTACCATCGTAACGACTACTCTCCAAACTTCGACAAGAGCCGTTCAGCTCGTATCGAGAAGCTCTACTTCAACGAGGACGGTACTATCCAGGAAATCTTCCCAACAGAGCGTGGTGTAGGTCCTGTAAAGGCTTCTCATAAGGTTCAGATCGACCGTTACAGCACAATCGAAGGCGCTGCTATCGAGTATCTTGACACAACTGACTACTTCAAGGGTTGGAAGACCGTATTCGCAAAGACTGGCGACGTTGTAACATTCAACGAGCTTGACTTCGGCAAGAAGGCTCCTAAGACCGTGACTTTCAACTATACAGCTGCTGCTGATGCAACTGTTGAGGTTAAGGCTGGCAAGGCTGCAATGGAGTTCACTCTTCCTGCATCTGCTGCATGGACAGAGGTTACTTTCGAGATGCCTTCAAAGGTGAAGGGACTCCAGGATCTTTCTGTAGCGCTCTGCAATGACGCTGCTGTCGAGATCGACTGGGTGACATTCAAGTAAACAATAAACTATGAAAAGACTGCTTACATTGGTTGCTGTAGGCATTTGTCTTGCAGCATGCAGCCAGAAGGCTGAACAGAAAACTTTTGTGTACGAGGGTAACCCCCTCGTACGCGATAACTACACAGCCGATCCTGCTCCTATGGTCGCATCTGACGGAAGACTCTACATGTTCTGCGGACATGACGAGTGCTTCGAAGACAGG
Organism: Candidatus Cryptobacteroides sp.; assembly: GCA_045649795.1. Taxonomy (GTDB): domain Bacteria; phylum Bacteroidota; class Bacteroidia; order Bacteroidales; family UBA932; genus Cryptobacteroides. Next base: position 56,960 of record JAZRQM010000020.1, on the reverse strand, counting down.
CCCGGATATGAAGGACAGTATGGATTCAACATCACGGAATGGCTTTGTTATTCTACTGAGGACATGAAGACATGGACTGATCATGGCATAGTGATGAAACCTACTGATTTTTCATGGGCTGTGGGTGAGGCGTGGGCTTCGCAGGCCGTTGAAGGACCTGATGGAAAGTTCTATTTCTATGTGTCTACGCAGTGCGGTGACCCTAACTGCAAGGCCGTAGGCGTAGCGGTAGCGGACAATCCCGCAGGCCCATATGTGGACGCCATCGGAAAGCCGCTCATCATCGATTCAATGACTGACAACGGCCCTCGCGGCTGGTGGAATGACATTGATCCATCGGTAATGATCGACGACGACGGTACTCCATGGATGTCTTGGGGCAACGGCACATGTTTCCTCGTGAAGCTGAAAAAAAACATGGTCGAGCTTGATGGTGAGATCATCGTTCTTCCGATGGACAACTATGTGGAAGGCCCTTGGATCTACAAGCGCAACGGACATTATTATAATGTATATGCCTCAATGGGAGAGGGCCGTGAAACAATTTCATATGCTATGGCTGAAAACATCGAAGGTCCATGGACAAATATGGGCGAGCTTTCAGGAATGGCTGAGGACAGTTTCACTATCCATCCAGGTGTGATAGATTATAACGGCAAATCATATCTTTTCTACCACAATTCGACATTGTCACTTGACGGTTATGGCCCTGCAACCGGCCGTAGAAGCGTTTGTGTAGATGAGATGTTCTACAATGCAGACGGAACAATACGTCCTGTAATACAGACAAAGGCAGGAATCGCTAAGTAAGCGTCCTGTCCTTGGAAATATCTTATATTGAATCTCGGTCAGTTTTACTGGCCGAGATTTTTTACAAACTCAGAAGGGGAGAGATTGAACTGCTTCTGGAAACATGTCGCAAAGTATGACGGTGAGGAGAATCCTGTCATGAATGCAACCTCGTTGATCTTGTATTTCTGGGAAGAAAGCAGCTCTGCAGCCTGTTTCAGACGGCATACTCTGATATATTCGTTTATGCTCAGACCTGTGTTTGCCTTCAGCTTTCTGTAAAGCGAAGATTTGCTGGTACCCAGCTGAATTGTCAGGTTCTCGATGTTCAGGTCTGTTTCAGAAATATGCTTCATGATGAATTCATGCAGCTTGTCCATGTACTCCTCGTCTACCTTGCTTGCAGTGACGCTGTTGTAATGGGTAAGAGGCTTGCTGATGAACTGCCTGTACGAGATCTCCCTGTTCTTGAAAAGATTGGAAATGTTCGATCTGAGCAATTCTATAGGGAACGGCTTCTCGATATAGCCGTCAGCGCCGATTTCGAGAGTTTCGATGCGTTTTTCGACACCGATGGCCGCAGTAAGAAGAATCACAGGTACGTGACTGAGGTCTGAATCGTTCTTGATATTGTTGCAAAGCTCGCATCCGTCCATAATAGGCATCATGATGTCACTTACAACGATATCGATCTTTTCATTCTTAAGAAGCTCCAATGCATCAGAACCGTTAGCTGCAGTAGATACGTTGTATGTATCCGAAAGTTCGTATGCGAGATATTCCCTCATTTCCTCCGAGTCCTCTACAATAAGGATGGTATGCTTGGTGCTGTCGAAGTCTGCTGTTTCCTTTGCTTTCTTCTCAGGCACTTTTGCAGGCTCGGCTACTATCTGATCCTCCTGTCTTGCAGGAAGCTCAAGCACGAATGAATTCATGTCTGTCACACTCATATCCAGGTAGAGCTTTCCGTTGTGCATGTTTGCGAGGGTTCTGGCGTACGGCAGTCCTAGTCCGGTACCCTGACTGATTCTTCCATGTATCTTGTTCTCCTCTCTCTGGAAGAAGATGTTGAAGATCCTTTCCTTGTCGTATTCAGGGATGTGCGCGCCATTGCTGTCAACCCTAACAAAAATGGTTTCCCTATCGTCAGATGCCGATACTTTGACAACGATCCTGTCATTTCCGTATTTTACAGCGTTAGACAGAAGATTGCTGACGATTGTGACGATCGAGTCCTTTGCGCACATTGCATAGATAGGACTGTCCGGTATGTCCGTTATAAGTGTAATATGCTGATCCAGAGCCATCTGCTCGAAATATTTGGCAGACTTTCTCACGATCTCGCATATGTTTTCCTTCATGCATGCAAGTTTGGTTTCATTCTGCTCGATCTTGCTCATGTCAAGAAGCTGGTTTGTAAGACTGAGCAGGCGGTCTGTGTTTGCCTGAATGGTACGAAGGTCATTTTCTGACTCCTGGGTATATGCTCCCTTTGCGATCAGCTTGTCAAGAGGCATCTTGATAAGTGTCAGCGGAGTGCGGATCTCATGAGTTATGTTGGTAAAATAGTTGATCTTGGCGTTATAAAGCTCCTTTTCCTTGCGGTCGGTAAGTTTTGACAAGCTATGCTCCTTCTCTCTTTTTCTTTTAGCCTCCAGCATCATTACCGCACAGACTATCGCTGTAAAGAAAAGAGTCATATATATTATAAAGGCTGGAAAGCTCAGGAGAGGATGAGGCATGATCTCCATATCTATGCGTTTTGACGACTTCATATCGTCATTACCGATCGCACCGAGCCTGAATACGTATCTGCCTGGACGGAGGCCTGTGAAAGTAAGGGTGTTTTCTTTTGTACTTCCCGAGAACATTTCATGTTTTCCTCTGGATACCTTGTAATTGTACAGAATGTCTCTGCTGCTGTATTCAGGGACTACGAAGCTTAAGGATATTGCAGATGCATCCTTATATCTGATCCTTATATTGCCTGATTTTCCGGAACTTATGTCTGAAGTCTTGATGTTTATCGCCTTATTTGAGCTTACAGCCTTGATGGAAGTAATGCTTATCGGATAAATCGTTTCCTTGGTCTTCATCTTGGCCGGAGTCACTGCAATCATTCCTTCGGTGTTGCCGAAGTACAGTACTCCGTTGGCTGTAGAATGAGCTGCATCATATGAATACTGATATCCGGCAACTTCATTGCTGTGGTTGAGGATGGAAGTGACCGAGAAATCTTCTCCTGAGATGTTCGTGATACCGTTTGTTGTAGAAACCCACATCATTCCATCAATGTCTTCCGCGATTCCGCATGTTACATTGGATGTGAGACCGTCATTTTTATCAATCGAACTGAACTGCAGGTCTTCAACCCTGTAGCCAGGGCTTGTATAGCATACTCCGCCTCCCTCTGTCGTAACCCACATCCTGTGTCTGCTGTCTTCGAAGAATGAGGTAATGAACCTGGAAGTCAAGCCTTTGCCGTCTATCTGTGGATTTACATGGGCTAGCTGCCTGCCATTGCTGTCGATGCATCTGATTCCGTTTCCATATGTTCCGACCCATATGATTCCCGCGTTGTCCTGATATATGCAGTGAATGAAGTCATTATGGGCAGCTTCTACCTTCCTGAATCCTTCCTCGTCAGTTTCAAGAATATAGAGTCCGGACGTAGTTCCGATGAAAAGGTCGCCTTCCTCCGTCTTGAAGCCTGCGCTTACCATGTTTCCCGGAAACGTGTGCTTCCTTATCACTATTTCCTCTTTCGTATCGAATTCATAAAGTCCTTCTCCGAAGGTGCAGATCCATAGTTTATCTCCGTCCATCACAAGGGCATGCATGTTCAGTCCTTCTGATATTACGAAATTTCTCATTTCATGGCTTTGAGGGTCAAGCTTGTTCAGATGTCCGTCTTCAGTGCAGCACCAGATGTTTCCTGATCCGTCTGATGTAATGCTGCGTACTATTCTGCCCTTCAACGAGTTATTGGAAGGGTTAGGAAAGTATGCTGCCATTTCCTCGCTCTTGTCCTTCCATATGTTCAAGCCGGTATAATAGGTTCCTATCCAAAGATTTCCGGACCTGTCCTTGTCTATGCTAGTGATGTAATCTGCTGATATGGAACCAGGAGTACTTTCGTCATGAACCGCTATTCCGTTATAATTCTCTCCCTCTCTTCTTATGAATAGTCCGGAATCGGTTCCGATCCAGAATTCTCCTTTCGAGGCTTCCTTGAGGCAGTGTATTTCATGGTCTCCCTTGCCGTCGAATATTGTATTGCTTTTCAGAGTAAGGCAATCTATAAGGATAACCTTGTTGTCGGATGTAGCTGCCAGCATCCTGCCGTCCTCAATCCCTTCCAGCTCCTTCAGCTTCTTCTCAAGGGGCTGCTGCTTGAAGGTGTCCTTCAATCGGTCATATGTATATACGCTTCCGTCTTCAACGAGAACCCAGATCATTCCCAGACTGTCCGATGTTATATGGGAAGGTCTTGAATTGCCGATAGAATATGAGTGTATGCCTGAGTTCGCAGTGTCGTGCCTGTATAGACTGTTGGTGCAGGCAAACCATACATTTCCCTTGGCGTCCGCATGGATGTCCGTGCATCCGTCCTTTTCATGTATGACAAGGGATCCAGATTCGTCCGTCGCAGGATCAAAATAATATATGCCTTCTGTGGAGCTGAACCAGATCTTGCCCTGATTGTCCTCTGCAATTGACATGACGATGCCGTGTGATGCAAGATTCGGTGCAATCTCGTCGATCTGTACGAATGTGCGGCCGTCGTACCTGCATAGACCGTCTCGTGTGCCTATCCACATGAATCCTGACCGGTCTTGGATCGAGCAGTAGATGGTATTGCTGTGAAGACCGTCTGTAGCCTTAAGATGTTCGAAGTAATAGTATCTTTCTGCTCCGGCATTGATGGCTGAGATGAAGAAAATGGTTAAAATCAGGGTTATAATGCGTCTCATTGGGCGTGTTTTAATGCTGATTCAAAGGTAGATATTAAGATTTTTAAAAATAGACCAAAACCTTTCAAAAATGGCTCAAATGGGTAAAAAATGGGCTTGAGCGACGTCTTTTGGATTAATCCTGCTTGAAATTGACACCCTTTTGAAATCCGCTTACGCGCGTAAAGACTACATTTGCGGGACCTGATTTCGGTCAGGTAGAAAATTGGGGTACAATTTACCACAAAGTAATAATCAATAACCAAACTAACCATGTTTAATCAATTTTGCGCAAAGGTGGCATCAGTCTTAATGATCTTTGCCATCAGTGTCCTGAGCTTGAACGCTCAGAACAAGCCTATCAGTGGTACTGTCACTGACGCATCTGGTGTTCCAGTAATCGGAGCAGCGGTTTACGTAGTCGGCAATGTCAGCTCAGGCGTTATGACAGACGAGGAAGGAAGGTATAACCTCCAGACTCCTCAGAATTCAACAATCGCAGTTTCTTGCATCGGTTATGCAACTCAGACAATTGCAATCGGAGCAGAATCTGTTTACAATGTAGTTCTTCAGGAAGACACTCAGCTTCTTGAGGAGACAGTCGTTATCGGTTACGGTGTTCAGAAGAAATCTGACCTCACAGGTTCAGTAGCTTCTGTCGGTGCTGATGACATCAAGAACCTTTCTGTAACTGATGCAGCTGCAGCTCTTCAGGGTAAGGCATCCGGTGTACACATCATCAACTCAGGTGCTCCTGGTTCAGGTTCTGAGATCCGTGTACGTGGTTACTCTTCAAACTCTGGTAACATCGGACCTCTCCTCATCGTGGACGGTCTCCAGGTGGACAACATCCAGTACCTCGACCCTTCAATGATCGAGTCTATGGAGGTCCTCAAGGATGCGGCTTCTGCAGCTATCTACGGTGCACAGGCAGGTAACGGTGTCGTTCTCATCACAACAAAGACAGGTTCTGCTGACAAGGGAAGAGCTTCTGTATCTTATGCAGGTAAGGCAACTCTCCAGACTTTCAACAGAAGACCGGTTATGGGTCGTGAGGACTTCATTACTTATATGAGAATGACTCATGGTGACGAGAGCGTAGACGCTAAGCTCAAGGATAACGATTATTCACACCCTATGTATGACGGTGGTGTAATCGATACAGACTGGATCAGTGCTTATATCGAGCCATCATGGAGCCAGCAGCACTCTCTCACTTTCTCAGGTGGAAACAACAGAGGAAGCTTCTTCACCTCACTCAACTATGTGAAGAATGACGGTGTTGTAAAGGGACAGAAGGACGTTTATACTCGTCTTTCAGCTCAGATCAATGCTGACTATAAGCTCTTCGACTGGTTGACAGTTGGTAACAATATGTCTATCGAGAAGTGGGCTACTCAGAGCGTATCACAGAGAGGATATGGTTCTTCTTTCGATGCAATGCTCGTAACTGACCCTCTTACTCCAGTATACTGGACAACTGTTGACGAAATGTCAAGCGTTGTAAGAGCAGAGTACGACAAGGTGATGAACGGTACATCAGCAACTCCTTATCGTTTCTTCGGCGACGAAAACGGTTTCTTCGCAAATACTAAGTATAATCCAGAGGCAGAGGGTTCAGCTCTTGCAAAGCGCGATGTCAATGACAGCCACAATGGTGGTTTCACTATGCGTGGTACAATGTTCGCAAACCTCACTCCTTTCAAGGGATTCACATTTACTTCACGCCTTGGTTACCGTATCAGCCAGAGCACTAGCCATTCATACTCTGCTCCTTATTTCATTGGTAGCCGTGCGAATTCAACAAACTACTCTATCTCAGCTGGTGCCAACACAGGTTACTACTACCAGTGGGAGAACTTCGCAAACTACAATGTAACTATCGCTAAGAAGCACAGCATTTCAGCAATGGCCGGTATGTCTTATATCGAGAACAATTCTGACAATGTAAGCGGTAGCGCATCAGGTGCAGATATCCTTACTGCATACGAGCCACAGTTCCAGTATCTCAACTACCTTAAGGGTGATGCTGCTGATAATGTATCCAACGCTCCAGGTAAGTCTGCATCTCTTGCATACTTCGGTCGTTTGATCTACTCTTATGACAATCGTTACTCTATCCAGGCAAACTTCCGTGCTGACGCATTCGACTCATCTAAGCTTTCAGCTCAGAACCGTTGGGGTTACTTCCCTTCAGTTTCAGCAGGTTGGACAATCAGCAACGAGAAGTTCATCAAGGATAACATCAACCCAAGCGTTCTTTCATTCTTGAAGTTCCGTGCATCATGGGGTCGCAACGGTAACGTAAACGTCCTCAACAACTATCCATATCAGGCAACTATCGCCGTAGGTAACAACTGGTATCAGTATCATGTTGACCAGATGGGTGCTATCATGTCATCATCTCCAAACGGTCTTCCTAACCCAGACCTTACTTGGGAGACTTCAGAGCAGATCGACCTCGGTATCGATGCACGCTTCTTCAACAACCGTTTGAGCGTTGCAGCTGACTACTTCAACAAGAAGACCAAGGACCTCCTTATCAGCGTAACTCCTCCTATCGAGTTCGGTCACAGCAGCCAGACAATCAACGGTGGTTCAGTACTCAACAGCGGTTTCGAGTTCGAGGCTTCTTGGAAGGATCAGATCGGTGACCTTTCATATTCAGTAAGCGCTAACTTCTCAACTCTCCACAATGAGGTACTCTCACTTCCTGATCAGGTAGCTCGTATCGAGCGTGAGGATGCATCTTCAACTAACTATAACATCTATACAGCATTCGAGCCTGGCTATCCAGTATGGTACCTCCTCGGTTACAACTACGAGGGTATGGATGCAGATGGCAAGCCTATCATCACTGATGCAAACGGTGACGGTAACTATGACTCGACTGACAGACGTTATCTCGGACAGGGTATCCCTACTTATACTTATGGTTTGAACATCAACCTCGCTTGGAAGGGATTCGACTTCACTCTCTATGGTGCTGGTCAGGGTGGTAACCACATCGTACCTGTTCTCCACCGTACAAGCTACAACAATACTTACAAGTGGTATCTTGAGGCGGCTCAGAACGGTACATACCCAACTCCAGACAAGACTTTGGGTCAGTGGGACTTCTGGTCATCAAATGCTAACCTCTTCAAGGGTGACTTCTTCAGAATCAAGCAGCTCCAGCTCGGTTACACTCTTCCTTCAAAGCTTACAAAGAAGGCAGCTATCAGCAACCTGAGATTCTATGTATCGCTTGATGACTTCTTCACATTCACTTCTTATCCAGGTCTTGACCCTGAGACAGCTTCAACTAACTCATCATCAGGTGCAGGTCTCGACTGGGGTTCATATCCTACAATGCAGAAGGTTCTCCTTGGTGTAAACATTACATTCTAATTACCAGAAACAGTTATGAAAAAGATTATATTTTCTTTAATGGCATGTGCACTCATTGGCGCCACCTCGTGTGAGTCAATGCTTGACATTCCTCAGAAGGGTGTGGTTGCATATGATAATTACTATGCAAGCGACGCTGATGCTGAGGCTGCAATTACCAGCATGTATGCCAACTACATCCAGAATGTAGCAGGTACTGAAGGTATCGACAACCCTGAGCAGGTAATGCTCAACTATGCTGCTGACGATATTCTTGCAGCCGGCGGTCATGCTGCTGACCACCTTCCGTTCCGTCTCTTCTGCGAGTTCACTTATGACAACGCAAACGGTACTCTCAAGGAGGCTTACCAGAGATATGTTTTCGCTATCTATCATGCTAACCTCGTGATCTCTAACTTCACAAACGAGAACAAGAGCGGTGCAGAGCCTAAGCATACTAGTGCTTATACTGAGCAGGTTGTTGCTGAGGCTAGAGTAATGCGTGCTTACATTCATATGATGATGGCTCTTTCATGGAACCGTCCTCCTATCATCGACCGTCTCCAGGAAGGTGATGACCTCCCTACAAACGCTGAGAGCCAGTCACAGGTTCTTGAGTGGGTTATCGCAGAGTGTGAGAAGGCTATCGCATCAGGTGCCCTCCCTAAGCGTAACGGTACTGGTGACAAGGATGCTACAGCTCGCATGAGCAAGGGTTTTGCACAGTTCGTTGCTGGTAAGGCTGCCCTCTTCAATGATGACGCTGCTACAGCTCGCAAGTATCTTGGTGACCTCATCAATTCTGGTGACTATGCTCTTATCGAGTCTGACAAGTATTGGACAAACTTCCATATCGCAGGTGACGGTAATGCAGAGACTATCTTCGAGCCTAACTTCATCGACGATCCTAACTACACAAGCAACTGGTGGGGCGCAGGTGTTCCTATCCACCGTAGCCGTTGGATGGTAGCAAACGTATTCAACTGGGGTGTAGGTAAGCTTGCTGCTCCTACAATGGTTTCTGCCGGCCTCGACGGTTGGAACGGTGGTGCTATCCAGGAAGATTTCGCTAAGAAGTTCCTTGAGCATGATGGTGATTCACCACGTCGTCTCGCTTGCTTCCTTACAGAAGAGGAGTGGCTTTATGAGATGGATTGGAGCACATCTAAGGTAAATGGCGGTACTCTCGAGGAGAAGATGCTTGATGATCAGCGTGGTATCAAGGCTACTGACGGTCTTTACAGCCACGGTCCTTACTTCGAGTGGAAGCACATGGTGTTCACTAACCCTCCTGCAATCCTTACAAAGGGTGAGTCTTATCCTTCTGACCATGTTCCAAGCCTTGGAGCTACAAACACCAACCAGACAAACTTCAACGTTGCACGTTATGCTGAGGCTCTCCTTCTTTATGCTGAGGCATGTATCGGAGCTGACGATGCTGCTGGTCTTAAGGCACTCAACGCTGTTCAGGAGCGTTCAGGTTCAGGTAAGATCTCTTCATCTCTCACTATCGAGGCCGTAATGGAGGAGAAGCAGTATGAGATGTGGTTCGAGAACTGCCGTTTCCACGACCTTATCCGTTGGAGCCAGAAGTATCCTAACCTTGTTAACCTTGATCAGGTATTCAACAAGTCAGGTATCCACGATCGTATTCCTACCGTATTTGACGAGTTCTTTATCGAGGGCAAGCCAGGTTACCAGAAGTATCATAAGCTCTATACTGAGTACAGCACAGTTAAGGCTGGCTTCGTAACAGGTAAGCACGAATACTATCCATTCCCACACGACTTCTTGATCGTGAACCCTATGCTTAAGAACGTAGGTGGCTGGGAAGGCGTTGAATAATATACGGGATCGATTAAGATCGATCGGAACTAAGTTAGTTTAATTTATGGGGTGCGCCCGGGCAAATGTCCGGGCGCATTTTCTATTATTTTGTAACACATTTTTTTTAACTTTTGTAACCAATTTGCATCTAAACAAAGATGCTGAATTATTAGTTATCCTTTTTGACATGCATTTAAATGGATTTCTCAATAATAATGTATATTTTTACATTAGCAAAATTCGCATAATCAATTAACAACCTATAATGAAAAACAGATTCCTGATCGCAGCTTTTGCAGTAGCTGCACTATTCACTTCATGTGGCCCTAAAGCCCTTGTTCCTGCAGAAAAGGGCGGTTTCGAAACCGGTAAATACAGAAACGTTTTCGTCGAGGCCGGTTATTCCAAGAAAGCAGTTGACGCAAAGTTGAACGAGGTTTTTGAAGAGGTGTTCTTCGGACCCGACAAAGTCTATTTCGAAGTAGAGGATTCCCTCGCTTATGTATCAGACATCAAGAACGATGACGTACGTACTGAAGGTATGTCATACGGTATGATGGTTGCTGTCCAGATGGACAGAAAGGATATCTTCGACAAGCTTTTCCGCTGGTGCAAGAAATACATGCAGCATCAGGATGGCCCTATGGAAGGCTATTTCGCATGGAGCTGCAAGACCGACGGTACACGCAATGCCCAGGGCCCTGCTTCCGACGGCGAGCTTTACTATGTGACATCCCTCCTTTTCGCTTCGAACCTTTGGGGCGATGATACCGGCATCGATTACAAGGCCGAGGCTCAGCATATCCTCAATTGTGCTTTCGCCAAGGACGGCTCTCAGGGCGTGAAGAACTTCATCAACATGGAGCATAAGCTCATCACATTCACTCCTGACAACTGGGGCTATACATACACAGACCCTTCATACCATATTCCTGCATTCTATGAGGTATGGGCTAAATATGCAGATGACGGCCGCGCTGACTTCTGGAATGAGTGCGCAGCTGCTTCTCGCGAGTATCTCCACAAGGCTATCCATCCTGAGACAGGTCTTAACCCTGACCAGAGCAACTATGACGGAACCATCAGGACAATCTTCGGCGGACGTCATTTCGGATCGGGCAACTTCCGCTATGATTCATGGAGAGTTCCTATGAACATCGCAATGGACTACTCATGGTCTTGCGCTGACAAGGAGTGGCAGAGAGAGTATGGCGAGAAGATCCAGAACTTCTTCTACAACCAGGGCATCGATACATTCGTTGACCAGTACTGTGTAGATGGAAGTCTTCCTGAAGAGAGGGATATCCTTCCTGCAGGTGGCTGGACAAGAGTTCTCCGCCATTCTGTAGGCCTCGTTTCGACTGTAGCGGCAGCATCGCTTCTTTGCGATCATGAGATCAGCCGTGAGTTCATCGACCGTCTCTGGAACTCGAAGAATGAGCCTTACGAGGACGGATATTTCGATGCATATTATGATGGTCTTCTCCGCCTCTTCGCATTCATGCACCTCAGCGGAAACTACCGTGTAATCACTCCTGCAGAATAATTGATAACCACATAAATCTTTAAACACATGAAACATTTATTTCGTACACTGATTCTTGTAGCGGCTGTTTCTGTCGCTGCATCATTCACTGCTGATGCGAAGAAGAAAGTGGATCTCGTTGAGAAGTATCCGGCTCTTGCTCCTTATTTCAGCACCCCTGTTGAAGAGGCTGTGCAGCCTGATGAACTCGGATTTATCCGCCGCTGGCTCCTCCTTGAGCCTATCAGCAAGCCAAACCGTGGCAATACTGTATTCGTAGATAGCTACGTTAGAACAAATCTTGACACAGGCTGGAACAAGGGCGAGTTCACACTCCCTAAGGACGGCGACAAGGAAACCATGACAGTTGAGTATCAGAAGCCTGTTGACATGTCAGCTGGACGTCCTATGTGGGGCGTAGAGCCAGAGACTGAGATGAAGAAGGTAATGCTCACATGGCATGCTCTCGACAGCAAGCTCTTCAATGTAAAGCTTTATCGTTATGCTGTCGGAACTGAGACTGGCCGTTACGGTATGATCTGCCGTGCAGTCACTGTAATCGATGTTCCAGAGGATCTCGAGAACGTACGTCTTGCTGTAGGTTCCAACTCTGCATCAATGTGGTGGATCGATGGTGAGGAGGCTCTTATCCTTTCAGGTGACCGCCGTATGGTTATGGATGACGGTGTATCTAAGAGAATCACTCTCAAGAAGGGTCGTCACATCCTTACAGGTGCTGTTATCAACGGTCCTGGTATGAGCGATTTCTGCGTTCGTTTCGTAGACGAGCAGGGAAATCCTGTTATGAATTACAACATCCTTAATAAATAGTGAAGGCCATGAAGACATCAATGAAACTCTTTACTTTGGCAGCATCTGCCCTTATTTCAGTTTCGGCTCTCGCACAGGAAGGTCAGCCATGGATTCATGACCCTTCTACAATCATGGAGTGCGACGGAAAGTATTATACATTCGGTACCGGTGGTGGCGGACTCATCTCTGAGGACGGTTGGAACTGGTTCAGTGGCGCAGTTCGCCCAGGCGGCGGTGCAGCTCCGGATGCAATCAAGATCGGTGACCGTTACCTCGTAGCTTACAGTGCTACAGGTGGTGGACTCGGTGGCGGACACGCTGGTCGCGTTCTTACAATGTGGAACAAGACTCTTGATCCAAACTCTCCAGATTTCGGTTACACTGAGGCTATCGAGGTTGCTGCTTCCATCAATGACGAGGACTGCGACGCTATCGACGCTGGTCTCTTCATGGACCCTCAGACAGGACGCCTCTACTGTACATACGGTACATATTTCGGCTTCATCCGTATGGTTGAGCTTGACCCTAAGACCGGTGCAAAGGTTGAGGGAACTGTAGACCCTAACATCGCTATCGACTGCGAGGCTACTACAATGATCTATCGCAACGGTTGGTACTATCTCCTTGGTACTCATGGTACTTGCTGCGACGGCGTTAACTCTACTTACAACATCGTTGTAGGTCGTGCACGCAGCGTATACGGTCCATTCCTTGACAACATGGGACGTGACATGGTTGCCGGTGGCGGTAAGATGGTAGTTGACGGTGAGGACCGTCAGTTCGGTGCAGGTCACTTCGGCCGTTACATCGAGGATGAGGGTGTCGAGAAGATGTCTTTCCACTGGGAGGCTGACCTCGACCGCAGCGCACGCAGCGTTCTCGCTATCCGTCCTATCGTTTGGGTTAACGATTGGCCAGTTGCTGGTCCTGCATTCAAGGGCGGCACATATGAGATTTCATCAGTTCGTAGAGGTTATGCTCTTGAGCTTGCTGTAGACTTCGTAAGACAGAACATCGCAAGACGTGGCGGTTGGAGAGCTGATCCTAACGAGCCTATCGTTGTTCATCCTAACCAGACTCTTGAGGAGGTTGTAGGTGATTGGCCAACAGGCGATATCGCAGCACGTATCGGTGACTGGATGAACCGTCCTCACCAGAGATGGACTCTCACAGTAGTTCCTGAGGCTGGCGGATATCTCGGCGGTCAGTACTACAAGATCCAGATCGAGGGTACAGAGAAGACTCTTACTGCAACAGAGGATATCGACGTGAAGGTTGCTCCTGAGTACACAGGTGCTGATTCACAGCTCTGGAGAATCGAGCAGTGCGTAGACGGTACATACCGTATCATGCCTAAGTCAAACCCTGGTTATGTTCTCTCATCACCAGCAGACAGTACTCCATCACTTGCAAAGTGGGACTTCAACAGCGACAACTGCAAGTGGAACTTCATCGCGAAGTAATTTCGATAATATGCCAATATGACCTCCAGGGGGCTCCTGTATTTGCAGGAGCCTCTCATGGAGGTTAATTTATTATAAAAAACAGCAAACTATGAATCGTATATTGTCTATATTCGCCCTTGTCGCTATCCTGGCGTCATGCGGCGGACCGAAGGCGGACGTCACTTCAGGTCCTGTAAGTGCTTCAACAAATGCTCCCGGATGTGAATATCCTAAGGTCAATCCGGACCTCAGCGTTGAGTTCAGAGCATGCTTCCCTGATGCCAAGGAGGTAGCTGTAGATATCTGCAGCAAGGTATATCCTATGGCTAAAGCCGAGAATGGAGAGTGGACAGTGACTGTCGATCCGCAGGAGCCTGGCTTCCATTATTATTTCCTCATCGTGGATGGAAAACGTATCTCAGACCCTTCAAGCCAGCATTTCTATGGCTGCAGCACGATGGCCAGCGCGATCGACATTCCGGAGGAGGGATGTGATTTCTATCTTCCTTGCTGCGACGTTCCTCGTGGTGAGGTGCGCAGAGAGCGTTACTGGTCGAATGTTGAGAAGCATTCACGTGTATGCTATGTATATGTTCCTGCAGAGTACAACCTCAATCCGCAGAAGCGTTATCCTGTGCTGTATCTCCAGCATGGTGGCGGCGAGGATGAGACAGGTTGGGTGGCACAGGGCAAGACCGACATCATCATGGACAAACTTCTTGCTGCCGGCAAGGCAGAGCCTATGCTCATCGTCATGGAGTTCGGCCAGTCAGGCGGAGATTTCGGCAGGATCCTCATCGAGGAGACCATCCCTATGATCGATTCGAAGTACAGGACAATCGCTGACAGAAGGTCTCGCGCAATGGCAGGCCTTTCAATGGGCGGCGGACAGTCATGGTCTATCGGACTCAAGCATCCTGAGGTGTTTGCAAACATCGGAATCTTCTCTTCAGGAATGTTCGGAGGCGTGACATACAAGCCTTTCGACCTCGCTGCAGAGCTTCCTGAACTTCTTGCTGATCCTCAGGCCTTCAACGATAATCTCGACGTGTTCTATATCTCATGCGGTGAGACAGATCCTCGTATCACACATACAAAGACAGCTGTTGAAGCGATGAGAGAAAACGGTGCGGAGATCCATTTCTCTGCTTTCCCAGGCGGACATGAGTGGCAGCCATGGAGAAAGTCGCTCCATGAACTCGTTCAGATGCTCTTCAAGTAAACACTAATCCAATATAATCATGAAAAGAATTCTTACATTTGTTTCATTCCTGATGTGCGGACTTGCACTCCAGGCTCAGCCTGCAGGCGGCTTCGGCGGCTGGCAGATGCCTCAGATCGATGTTCATTGTTCTGAGAAGTTCGCTGACCTGGACTATGTAGGTGATGATCAGGTCTATCACAAGCTCGATATCTATCTCCCAAAGGTGGAGAAAGAGTCTTATCCTGTTGCTATCCATGTATATGGAAGTGCATGGTTCTCAAATAATTCTAAGGGGATGGCCGATCTCGGTACCATCGTGAACGCCCTTCTTGACGCAGGCTATGCAGTGGTTACTCCTAACCATCGTTCGTCTATGGACGCAAAGTTCCCGGCACAGATCCATGACATCAAGGCTGTAGTACGTTATGTGCGCGGAAATGCTGACAAGTATAAGTTTGATACAGATTTCATCGTGACTTCCGGCTTCTCGTCTGGTGCTCACCTTGCATCTCTTGCAGCTACAAGCAACGGAGTTGCAGAGCTTGAGGGATCGCTTGGAGCATATACCAACTACAGCAGCCTCGTTGATGCAGCATGTTGCTGGTCAGGCCCTACTGACCTCAATTACATGAGCTGCGGCCGTGAGGTTGACGACTGGAATCATGGACCGGAGGAGGCTGTGATGGGCTTCGCTTTCAAGGGAAATGAGGAGGCATTCAAGGCTCTTAATGCAACCAAGTACATCGATCCGTCGGATCCTCCTATCGTGGTTTTCCATGGTACAGCCGACAATGTGGTTCCTGTATGTCAGGGCGAGCATTTCCATGAGCTTCTCGCTAAGGCAGGCATCATGACCGAACTCCATCTTGTAGATGGCGGCGGACATGGAATGGGCATGTATGCAGCCGAGAATCTTGAGGCTATGACATCATTCCTTGAGCGTGCACGTATCTCGAAGGCCGTGAAGGAAGACTTCGTTCCATGTGCATCAAATCAGCCAGGAAAGCAGTATCCTATGGTGAATTCGGAGCGTATCGTACGCGCACAGCTCAAGGCTCCGAATGCGACCACAGTAAAGCTTGACCTTGGTGGCGTAAAGTATCCTTTGAAGAGGGACGAGAACGGCGTATGGACAGGTGAGTCTGCTCCTCAGGACGAGGGATTCCACTATTATCAGTTTGAGGTGGACGGCGCTTCTGTTCCGGATCCGAACAGCCTTTATTACTATGGTGCGAGCCGTTGGGGCAGCGGTATCGAGATACCTGCGCACGACCAGGATTTCTATGCTGTAAAGAATGTGCCTCATGGAGATATCCGCGAGGTTACCTACTGGTCAGAGACCAACAAGGAGATGCGTCATTGCTTCATTTACACTCCTCCTGGATACGATAAGAATAAGAAGAAGAGATATCCTGTTCTTTATCTCCAGCATGGCGGAGGCGAGAATGAGTATGGTTGGGCAGTCCAGGGTAAGACAGGCCTTATCATGGATAATCTCATCGCTGAAGGAAAGGCTGAGGAGTTCATTATCGTTATGGATAACGGTACATGGACAATGCCACGTCCTGCAGCTCCAGCACAGCGCCCTGCAGCACCTGCAAGACCTCAGGGAGCGCAGCAGGCTCCTGGCATGGAACTCCCTTCAAACTGGGCTGACGGCTTCATGAATACGCTTATCAACGACATCATTCCTATGGTTGATTCAAGATATCGCACTAAAGCTGACAGCAAGTACCGCGCGATGGCAGGTCTCTCTATGGGAGGCTTGCAGACAAAGACCATCACAATGGCAAATCCTGATGTGTTCTCTGCACTTGGTATCTTCAGCGGTGGTGTGATCTCAGTCGAGGAGGCAGCACAGACAAAGGGCTTCAGAGATGCTTACAAGCTTGTTTTCATCAGTTTCGGTAGCCGTGAGGTCGAGGTTCCTCGCTATGGCCACGATCCGAAAGTCGTTACTGAGGAACTCAAGGCGTCTGGTATGAATGCTCACTATTACGTATCTCCTGAGACAGCTCACGAGTGGCAGACATGGCGTCGCAGCCTCTATCAGTTCGCTCAGCTTCTTTTCAAATAGAATCCAAGGACAGAAAGTAGGTTTGGCTTGGTTCGTCGGAACAAGTTCCGACTTCATCCCTCCCACTCCTGCGGAGCGGGCCCCTCCCGTTCACGAGGCCACGGGCGGCCACGCCATCCAAACCTACCTTTCTGTCCTGGAGATTATAATGAATAAGAGCCTGTCTGCTTGATTGCGGACAGGCTCTTGTCTTTATTGCGCTGTGAGAATTATCTCATGATGGTAGCTTCGCGGTCAGGACCTACTGAGATGATCTTGATAGGTACCTCGAGGAAGTTCTCCATGAATGCGATGTACTCACGGAACTCTTGTGGAAGATCCTCCTCTGCACGGCAGTGAGTGAGGTCTGTGTTCCAACCCTTGAACTCGGTGTATACAGGCTGGATGTCAGCATATGTGTCGAACGGCCACTGGTTTGAAGGCTGTCCGTCCACGATGTATGATGTACATACCTTGATTGTCTCGAATGTGTCGAGGCAGTCTGACTTCATCATGATGAGGTCGGTTACGCCGCTGATCATCACTGCATACTTGAGAGCTACGAGGTCGAGCCATCCGCAACGGCGTGGACGTCCTGTAACTGCTCCGAACTCATGTCCGATCGCACGGATCTTCTCGCCTGTCTCGTCAAAGAGCTCTGTTGGGAAAGGACCGCTACCTACGCGTGTGCAATATGCCTTGAAGATACCGTAAACATGACCTATCTTCTGCGGGCTTACTCCGAGACCTACGCATGCGCCTGAGCATGAAGTTGTCGATGATGTTACGAATGGGTATGAACCATAGTCGATGTCAAGCATAGAACCCTGTGCACCTTCTGCAAGAATCTCATTTGTCTTGAGGAGCTCGTTGATATAGTATTCACAATCAACAAGTTCGAATTTCTTGAGGAATTCTACAGCTTCCATGAATTCTGCATCTTCTGCGTGAGGATCGCACTCGTAACCCATCTGGTTGAGGAGTGTGATGTGACGGTTCTGGAGCTTTGCATATCTGTCAGCGAAGTCAGGAGCGAGGATGTCACCTACGCGGAGACCGTGACGGCTGATCTTGTCTGTGTAAGTCGGGCCGATACCCTTGAGAGTCGAACCGATCTTGCCTTTGCCCATTGCCGCCTCGTTTGCTGCGTCGAGGAGTCTGTGGGTAGGAAGGATGAGATGTGCCTTCTTTGCGATCACGATGCGCTCAGTCACAGGAATTCCTGTCTTTTCAGCGATGTTGTCGCATTCGCCCTTGACTGTGATAGGGTCGAGAACCACACCGTTACCTACGATGTTCTTAGCATCCTCTCTGAAGATTCCTGACGGAACAGACCTGAGAACGAAGCTTTTTCCATCGAAATGGAGAGAGTGTCCTGCGTTAGGACCGCCCTGGAAGCGTGCTACAACCGGATAGTTTCCTGCGAGCACATCAACGATTTTACCTTTTCCTTCGTCGCCCCACTGGAGGCCGAGTACTACATCAAGTTTCATTGTCGGTATATTGTTATTCTGTTAATTATCAGTTTGTTAGAATGGGAGGTCGTCGTCCGGCATATCGTCTGCGATATTCTGAGGCTGTGCCTGCTGCGGCTGTGCGAATGCCTGCTGCGGCTGGTATGAAGGCTGGGCAGGCTGAGCGTATCCCGGCTGCTGGTAGCCCTGTGCCGGCTGCTGATATCCGCCTGGCTGTGCTCCAGGGTTGTCGGTCTTCTTGCCGAGGAGCTGGAGGTTGTCGGCGATGATCTCGGTAGTGTATCTCTTGTTTCCGTTCTGGTCGTCCCATGAACGTGTGCGGATACGTCCTTCGATGTACACCTGTGTTCCCTTCTTCACGAATCTTTCCACTACATCTGCTGTGCTTCTCCAAGCCACGATGTTGTGCCATTCTGTATTCTCGCGTGTTTCACCGTTACGGTCCCTGTACCTCTCGGTTGTGGCCAGCGTGAATGTCGCCACTTTTGCATTTCCGGATTGTCCATCAAGGTAACGTACTTCAGGGTCGCGTCCAACGTTACCGATCAGCATAGCTTTATTCAATGACATAATATTTTGTGTTAAAAGTGTCTTTACATGGGCTCGGCCCAAAAACTTTGCAAGATAGTCATATTTTCTTACAAAACATCAGACATCATCGCCAAATCTGGCTTTTCTCCTGTAAAAATTTCATATCCTGTCACAGCCTGGTAGAGGAGCCATGTCCTGCCACCCGTATATTCCGCCAACGGATTGGCCCTTTTCATGCGATCTATGAGACCTTCGTCAAACGAAGGATTCTTGTAGTTCGCCTCCATGATGAATTTAGGTTTTCCTAGAGTGAAGTCGCTGTCTGTCAATTCGTTGAGGGCTGATATTGCAGTCGGGATGTTATAGATTATGATGTCTGCTTCGCGAAAGCATTCTGTGAAATCGTCAAGCGGCCTGACTGTGTCATCCTTGATCGTCCTGTTCATACGGATCACTTCCATCCCCAGAGACTCAGCTGCCGCTGCAGCCGCCTTTCCTGCCCCTCCAAGACCGACGATCAGTACAGATAATCTTTCACAGATATTGTGAACGGCTCTTTCCGAGTGCCCGGCATCGAAAAGAACCCCTCCCACGACTGCGTCGCGGGCCCCTCCCCCTGCGGCCAGGGGGGTAGCACGCTTTTCGATTGCCGAGCACCCGGAAAGCACGTCAGCAACCTCCTTCAGCCACATCCTGACACCCAGGTAGTCGGAATTATATGCCTTGATCCCCTCAGGGGTCTTTACGAGCAGATTGGTCGCGCCGATGGTCTTGCACTCAGGGGACAGTATGTCAGCCTTTGCGAAAGCCAGTTCCTTGAATGGAGCTGTAACATTGATTCCGTCATATCCCTCGAGGAACCTTGCATAAGCCTCCTCGAAATCCGCGGTTTCAATAAGTTCGTATGGATATCTTCCGTCATACCCCGCCTTGAAAAGGGCAGGGGAGAGCGAATGCGCGATCGGATGACCAATGAGACCGAATCTTTTTATTGCCATTCTGAACGAAGTGAAGAGTCTGTTTAACTGTTGCGCTGTCTGACTGCCTCGAACATAAGGATAGCCGCTGATACGGACACATTCAGCGAGTCCAGCTTGCCGAGCATAGGGATCTTGATATGGGCGTCAGCCGCCTTCCTCCATGCGTCGGTAAGACCGGTCGCCTCAGTTCCCATGACGATTGCCGTACCTCTCTTCATGTCGGTGTCATAATACCATTCGGAGTCTTGAAGCTGAGCTGTATATATCTTTATCTTATTGGCCTTCAGCCATTTGATTGTTTCTTCTGACGAAGCGGTGGCAGTCGGTACGGTAAAGATGGCTCCTATGCTTGAACGGATTAGGTTTGGATTGTACATGTCCGTAAGCGGGTCGCAGACGATCACCGCGTCTACTCCAGATGCGTCTGCGCTGCGAAGAACGGCGCCAAGATTTCCCGGCTTTTCGACCGCCTCAAGCACGACCACCAAAGGATTTTCCTTCAGCTTCAATGCTTCCAGACTCATGTCCTTGCAGTGCAGCTCGGCAATCACTCCTTCTGTGCCTCCGCGGTATGCAACCTTGTCGTAAAGATGTTGCGGTATCTCGATGAATGTACATCTGCATTTCGATGCAATTTCCTCAAAATCAGCCTCTGACAATATCTCAGGACATACGAATACCGTATATGGCTCATATCCTGCCTCGATGCAGTGCAGCAGCTCGCGTCGTCCCTCGACCACGAACAGCCCTTTCTTCCTTCTCTCCTTCGACTTCTCCTGAAGTGCCAGCAGATCCTTGATCTTCGGATTCTGCGCAGATGTTATGCTTTCGATTCTCATAAAGCAAAGATAGGAAATTTATTCGTACCATTTCTTATACATCAGGTAATGGTCAGCATTCGCATGGGCTTTTTCGCGTATCGCTTCAGAGCCGTCCTTTATCTTCTTCGCCGGGATTCCGGCCCAGATGCCAGGCTCAAGGCGCTGATTTGCAGGTACTACGGCTCCTGCGGCGATGATCGTTCCGTCCGGCACGACCGTGTTGTCCATGACGATCGCTCCCATGCCCACGATCACATCGTTTCCGATGATGCATCCATGCACATTCGCACCGTGGCCTATCGAAACATCATTTCCGATGATGCATTCAGACTTCTGGTATGTAGCGTGGAGGACCGCATTGTCCTGGATGTTCACGCGGTCGCCGATCCTGATCGCTCCCACATCCCCGCGCAGCACCGCCCCGTACCACACGCTGCAGTCCTCTCCCATTGTCACTGTTCCGATTATCGTCGCCGTCTCCGCCAGAAACGCCCTTTCTCCTATAACGGGCATGTCGCCCTTGAGTTCTTTGATTATTGCCATTTCTCCGATCGTTTTCTCGATCCCAAAGATAGTGAATCCTCGGAGTTTTTTATAATTTTGCGGATGTTATGTCGTCATGCATCAACTTCATATGCAGGATCGTTGCCATAGGAATCGTACTTCTGGGGCTTCTTTCCTGTATCCCGCAGCCGAATGTCGTGGATGTTCCGCAGATACAGTCGGTATCGGCGGAAGTTACGGGCAATACATGCGAGCTGATTGCTGAAGTTTCCGATGTCTTGCATCCCGGATATGTGGCTGGTTTCATGTATGGTAAGAGCGAGGATGATATGCAGAGAGTCGCGGCTCAATCGCAAGAATCTGTTTTCAGAAGCAAGCTTTCATCTTTGGACTACGATACGGAATATCTCTATAAGGCATATGTCAGCAACGGACGTAACGAGGTGTGTTCTGATATCGGATATTTTCGGACTCATAAAAAGAATGATGATACCGGATATGATTCCGATGAAAATGATAAGTCTGGTATTTTATTGCCGTTCAATGACATTACTGTCGGAAGCATGGAGACGGTGTTTTCTGTTGAGGTGGGTGGTGACGGAGATTTTTTCGTTGATGTTCCTACTGAAGCATACTGGATTCTTTGTGAACGCAAAGGACGTGTATGTGAGTTCTTTGTCTGTGAGAACTCTGATCTTTCGAGCCGTACCTGCGAGATCATGTTCTGTAATGTCAAGGATGTGCAGTGTGAAACCCTGACCATATATCAGTCGTCAGTATCCATGACAGAAAGTAATCTGCCGTTCAATTTCAAGCAGGTTTCTTCTCATGAAACCTCTTTCAGAATGTTTTTGCGTGAGGATTTGTTCAGGAATATCAGATGGTTATA
Organism: Candidatus Cryptobacteroides sp.; assembly: GCA_045649795.1. Taxonomy (GTDB): domain Bacteria; phylum Bacteroidota; class Bacteroidia; order Bacteroidales; family UBA932; genus Cryptobacteroides. The sequence goes on along the minus strand of JAZRQM010000020.1, from coordinate 34,779 downwards.
TGATGGAAACGATGGTAACAAATGGATAAGTTTGGGATCGATAACAGAGGGTGAATACATCAAATTGATCTTTGATGTTGCGGAGAATACTGCCCTTGAGGAAAGAATGGCCAGACTGATAATCACTTATGATGGATTTGACAGTGTCCTGACAATTGTGCAGGACGGCTGGGATGGGGTTGTCAGATTCAAGGATCCCCTAGTAAAGGATGTCTGTGTTGAAGCTTTTGATATTGACCATGACAATGAACTGACCTATGATGAGATCAGGCAGATACAATCTGACGGGTTCGATGATCTGGACTTTTCTCATATGAATGTGATTTCATTTGATGAATTCCAGTTTTTCTCATCAGTAACCGGAATCAATAATCCTGTATTTGCAGGTTCGAAGTTGCAGCACATCCGTTTTCCGTATTCTCTTACAATTCTTGATAATGGTGTTTTTAAGGGTTGCACTGAATTGATGGATAATATGTTCCTGCTATCTGTATATATTGGTGATGAGGTGTTTATGGGCTGCACGCGGGTCGCGAATGTCCAGTCAAGGATAATCGGCATCCGGGCTTTTGAGAATTGTACGGCTTTGGAGAGCGCTATGCAGCTTGTTTCGGGAATTCCTTCCTACTCATTCAAAAATTGCAGGGCTTTGAGGAATTTCGAGCATGTTCCGTTTGAAGAATACGTACATTATATAGGCGAAGAAGCGTTTATGCACTGTGTCAGTCTGCCTGAAATGATTGTCGCCGAGGATATCAATGAAATCCGTAGCAGAGCATTTTATGGCTGTTCATCCCTTATGGCTGTCCGTATGAATCCGCTTGAGCCACCGGCTCTGGGGGAGGAAGTGTTTACAGGGACAAGTCCGGATCTGAAGATTTATGTCCAGCCGGAGTCCCTCTCCAGATATAAAACCGCCTGGCCGTCTCTGGCCGACCGTATTGTCGCGCAGTAATTATAGTTGTTATAACATACATTTGCAAATGAACCAATGTGAACTTGACCTAAGGTCGGGTTCACATTATTTTTGTGTGTTATTCGAGCTGATTCTAAATACCATTAATAATATGAAAAAGATTTTGTTTTATGCTTTGGCCATGATTCTGGCTGTTGCATGTTATGATGACACGGCTTTGTGGGATGAATTGAAGGACCATGAGTCCAGAATTGTGAAGCTGGAAACTCTTTGTAATCAGATGAATACAAATATTTCCTCACTTCAGTCTATTGTCGCAGCCTTGCAGGAAAAGGATTATGTGACCAATGTGGCTCCGATCAAGGAGAACGGCAAGGAAATCGGCTATACGATTACGTTCTCGAAGAGCGGATCAATAACCATTTATCATGGCACAGATGGAAAGGATGGGGTCAATGGCCAGAACGGTAAAGACGGAGCTGACGGCAAAGATGGTTATACTCCTGTGTTGGGTGTAAAGCAGGATGCTGACGGTGTTTATTACTGGACGCTTGATGGTGACTGGCTTACAGACGCTTCCGGCAATAAGATCCCTACTACCGGTAAAGATGGTGCTGATGGTAAGGATGGAACTGATGGCATGACGCCACAGCTTAAGATAGAAGAATCATACTGGTACATATCATACGACAACGGCCAGACATGGGAAAGACTCGGAAAGGCAGTGGGCGAAGACGGAAAGGATGGTGCCGACGGTGCTGATGGTAAAGACGGTGCTGACGGTAAGGACGGTGAGAACGGTGATTCCTTCTTCAAGTCTGTCACACAGGATGAAGAGAATGTATATATCACCCTTGCTGACGGAACTGAGTTTGTCCTTCCAAAGGCAAAACAGGCTAATGTGATAGTTGAATTATGTGAAGTCGGAGAGGATTCTGTAATCTTCAATGTCGAAGTGTTGAAGAATACGGTGGATCTCAAAGTTACAGTTTATTATGCTTTGAAGGAAACCCTTACTCTATACAATTATGATGGTAAGGTTTCCATTACAGAATTCCCGAATAATACTTGTACTCTTGCTATAAGAGGTCTGGAGCAAGATAATATCTATTATTATTTTACTGAGATAATATCCAATGGATCAACTGTTTACAGTTCTGTTAATTCATTTGTACTTGGTAATATTTACGTCGATGAATATGGCATCAATCATGGTTTGGGAATCGAGTTTGATGGAATTGTCTGGGCTCCGGTCAATTGTGGCTACCACGAAACGTATTTCAAATATGGAAAATTATATCAGTGGGGTAGGAAATATGGACAGGGGTATCAAGGACCTATAGCTTCTGATATAGATGGTGAAACTTTTTCAGATAGCTTCTTGCCGCAACTCTCACAAGGACCGGTTGAGTTAAGTGTCGGCCAGTCTAAGGATAATGCTGATGTTTTTTATTGTACATGGTATCCTCTGGCTGATTGGTGTGTTTCCGGTGATGTCGATTTGTGGAATGAAGGTACAGAAAGAAATCCTGTCAAAACAGAATATGACCCTTGCCCTGCGGGATGGCGCGTTCCTACTTCTAGGGAACTGGAGGTGCTGTCTGGCAGGTATTGGCACTGGGCGACAGAAAAGGGTCAGAATGGTCAATTGTTCAGCTGTACAAGCCCGTATGTTGAAAATTCTCCCCGTGTATTTTTACCGGCTGCCGGTTTCCTTACCTTCGATGCCGGTTCTGCTGAATATAGAGGCAGCAATGGTTACTATTGGTCATCTGAAGCTGGTGAAGTAGATAATGCAGGTGGATTAAGTTTTAATGAAAGAGGTGTTTTCCAGTTGTCTTATTCTAATAGGGCATATGGAAAAGCTGTCCGCTGCGTTAAGGAATAAGCATTAAATTTAAAAAAGTAGGATTATGCAGTTAAACGATATAATAGGTATTATTACAAACTTGTCTAAAGTCAGGAGACTCTTTTGGTCGGAGGATGATTTCAAGTTTGCGTTTGCTACCCAGGTTCAACTTAAGTTTGGCAATGCTGCAGATGTCAGACTGGAGAGGCGATATAAAGGTGAAAAAGATAAGAACTCTTATACGGATATTGTGGTAAGACTGAACGGCAAGAATTTCCCGATAGAGCTGAAATACAAGACGGTCAAAGGCTCTTACGCTGATTTTGGTAATGAAATTGTGGCGCTCATGACGCATTCGGCAGTCGATCTGGGATGTTATGCTTACCTTAAGGACATCAACCGTCTTGAGTATCTTGCGAAGAACGATCCTGACTTTGAAAGAGGATTTGCGATAATTCTTACTAATGAGCCTTTATATTATAGGGATACAGGTAGGAGTTCTGTATATGACGCATTTAAGATTTATGGCGGAAAAACAGTCAGTGGTATGCTGGATTGGGATCGTTCGAATTATGATCTGGAGAAACTTCCTTCCTGGCTTAAGTCGCATCCGGCATTTGGACTGGCGGGATCGTATGATATGAACTGGCGTAATTACGGTTCGGTGCTTCAATCCCTGGATGATCCCGCTGACTGCACTCAGTTTAAATATCAGATAGCGGTAGTTGAAAAATGATGTAAGCCAACCTCGGCCATTTTTATGGCATTTTCTTGCCGAGGTGTAGTGAAAATGCTGCTGAAACATTGATTTTGATGACACCTCGGACGTTAAATGAACCGGAAACGTCCGAGGTGTTTTTATTTGCCGTATGGCGTTGCCGGTTCGTTCAGTATTCTGCCGGGCCCGGCTGTCATTTCGTTGATGATTGTCAGCATTTCTGCAGGGGTGACAATGAACGGCTTCTTGGGGAAATGCTTGATGTTGCCTGTTACCAGGAATGAGTCTTCCTTGCTTAGTGCGACTTCATAGAAAACCATATCATCTCTGTCTGTGAATTCTTCGTCAGAGACAGCAGTGCGGCCTAATAATATTCCGTAATCTATAAAAGTGCTTATTATCCAGTCGATATCGGCTTTCCTAAAAGGGAATTTGTCTCTATTCAATACTTCTTCATATTCGGCGAGTATTTCTTCGTTATAAAGAGGAGTAATGACTCCGCCAATGATTTTTCTAATGATGATTGACGGATTTGAATGTCCTGAGATCGAGAATAGAGCAGAAACCAGAACATTGGTATCTATGACTGCATAAATTTTAGTGTCCATTTCGTACATCGCGGATTATGGAGTTGATTTCATCCAGTGACATACCTTGTAATCCGCTTCTAGCAGCATCTTCTCGCATTCTTTCGAATGCCTCCATTGCTTTTTTTCTCCTATCGTCTTCGGATAATGCTTTAATCTCAAACGGAATCCTCCTCTCTCTCACCATTGTCTTCATAAAGATAGTGAGGGCGGCAGTATTGCTTAGCCCGAATTCGTCGCAAAGCTTGTCGAAGTCCTTCTTTAATGAGTCGTCGACTCTGAATGTCATAGTTGTCTGTGCCATAATCTATAAATATATTGCAAATATATATACAATATATGTACAATGCAAATATTATTCTCGTTGATGGATTTCTCGACTCATTTCGTTCGCTCGAAATGACAAAGGGGACATTCACTCAAAACAGCATTGGAATATTTGCTCGAAATGACAATGGAAAGCGATATGGTGACGGGAAGTCTCTTAAATGAACTAATGTGAACTTGATTGCATCCCGCATCGCTTCGTACCTTTGTGTAAAACGGATAATTTCATACATTTGTGGGACAGATTCAGAAAAATATGCCGGAACTTGCGTATCTCCTGACGGAGGTGGAGAAGAAATATGGACGAAGAATTGCGACTACGACTGATTTCGAGTCGCTTTCTGTCGTTATAGAGCATCAGATCGGCGAGCTGATCTCTTCTTCAACCCTCAAGAGACTCTGGGGATATGTCAGCCTGAATCCGACTCCGCGTGTCGCGACCTTGGATGTTCTCTCGAGGTTTGTGGGCCATAGGGATTTCAAAGCGTTCTGCAATCATTTGAAGGAGTCGCAGGTATATGCTTCCAACTTCTTTACATCCAGATGCCAGACCGTAGCTGAGCTGAAACCCGATACGACGGTACATATCGGATGGGCTCCGAACAGGCTTGTGAAGATGCGTTATTTGGGTAATTATCAGTTCGAGGTAATGTCTTCCGAAAACTCCCAGCTCATGACAGGGGACCGATTCGAACTTTCCGAAATAATCGTAGGATATCCGCTTTACATATCCCGCATTCTGAGAAATGGAACATACATGCCTTCGTATGTAGCCGGCCAGATCGACGGCATCAACCTTCTGAAGGTAGAGACTGTATAGACATTAAAGGATCTGCTCTGCTGCATCCTTGAACATATCATCAAGAGCATCGGCGTCAAGGTTTTCACCGGAATTGAATTGTGAATCCTTTGGCGTCGTTTTTATTGGCTCCGGTGTGGTTGCTGTTTTGGAATCAGGCTCCTGAACAGGTACATTGACATGTCTGTCTGAAATAACGATCTCTGGAGACGCCAACGTGTCGTATGCAGCTGTTGACTTGGTCTCGGGCTCTGCAGCCGGTATGTCTGAAGCCTCTCCGTTCCATAATAACCATCCCGCAACAATGGATGACAGGACTATCGCAAAAACTGCTGCGGAATTCTTAGCCTTCCTTGCCGGTTCCTTTAGGACGGCCCTTTTTACATCGGCTGCCGATCCGAATCTTTTCTCACGATCGCGACGAAGACATCGTGCTGATACATGATGATAACTGCTGCTCAATCTGTTGATTATCAGGCCGAGGGCCCATATGTCCGTGCGAAGGTCGATCTTTTCTCCCGCTATCAGCTCGGGAGAAGCATATGCCCTTGTCCCTGCCGGCGCTTTCAACGAACTGTATGAATCTGCATCGGAAAAACCGAAGTCAATGATCTTGACATTATGGCCGTTGTCCGTGATCATTATGTTCTCAGGCTTGAGGTCCCTGTGGATGATCTGTTTCTTATGGATGTAGTCAAGGGCGTCGCAGAGCTCGCAGATGATCTTGCGGGCCAGTCCCTTGCCGATCTCTTCGAAGCTGATCAGATTTTCAAGATTCCGCCCGTCGATCCACTCCATCACGATGCAGTTTCCTATAGAAGGGAAATCGATCAAGCCGAAATACTGGCATATGCCTGTATGGCTGAGGGAAAAGCCTATGTTGAAATCCTTCCTGAGCAGCTCTTCGTAGAGGGGATTGCCACGGTATTCCTTCTTCAAGGCCTTGTAAACGAAGAATCTTCCGTTCTTGCAGCCACGGTACAGTTCGCTGAACCCATCATCAGAGCTGTGGATGAGTTCAAGACGATCCGAATCGTTGTTTGTACTGTTCTGGATATTGGGCAGAAAGAATCCTGAAGGTCCTGGCATAATGTACGCATAAAACATTCAAAGATACTGCTTTTTTGCTAATTTTGCATATGGTGAAAAGGACATTCAAATATATTGCAGCAGCATTCATGTGCGTCTTTGCCGCTTTGCAGGCAAGGGCCCAGGAATCATTGGATATCGAGCTTGAGAGATATGAGAGGATGTGCGCGATGTGTCTGGAACTGAGGACAAGGATGGATAGGGGAGAGCAGCTCTCCCGAGATGAGGCCAAGGCGACCCTCGACATTTTTGTGGCCTCAAACAAGAGGCTTAAGACCAGAGAGTCCGGGATGACCGCTCTTCAACGTCAGCGTTTCAAGGATATCGGAGAGTGGTTCACGACAGGAGTAAAGCCGCAAAGGCCGGTGCAGCTTCCGTACTTGACATGTTCGCTTCCGTCTGTGCGTCTGGCAGAAGAAGAAAGAACCATCATCCTGCCCTCTTCGGTATCATATGAACCATATGCCAAGCCGCTTCGTGTGGAATTCATAGCCTTGGCGGAAGTCTCGGCTCCGGATCCTTCATATGGCCTGAGAGCCGGACTTCAGGGACGGAAGTTCGGGGGATACGTTGCATACAGGAGTAATTTCTCGTCCCAAGATGCTGATTATCAGTGTATGTCAGACGGAAAGCTTGACAATGGAAGTTGCGTGTGGCTTTCCGGAGAGGCCATGTCCGACAATATGATTGCGGCTGCGGGAGTCCTTGCTCCGGTTGCAAAATGGAGCAGCTTGTATGCAGGTGCCGGATATGGATGTCGAACTGTCTTGTGGCAGGATGTAGACGGCAATTGGGTGGAAGTATCCGACCTGTCCCACAAAGGCCTTGCGCTGGAAGCCGGTGCCCTCTTCAAATGGAAGCATCTTGCCTTTTCCATCGGTCTCTCATCAGTAAAATTGAAAACATATTCCTTTACCGCCGGCGTAGGAGTATGTTTCTGAATCCCGATTTGTATCCAAGTATCTTGCGTGTCTCCGCATCAGGACATGCGGCCATTCGCTTTGCCGGGCCCGTTGCGGGTGAAATAAAAAAGGGTGTCAAATCTGACACCCTGACAGTTATCTGAAAGGCTGTGATTACAAACTCTTCGGCCTCATCTGTGGGAAGAAGAGGACATCCTGGATTGTAGGAGAATTTGTCATGAACATTGTCAGACGGTCGATTCCCATACCGAGTCCTGATGTAGGAGGCATACCGTACTCGAGTGCGCGTACGAAGTCCATATCGATGAACATGGCCTCGTCATCACCCTTGTCCTTCAGCTTGAGCTGATCCTGGAAACGCTCGTACTGGTCGATAGGGTCGTTGAGCTCGCTGTATGCATTCGCAAGCTCCTTGCCGCATACGAAGAGCTCGAAACGCTCTGTAAGCTCAGGATTTGTTCTGTGACGCTTTGTAAGCGGTGACATCTCGACAGGGTAGTCTGTGATGAATGTAGGCTGAGTGAGGTGATGCTCGCAGTACTCTCCGAAGATGGCGTCGATGAGCTTTCCCTTTCCGAATGAAGGGTCAGTCTCGACATGGAGCTTCTTGCAGGTCTCGCGGAGCTCGTCCTCTGACATGCCAGCTACGTCTACGCCTGCGTACTCCTTGATAGCCTCGAGGATAGGGAGGCGGCGGAAAGGCGGCTTGAAGTCAACCTGCTTGTCGCCGATTGTAACCTCTGTCTTGCCATGGAGCTTGAGGGCGATCTTCTCGAGAAGCTTCTCAACGAACTCCATCATCCAGATGTAGTCCTTGTAAGCCACGTAGATCTCCATACATGTGAACTCCGGGTTGTGAGTCTTGTCCATACCCTCGTTACGGAAGTCCTTAGCGAACTCATATACTCCGTGGTATCCGCCGACGATGAGTCTCTTGAGATAGAGCTCGTTTGCGATACGGAGGTAAAGAGGAATGTCGAGTGCGTTGTGGTGAGTGATGAACGGACGTGCTGTAGCACCGCCTGGGATGCTCTGGAGGATAGGAGTCTCTACCTCGAGGCAGCCTGCTTCGTTGAAGTACTCACGCATTGTAGCCACGATCTGGCTTCTCTTGATGAATGTGTCGCGGACCTGTGGGTTTACGATAAGGTCTACGTATCTCTGTCTGTACTTGAGCTCAGGATCTGAGAATGCGTCGAATACCTCGCCGTCCTTCTCCTTCACGATCGGGAGGACGCGGAGTGACTTGCTCAGAAGTGTGAGCTCCTTTGCGTGTACTGAAAGCTGTCCTGTCTTTGTGATGAAAGCGAATCCCTTGATACCGATGATGTCTCCGATGTCGAGGAGCTTCTTCCATACTGTATTGTACATTGTCTTGTCCTCGCCAGGGCAGATCTCGTCACGGTTCACATAGATCTGGATACGTCCTGTCTCGTCCTGGAGTTCTCCGAACGAAGCCGCACCCATGATACGCCTTGACATGATACGTCCTGCGATTACTACTTCCTGAAAATTGCCCTTCTCCTCGTCATACTCTGCCTTGATCTGCTCTGCAGATGTGTTGATAGGGTAGAGTGGTGCCGGATAAGGCTCTATACCGAGTTCTCTGAGCTTAGCGAGCGATTCTCTTCTGAAAAGCTCCTGCTCGTTGAGGTCCATGATGCTCATAGTCGTAATTCTTTAATTAAAGCGCAAAATTAACATAAATAATTCTGAAATTGAAACAAATTCCATATCTTTGTATGCTATGCAAGTGGAAAAGAAGTGGATATTAAAGGAAAACGCTGAACCTGAGACAGTCAGGCAGCTTTCATCTGAACTAGGAGTGGACCCTGTTCTGGCGGAACTCCTCGTCCAGAGGGGTATCCATACCTTCCACCAGGCCCGTTCGTTCTTCCGTCCGAGCCTTGATGATCTCCACGATCCGTTCCTTATGACAGACATGGACAAGGCTGTGGAACGTGTCCATGATGCAGTCGTACGCAGGGAAAAGATTCTCGTGTACGGAGACTATGACGTTGACGGAACGACAGCGGTTTCGCTGGTATATTCATTCCTGCGCCGCCTCACTTCTGCGATTGATTTCTACATTCCTGAAAGATATGACGAGGGATACGGTGTGTCGTACAAGGGCATTGACTGGGCTGCGGAAAACGGTTTCGGCCTGATCATCACCCTCGACTGCGGAATCAAGGCCAACGAAAAGGTGGAGTATGCCCGCGGTAAAGGCATAGATATGATCATCTGCGACCATCATCTTCCTGAAAATGAGCTTCCTAAGGCGGTGGCGGTACTCGATCCGAAACGAGAGGACTGCCATTATCCTTTCGATGATCTTTCCGGATGCGGAGTAGGTTTCAAGCTCGTTCAGGCTTATTCGCAGAGATATGACATTCCGTTTGAGACGCTTATCCCGCTTCTTGATCTTCTCGTTGTCAGCATCGCATCAGACCTTGTCTCTGTGACAGGCGAGAACAGGATCCTGGCTCATTACGGTCTCAAGCAGCTTAACGGAAGCCCTCGCGAAGGACTTCTGGCCATGATACAGCTCTCAGGTCTCGAACCGACCCATATTTCCATCGACGACATCGTCTTCAAGATCGGTCCGCGTATCAATGCGGCTGGAAGAATGGAGTCCGGAAGAATAGCGGTAGAGCTTCTTACCGCTTCAGATGTGGAGGAAGCGATCCGCATCGGAACAGAGATCAACGAGCACAACAACGAAAGAAAGAACATAGACCGCCGCATCACCCAGGAGGCTCTTGAGATGGTACATACCGGCAACTGTCTCTCAAGCGGAAATGCGACGATCGTATATAATCCGCAGTGGCATAAAGGAGTCGTAGGAATCGTGGCTTCACGTCTTGTAGAAGCATTCTACAAGCCTACAATCGTGTTCACGCAGTCGCAGGGAGGTCTTGTCACAGGCTCTGCGCGAAGCGTGCATGGATTCGATCTATACGATGCCATCGAAAGCTGCTCTGACCTTCTCGAGAACTTCGGAGGCCACCTCTATGCAGCCGGACTCACCCTCAAGGAGGAGAACCTTCCTGCATTCTGCGAAAGGATAGAGAAGTCCATTTCAGGTACGATAATCCCTGAGATGCAGACTCCTGTAGTCGACGTGGATGCTAAGCTGAACTTTTCACAGATCACTCCTAAGTTCCTGCGTATCCTCAAGCAGTTCCAGCCTTTCGGTCCGGGAAATACAGCTCCTGTATTCCTTACCGAAAATGTGTACGACAACGGCATGGGACGCAAGGTCGGCGCGGAAGGAGGCCACCTCAAGCTTGAACTCATCCAGGAATCCCATCCATATCATCATATTTCGGCTATCGCCTTCAATATGGCGGATTTCTTCGAACACATAAAGACCGGTAATTCCATCGATGTATGCTACTCTATCGTGGAGAATTATTACCGAGGCACTGCCAACACGCAGCTTCGCGTGAAGGACATCCATGAACGCGACGAAATGATCTGACATACCTTGCAGCTATGAAGGGAAATATCGATCTGAGGAATGCGTGGGAGTTTGTGGAGAAGACAGGAAAGAGCGTCTTTCTTACCGGTAAGGCCGGAACGGGAAAGACAACATTCCTGAAAAAGGTCGTGGAAGAATCCCGCAAAAGAGTCGTTGTAGTAGCCCCGACAGGCATCGCAGCCATCAATGCCGGCGGAGTCACCATACATTCATTCTTTCAGCTTCCTCTGCATCCGTTCATCCCAGGTGCCAAGGTCGAATCCAAATTTGCATTCAGCAAGGAAAAAAGGAGCATCATCAAGACCATGGACATACTTGTCATTGATGAGATAAGTATGGTCCGCAGCGACCTTCTCGATGCCATCGATTCGGTACTCAGGCGTTTCCGCAACAGATACAAGCCTTTCGGGGGCGTCCAGCTTCTTATGATAGGCGACCTTCAGCAGCTGACTCCGGTCGTTACAGATGAGGAGGCCCAGCTTCTTGCAGCATATTATCCGACTCCATACTTCTTCGGAAGCCGTGCCTTGAGCGCTATCGATTATGTTACCATAGAACTCAAGGAGGTCTATAGACAGCAGGATGAAAGATTCATATCCATCTTGAACTCAGTACGTTGCGGCCGTCCTACGGCAGAGGTGATAAAGACTCTCAACGAAAGATATGATCCTCGCTTCATTCCCGCCGCAGAGGATGGATACATACGTCTTACGACGCACAATAACATCGCCAACAACTATAACGAGCAGCAGCTCGGCATGATTGATGAGCTGTCGCATTTCTTTGATGCCGTGATAGACGGCAACTTCCCGGAATATTCATATCCTACTGAGGCGCGCCTTGAACTCAAGGTTGGTGCGCAGGTTATGTTCGTCAAGAACGACCCATCTTCGGAGCGCAGGTATTTCAATGGAAGGATCGGAGTAGTGACAGATTTCTATGAAGAATACATCCTGGTCCAGTGTCCCGGGGAAGATGAAAAGATAGCCGTGGAGCCCCTCGAATGGGAGAACTGCCGATATGTGATAAACGAGCAGACGCAGGAGATGGAAACAGAGGTTGTGGGTGTTTTCAAGCAGTACCCGTTGCGTCTTGCATGGGCCATCACCATCCATAAAAGCCAGGGTCTGACATTTGACAGGGCCATAATAGATGCCGCCGCTGCCTTCGCATCCGGACAGGTTTACGTGGCATTGAGCCGTTGCCGTACATTGGAGGGCATGGTCCTGGCGACTCCGCTGAGGCAGGATGCTGTCATCTCTGACCTGAGAGTCGAGGATTATATTGAAGGTCAGGAAGTTGCAGCGGCTGCAAGCGTAGCCAGACTCGAGGCCATAAAGGAGGAATATTACAAGGAACTGCTCGGCGACCTGTTCGGATTCAACGAGCTTGCAGGACTTCAGCGCCGAATTCTGTCCATATGTAAGGAATTCCCTTCAGGAACGGTAGTGGGCCTTGCCCAGCGCCACAATGATATCCTCAAGGCCCTGAATGAAAAGGTCGTTCCGGTAGGGGACAAGTGGCAGAGACTGATCATGCAGAAGTCTTTTGATGAGGTCAGCTCTCCGGATTTTACAGTCCGCGTCCGTAAGGGATGTGAATACTTTCTGGCGGAGCTGGAAGCCGCGTATGGCGAATATCTTGAAAAGACTCAGGACATCAAGGCTGAGAACAAGGATCTCGTCAAGAGATATGGGAATGCATGGAGTGACCTTCATTTGGAATTGCAGACCATGAAGATTCTTCTCAAGGCCATGGCTGCCGTGCCGTTCTCTACGGAAAGTTATCTGCGTGAACGTCAGCTGGCCGTCTTTGAGGCATCCGGCTTTGTCCCTAAAGAACTAAAGACACCGAAAAAGTCAGCCCAGAAAGCCCCTAAGGAGAAGAAGGAAGACACCAAGGTTACGACCTTCAAGCTCTACAAGCAAGGCCTTTCGATCAAGGAAATAAGCAAGGAGAGAGACCTTAACGACAGGACTATCGTAGGCCATCTGGCTCATTATGTAGCTAAAGGAATGATAGCTGTAGAAGACCTGGTGCCATCTTCAAAGGTTGACGCAATCTGCGAGGCTGTATCTGCGGCCGGCGGCATCAAGAAACTTTCCACCATCAAGGACGCTTGCCCTTCCGACGTGTCATATCAGGACATTATCCTTGTCATTGCTTCGTTAGAGCAGTCCTGACCGCTTCCGCGATTTCGTCGATTGACTTACCGTCAGTGTCGATGATCATATGGGCGGTACGTTCATATGTTTCGGCTCGCATGGACATAAGTTCCTTAATGCGTGCTTCCAATCCATCCTCAGACTTCAGCATCGGACGTCCCTCCGTCTCGTCGTTCAGATTTGCCGCCAATGTGTCGACCGTAGCCCTCAGGTATATGCATATGGTCATTTCGTGGACCATATCCGCACATTCCTTGGTCATCACCGTTCCTCCGCCTAGAGATAGTATTGTTGTGGTAATCGGAGAGGCTGATGTACGGAATTGGCATTTTCGCACCCCCGCGTAGGGGGAGGGGCCCGCAGCTCCGCTGTGGGAGGGGGCCAATGGAGTACACAGCCTTTCCGAGTCAGCGTAAAGAATGCATTTCAGTGTATCCAACTCCATTTTCCTGAAAGCATCCTCCCCGTCTGTAGCGAATATCTCCGGAATGCTCCTGCCCGTTCTCGCCTCTATAATCTCATCCAGGTCCATAAAAGGACAGCAGAGCAGCTCCGAGAGTCTCCTCCCGATACTGCTCTTGCCGCATCCCATGAATCCTGTCAATGAAATTATCATTAGAATAAAGTCAACTGTGCATCGTCTCCGAATGTGATGTCGATAGGTTCATCGTCGATCACATCTGAATTGTCAATTTCTCCTGCCTGATTCTCTGCCTCAGACTCTTCCGGAAGTATATCGTCCTCAGGCTTGTGCAGAGGCTCGATGAACTGAATCTTCTTGATGTCGTACTGGCTTGCCTTTTTACCCTTTGCCTGTACTCCCTTCTTTGCGATGAACTCTTCCGCATCGATATGCTCAGGCTCCCTGTTCTCGTTCTTACCACCGAAGATGACCTCTACCTGAGGATGCTTGTCATCGCTGATGGCAACGAGATACGAACCCTTGGCATCTGAAATGAAGCTTACCGGAGTATTGTCGCTCACATCGAACGAGAATCTCTTGATGTAGAATGCTGCAACCGACTTGTCATAATACAGAGCCGTATATACCTTGTTCGTATCAAGCTTCTCGATCTTGAGCAGATCTCCCTGGTACCTGTTGCTCATGTCAAATGAGGTAGTATAATATGTACCGTCCTTGAAGATAGCCAGGATGTGGTCTCCGGTATTGAACTGACCGAGGTGGAGTCCACGTCCGTCTTCGTTAAGTCTCTGGATGTCCTCGTCGAACCAGATGTCCTTTCCTCCGATTGTCGAAATACCCTTGGACTTCAGGTTGATCTTCTGGATAGGGTTCTTCGATACAAGATTTCCGCGTGAAGCACGTCCCTTGATGCCGAGTGTCGAGAAGTCATACTCGTCGATGAGCTTCTTGAGCTTCGGACGTGGACGCAGATATATCTTCACTGTTTCGGCCTCACCATTGTGGTTTACAGTAAACCAGAGGATCTTCGATCCTGGAGTTCCCTGTGTGATGTCGTATTCCTTGTCACGTGTCACTCCTGTAACGGCAAATCTCTTTGCGTAGCTGAGAGAAGTCTTGCCTTCGCGGTATATGACATTGTAGATCGTTCTGCTGTCGTTCCTGTTGAAGATGCCTACGTAAAGGATATCCTTTCCGAAGAATGCCTTCTCGCTGACCTTTGTAACGACATATTTACCGTCATTGTGGATGACGATGATTTCCGAAAGGTCAGAACAGTCGCAGATATATTCTGCATTGTCCTCCTTCTTGAGGTTTGTGCCGACGAATCCTTCTGCCTTGTTGGCATAAAGCTTGGCATTGTTGCTTACGACCTTAGTGGATTCGATAGACTCGAACTCTACGATCTCGGTAAGTCTTGGATATGCCTTGCCGTACTTCTTCTTGAGATTCTTGAAGTAGTTGATAGCGTACTGGGTAAGGTGGTCAAGGTGATTCTGTACCTCTTCCATCTCAGCCTCGATGCCCTTGAGCTTCTCATCAACAGCCTTCGTATCGAACTTGGAAATCTTTCTTACCGGCTTCTCGACAAGCCTGTTGATGTCTTCCATCAGGACAGGTCTCTTGAGGAACTTCTGGTAAGTGAGCATCTTTTCGAAGACCTCCTGAAGCTGATCTTCCCATGTCTTCGCATCGCCCTCGAGAATCTTGTAGACCTTGTTTTCGAAGAAGATCTTCTCAAGGGAGTTGTAGTGCCACTCGTTCTCCAGCTCGCTGAGTCTGATAGCCAGCTCCTGACCGAGAAGGTCGCGAGTGTGGAGAGTACTGTGACGAAGTATGTCGTTGACACTCAATACCTGAGGCTTGTTTTCATGGATGACGCATGTGTTTGGCGTAATCGCAACCTCGCATGCAGTGAAAGCATAGAGTGCGTCGATCGTCTTGTCCGGTGACACATCGTTCGGAAGATGGATCAGGATGTTTGCAGTGGCACTTGTGAGGTCGTCAATCTTCTTGATCTTGATCTTTCCAGCCTCCTTTGCCTCCATGATCGACTCCTTAACGGCGTCAGTGGTCTTGCTGAACGGAAGTTCGGTGATCGCCAATGTGTTCTTGTCGATCTTCTCGATCTTCGCGCGTACCTTTATCTTGCCGCCTTTCTTCTTGCTGCTGTATTTCGAACAGTCTGCCGCTCCTCCCGTAAGGAAGTCAGGGAAGATCTCGAAGTCCTTGCCCTCAAGAACAGCGACCGAAGCATCTATGAGTTCATTGAAGTTGTGAGGGAGAATCTTAGACGCGAATCCTGTACCGATACCTTCCGTACCCTGTGCAAGAAGGATAGGGAACTTAACAGGAAGCTCTACCGGCTCCTGGTTACGTCCGTCGTATGATGTCATCCAGTTTGTGGTCTTAGGATTGAACATCACCTCCTTGGCAAATTTGCTCAGACGCGCCTCGATGTATCGAGGAGCGGCATTGGCGTCACCGGTAAGGATGTTACCCCAGTTTCCCTGGCAGTCGACAAGATAGTTTCTCTGGCCGATCCATACGAGGGCTCCGAGGATGGACTGATCTCCGTGCGGGTGGAACTGCATGGCCTGTCCGACGATGTTCGCCACCTTTGTGTAGCTTCCGTCGTCGATACGCCACATTGCGTGAAGAACGCGCCTCTGTACCGGTTTAAGGCCGTCTACCAGATGAGGCACGGCTCTATAGAGGACTGTGTAGGAGGCATAATCTATATACCAGTCCTTGAACATCCTCGCAAGCTTGTACTTCCTGCTGTTGTCGCTGAAAAGCTTTCCGAATTTGCCGGGATCGCTTTCCACCGGATCCTCATCCTCCGCTTCCTGTCCGATATTGAGTTCCTCCTCAGGGAGTTCTACGTCATCAAAACTCATAAATCACCTCACTTATTCTAATATATTAGTATTCGTAGCCGAATTTTCTCAGCTCCTTCTTGCTCTCCCTCCAGTCTGGATCGACCTTCACGAAGAGTCTAAGGAAGACCTTCTTCTGGAAGAAGTCCTCCATATCTATACGGGCCTGGGTGCCCACCTTCTTGAGCGACTGTCCGGCTTTTCCGATCAGGATGCCCTTCTGTGTGTCGCGCATTACATATATTACAGCGCTGATATCATATCTTTCAGCGCCTTCCTTGAATTCCTCCACCACTACTTCGCAGCTGTAAGGAATCTCCTCCTTGTAGTTGAGGAAGATCTTCTCTCGTACGATCTCTGAAGCGAAGAAACGCAGGTTCTTGTCTGTAAAGACGTCCTTGTCATACCATGCCGGAGCAACCGGGAGATTCTCGACGATAGCGTCGAATATGTTATCGAGGTTGAATTTCTCCTGTGCCGATGCCGGGAAGATGATTGCGTTCGGAATCTGCTCCTTCCACCATTTCATCAGCTCGAGCACCTGGTCCTGGCTGCTTATGTCGATCTTGTTGATGACGAGTATCACAGGACACTGGACCTTCTGGAGCTTGGCGATGTATTCATCATTCTTGTCTCCCTTCTCCACGGTGTCGGTCACATAGAGGATGATGTCTGCGTCACCGATTGCGGTGTCCACGAAGTTCATCATACTCTGCTGAAGCCTGTAGTTCGGCTTCAGGATACCAGGAGTGTCGGAGTATACGATCTGATAGTCCTCGCCGTTGACTATACCCATGATCCTGTGTCTTGTAGTCTGTGCCTTCGCAGTAACGATCGAAAGCTTCTCGCCTACAAGGGCGTTCATAAGCGTAGATTTGCCAACATTCGGGTTACCGATGATGTTGACAAATCCTGCGCGATGTCTTTTGTTGGTGTTCTCTGCTGTCATTCTGAACGTAGTGAAGAATCCATTAAAGATATGCACCCATCTTGAGAAGGTTGATCTCACCCTCAGAAAGATATCTCCACTCTCCTCTCTTGAGACCCTTCTTTGTAAGTCCTGCGAAGTATACTCTGTCGAGAGCCTTCACCTCATATCCGAGTGACTCGAAGATTCTTCTTACGATACGGTTCTTTCCTGAGTGGATCTCGATGCCGAGCTTTCTGTGGTCATCCTCCTCGATATACTCGAGCTCGTCAGCTGCAATCATTCCGTCTGGAAGCTCGATACCGCTGAGGATCTTGTCATAGTCCTCCTTCTTGAGCTTGCCGTCAAGAGATACCTGGTAGATCTTCTTCTTGTCGTATGAAGGATGAGTAAGCTTCTCTGCGATCTCACCGTCGTTTGTGAACATGAGCACTCCGGTAGTGTTCTTGTCAAGACGTCCTACAGGGAATACTCTTGCAGTGCAGCCCTTGAGAAGATCCATTACGGTCTTGTCTGCATGAGGGTCGCTTGCAGTAGTCACATATCCCTTTGGCTTGTTCATCACGATGTAAACCTTCTCCTCACCCTTGAGTCTCTCTCCGTTGAAACGGATGTCGTCGGTGTTGATGTTCACCTTTGTTCCGAGCTCGGTAACAACCTCGCCGTTTACAGTAACAACACCAGCAAGGATGAAGTTGTCAGCCTCTCTTCTTGAGCATACGCCTGAGTTAGCGATGAACTTGTTGAGTCTTACCTCTTCCTTGATAGGAGCAGAAGCCATGTCGTTGTCAGAGTATCTGTCGTCGTTGAGCTGCGGCCTTCTGCTTATCATCTTGTTGATTCCGCTCTCGTCCTCATCGCGGAAGTAGTTGAAATCCTTCTTGTAGAAGCTCTTCTTGCCGGTGTTTCTGAAACCGCCGGACTGTCTTCTGTCTCCACCGAAGCTTCTTCTCTCGCCTGAGAATGACTTTCTTTCTCCACCCTCAGAGAACGATCTGCGTGGTCTGTCGCTGTTGAAGCTTCTTCTTTCTGAATTCTCTCCGAATGATCTTCTTTCACCGGAGAACGATCTTCTCTCGCCTGAGAATGAACTTCTCTCACCAGAGAATGACTTTCTTTCGCCAGAGAACTGCTTTCTCTCACCTGAGAATGACGATCTTCTCTCGCCGCCCTCAGAGAATGATCTGCGAGGTCTGTCACCTCCAAAGCTCTTTCTCTCGCCGTTGTTGCTGAAGCTTCTTCTTTCTCCACCTTCTCCGAACGATCTTCTTTCGTTGTTGCCGTAAGATTTTCTCTCACCGCCTTCAGAGAATGATCTGCGTGGCCTGTCGCTGCCGTAGCTGCGTCTCTCGCCGTTACCGCTGAAGCTTCTTCTTTCACCATTGTTTGAATTTCTTCTGTCACCGTACTCTCTACGGCCATCTCTGCGGCCATTGCCGCCTCTTCTGTTGTCTTCCATTGTTTTGCGCCTTGATGGCAATTTTAATGTTTAATAATAATATGTTGGCTCACGCCAATGATGGCCCGAAGGCCTTTAATCCAATTTGAATATGTAGGTAATGGTACCTTTCTGGAGGGCCGGCGCATCCGAACTCAGGTTGAAGTGAGCTCCAAGTGCTGCCTTTCGTGCCTCATTCCAAAGGGTCTTGTCAGTCACTGTCGTTCCTTCCGCGCCTGCAACAGCCTTCTGTACGGTTCCATACTGGTCTACCCATATTTCCACAACCACTTTTCCTGCTGCCTGGACTCCATATGAAGGCTTAGGGAGCGTTCCGTTCACGCTTCTTCCAGCCAGCTTTGCGTTAGGCTCCCCGGATGTCTCTCCGGTCTTGGTGTTGCCCTGGGCATGTCCTGCCTTGAGGGCGTCGCTTATCTCATGGGCTGTCTGAGGAGCCAGCGTGTCTTTCTGAGTCTTGTTGTTTGCTGCGGAGAACAATGCCTTGCGGTTTATCTCCTTCTCCCTCTTTGGCTCCGGTACATCTACATCGCCGAACTCGTCCACAGTGGCTTCGGGAGCCTCATTGCTCTTCGTGCCTTCGTTCTGTGCTTCAGACCTCTGTACAAGGTTGATGTCCTTCTGCGGATCCGGTTCCACGGCCTGCGGCCTTGTACCGTCCCAGGTCTGTTTCGGCTTCTCGATCTCCGGCTCGTCGAATTCTATCAGGATCTGTTCCTGTTCCGGTGGCGGAGGGTCGAGGTATGTGAATCCCATGAAAAAGCAGCAGGCAATGAGAACCAGGTGCGCAGATACGGTAAGGGCGGCACCTGTCACCCTCGATCTTCTAGCCTGTTTTTCACGTTCTCTAAGATACTGCTCCATAAATGCTTATATGCCTTTTTATTCCGGTGATGTAGCCATTATCACCTTGTAGTGGTTTCTCTTTGCAATGTTCATTACTGCCACGACCTCCTTGATTGGAACTGTCTCGTCTGCATAGATCGAGAAAGTCGGGTCCTCTTCGCTTTGGAGAAGCTCGATGAGCTCATCCTCGATGAGGTCGAATCTTATCGGTGTCTCGTCGCCGTTGATATGGTACGAGAAATTGTCAGTATCCTGCCAGTGCTTGATCGAAACGCTTACAGTAGCCTTGGCTGACACCTGTCCTGTGCTCTTCGGGAGGAGAAGCTTCAACGCGTTAGGGTTGATGAGCGTAGAAGTCACCAGGAAGAAGATCAGCAGGAGGAACACGATGTCGGTCATCGAAGACATCGAGAATCCGGAATCTACCTTTGTTGTCCTTTTGATTGCCATTTCCCAGTCTCCTTATCTGCCTGCAGGCTCGTGAAGCATGTCGATGAACTCGATTGTAGTGCTCTCCATCTTGAACACGAGGTTCGAGATCTGAGATGTGAGGAAGTTGTATCCGAAGTATGCGATGATACCGACGAAGAGACCTCCTACGGTTGTCACCATGGCCTCGTAGATACCTCCGGAGAGGAGAGTGATGTCAATGTTGTTGCCTGCTGTAGACATTCTGAAGAATGCCTGGATCATACCTGATACAGTACCGAGGAATCCGATCATTGGGGCACCTCCGGCGATGGTGGCAAGCATTGGGAGGCTCTTCTCAAGCCTTGCAACCTCTACATTTCCCATGTTCTCAACGGCTGCCTGGATGTCAGGAAGAGGTCTTCCGATTCTCTCGATGCCCTTTTCCACGAGTCTTGCGACCGGTGAATCATACTTCTGGCAGAGGGCGAGAGCCGACTTGATCTTACCCTCATGGATAAGGTCGTGGATGTCCTTCATGAAGTTCTTGTCGATCTTGCCTGCCTTGCGGATGAGCCACCACTTGTTTCCGAAGATGTAGATCGCCATGATCGAGAGTACGAGAAGGACGATCATGAGCCATCCACCCTTTGTGGCCATTTCGATGAGAGAAAAGTTCATCTCCTGCGACGCTGCTGCCGCAGGAGCATACGCCGTTGTATCCACGGCTGCCTGTAAAAGATTGAAAAGCATAGTATTTTTACGTTCTTTTTAATTAGCGTTTTAAAGTCTCGTTTCGCCCAAGCGCGAAATCGTGCAAAAATACGTAAAAAATAACTGACTACGAAATTTATCTTTGATAAACGTATCCGATCTTTCTTGTCGCCCACTCGATGAAGTACTTCATGTTAGGGGCATCTGTGTGGCCGCCGTCATGCTGACGCCATGCCAGGTCGCCTTCAAGAAGGCTTGTGTTGTATGGCGGCATCGGCTCGCTGCGGTAATCGTTTGAAAGTCCGAGGTCTGTAGCGCCGAGAAGCTTGAATGCTTCGCCTGCCGCGATGGTAGCCTGCCAGCTTCCGTACTGGTCGAGCCAGAGGGCGTCTCCCTGCTCAGGAATACCGTAGCTGATGAACACAAGACGTGGTGCGCAAAGGGCGATAAGCTGGTGAGAATCAACAGGAAGCATGTCTGCTGTCCAAGCGCCGGTCTTTGATTCCACCGATGCGTATTTGATGTAGTTTCCTGCCATCCAATGATACTCTCCCGGACCTGTGAGGTTCTCAAGACCTTCTCCGAAAATACGACGGTGGAGGGCTGCTCCTCCCTTTCCTGAAGAACCGATGAGACCCATTGCGAAACGCTCCTCGAATGCAAGTGTCACGAGGGCTGCCTTGCCATATCTTGACACACCTTCGATACCGACATGCTTTGCGTCGACGTCAGGGTCTGTCTCAAGATAGTCGAGGCCTCGTGCCGCTCCCCATGCCCATGCGCGGAGTGAGCCCCAATCGTCCGGTTTGCGTGGCTGGCCCTTGTTTACGAGGCCGATGATTCCACGTGTCAGACCGGCTCCGTTGTCTGCCTGGATGCTGCTCGGATCGATCATCGCATAACCCCAACCTGCGGCTATAAGCTGCTCAGTAGAAGGCGGATCCTGACCTGGAGCGCGCTGTGCCATACGGCTGAACATTGCGAAAGGATTGGCTGGTTCGAATGGCTGCCATGCCGGATATTTCTTCATGAGTTCCGCTGTGCGTGGGTCGCTCTCAAGAAGGCTGCGGAGAGTCTTGTTGATGATCTCCATGTCTGCTGCTCCAGGCTTCACCGGATTAGGAAGATTTGCCGGTCCGAACATCATCAGGAGAGGAACCGGGCCTTTGGCATCGGCAGGAGTCACGACTACCATCTTGATGTCCACATTGATTGACGGGCAAGCCGAATTGTCCACATGTCCTACAAGCTGTTTTGCCTTCACCCTCATCATTCCTACATTCTCGATCTCCTGTGCGGTGATTGTCCATGTCACGGACGGAATGTTTTCCGGAAGACGGCCGTAGACCTCGCTTTCGAAGGCCTCGATGATCTCCGGTCTGCGGACCTCGTACCACTGTTTTGCATTCTTGACCTTCTTGCCTGAATTTGTCTTCATGAGTTCAGGAATCTCAGGGTAAGGGTTAGCCTTGCTCTCGTCATAGTTAGCTGCATACGGGCTTGATTGGTCAGAGTCGAATCCACGCCTGATCGACTTGATGCCAAGCTGCTGGAGCATGTTCTGATGGTCCTGGTCTGTTGTGAAAGTCACAGGGCTCTGCGCATAAGCAGCGGCTCCAAAGAGACATGCAGCGCAGAAAAGGAAAAACTTTTTCATGTACAATGTTTGGTTATAAGTTACTAATTATGAGTCCTAAAGTTAGTAAGTTTTTTGTAAATATCATACTAATATTCCGCACCGCTGAAGAATAGGGCCTTGCCCGGTACGGAACTTCCGGCGTCAGACCTGTTGCCTTTAGCGATGAGTTCGGCTATCCACTGCGGGTCGCGCTTGCCTCGACCTACCTCGACGAGCGATCCGACTATGGCTCTGACCATGTTTCTCAGAAAACGGTTTGCCTTGATTCTGAATACGATATAGTCACCTTCGCGGTAGGGGAATCCCATCAGCCCGACATGAGTAGGACGGTATGCCGACCAGCCGGCTTCGATGATCGTGCATATCGATGTCGCATTGTTTCCTCCCGTCTTTTCGAAGCAGCTGAAGTCGTGTTCCCCCAAAAGATATGCCGCCGCCTCATTCATTTTCTCCATGTCGAGCGGGTAACGCATCCTGTATGAGAATTTCTCGCAGAAAGGGTCCTTGACAAAGTGGATGAAGTAGTGATATTCCCTGGATTTTGCGTCAAATCTTGCATGAAATCTATCTTCAGCAACTGAAACCTCATGGACAGCTACTTCCTTTGGAAGTATGGCATTTAATTTGTAGCAAATTTGCGCCGCGTCGATCCTGACTTCGTCAGGGAGTTCGAAGTGAGCGATATAGTCAATGGCGTTGACTTCAGTGTCCGTACGGCCAGCTCCGGTGACTTGTATGTAGGTGCCTGTCAGGGTTTTAAGAGCTGATTCCAGATCTCCCTGTACGGTGCGGTCGTTATTTTGGATCTGCCAGCCGCAAAAGGCACTGCCGTCATATGAAAGCCTGATAATGTATCGCATATTGCAAAAAATGAGTAAATTTGTGGGTTTTAAAATGCAAAAATATCAAAAAACATATTTATGGAGAGCATAAACATCAAAGAATTGAATGACCGCATCCAGAGGGAAAGCTCGTTTGTGGATATACTTACGATGGAGATGAACAAGGTCATCGTAGGACAGAAGCACCTCGTGGAGAACCTTCTGATCGGTCTCCTTGCCAATGGACATATCTTGCTTGAGGGTGTGCCGGGATTGGCCAAGACTTTGGCAATCAACACATTGTCTCAGGCTGTGGACTCAAAGTTCAGCCGTATACAGTTTACTCCGGACCTTCTTCCTGCGGACGTGCTCGGTACTCTCATCTACTCACAGAAGAGCGAGCAGTTCCAGATCAAGAAAGGTCCGATCTTCGCTAATTTCGTCCTTGCCGATGAGATCAACCGTTCTCCGGCGAAGGTACAGTCGGCTCTTCTCGAGGCCATGCAGGAGCGCCAGGTGACAATCGGCGACGAGACATTCCCGCTTCCGCAGCCTTTCCTCGTGATGGCAACGCAGAACCCTATCGAGCAGGAAGGTACATATCCGCTTCCGGAGGCCCAGCTCGACCGATTCATGCTCAAGGTTGTCGTGACTTATCCGAAGAAGGACGAGGAGCGCAGGATCATCCGCATGAACAACAGCGGAGAATTCCCTAAGGCTCAGCCTGTTCTCAAGCCTGAGGATATCGTAAGGGCTCGTGAGGTAGTGAAGGATGTGTACATGGACGAGAAGATCGAAAGGTATATCGTGGATATCGTTTACGCGACAAGAACTCCGAAGGACTACAATCTCGGCAAGATCGCAAACCTCATTTCATACGGTGCGTCGCCACGTGCCAGCATTTCGCTTGCCATGGCAGCAAAGGCATATGCATTCATCAAGAGAAGGGGTTATGTGATTCCTGAGGACGTGCGTGCGGTATGCTACGAGGTGCTCCGTCATCGTATCGGCCTTACATATGAGGCTGAGGCAGAGAATGTTACGACGGATCAGATCATTTCTGAAATAATCAACGCAGTAGAGGTTCCATAGGATGGGGGAAATGAGTGCAAACGACCTTTTGAAGAAGGTCAGGAAGATAGAGATCAAGACCAGGGCTCTTTCGCATCAGATATTCGCCGGCGAATACCATTCGGCCTTCAAGGGCCGTGGTATGGCCTTCAGCGAGGTGCGTGAGTATCAGTATGGAGACGATGTGCGCAACATGGACTGGAATGTCACTGCGCGCATGCGTTCGCCGTATGTCAAGGTCTTCGAGGAGGAGAGGGAACTGACCGTTGTGCTTTTGGTCGATGTCAGCCGCTCAAGACTCTTCGGAACAGTAGGCACAAGCAGGAAGGACATGCTTGCCGAGATCGCTGCAGTGCTTTCATTCTCGGCGATCATCAACAACGACAAGGTCGGAGCTCTCTTTTTCAGCGACAAGGTCGAGAAGTTCATCCCGCCTAAGAAAGGCCGCAGCCATCTGCTTCATATCATACGTGAAATCATTGAGTTTGAGCCATCTACCGATGGTACGGACATCTCTGAGGCGTTGCGCTACCTCACCAATGCGATAAAGAAGAAATGTGCTGCTTTCCTTCTTTCCGACATGCTTGATGTGAACAAGGACGGAAGTCCGCGTTACGAGGAGGCCCTCAAGGTGGTTGTCAACAGGCACGACCTTTCGGTGATCGAGGTCTATGACCCTCGCGAGAGAAACATTCCTAATGTGGGACTCATCCATATCAAGGATTCCGAGACAGGAAAGGCTGCATGGGTGAACACTTCGGACAGGAAGATGAGACTGGCGTACGAGGAGTGGTTCCGGAATGTTGAGCAGACCTCTTCGCGTCTTTTCATGAAATATAATGTAGACAAGGTAAGCATTGCTCTTGACGAGGATTATGTCAAAGGGCTCATGACCTTGTTTAAAAACAGATAGTATTTATGCGTAATGCATTGATATACATAATGATGCTTTTCTGCATGCTTCCTTTGTCCGCCCAGGAGACGGATACTTTGGGTATGCAGGAGGCAGATACTGTGCAGGCGCTTCCGCAAGGCAGGATGATTCCGGTCAAGGGAGCCTTCCTTCAGCAGCTGCAGGAGAGGGATTCCGTGCTTGTTGCGGACCAGCTTCTCTACGGCTTTGAGCTGAAGAATGTGCTTGAAGGCACGATGCTGGCTCTTCCAGAGCTCCCTGAAAAGCAGGACTACAGGCTGATGTTCCTTTCTCCATGGAAGGTGGATACCCTGAAGGTTACAAAACAGGGCAAGGATCAGCCGAGGCTTATGGACATAAAGGGAAGCGTGGTCATATCCTCATTTGAGGAGGGCCTGTATGAACTTCCGCAGATCATGTTGGGCAGAATGACATCCGACGGCGTACTCGACACCCTGGTCTTTGATCCTATGAGACTGGAAGTCAAGACGATGCCTGTCGATACCGCAACGTTTGTCCCGCATGACATAAAAGGACAGATCCGTTATCCGGTTACATTCGGAGAGGTGCTTCCGTGGCTCGCTCTCTTTTGGATCTGCGCATTGCTTGTCATACTTTCCGTATGTCTGATCATAATGCACCGCAGAAAGAACGATCCTGCGTCAGCACATAAGGATCCTGCGCATATCGTGGCATTGAGAAAGCTTGACAGCTATCGCGGAAACAAGATGTGGGTTCCGGAGAAGCAGAAGGCATTCTACTCTGGTGTCACCGATACATTGAGAGAGTACATTTCTGAGAGATTCGGCATCGGTGCCATGGAAATGACCACAGCCGAGATCTTTGATGAAATGAAGACCGCTGATGTTCCTAAGGAACTTCTTCAGGAGATGAGGGACCTTTTTGACAGGGCTGACTTTGTGAAGTTCGCGAAATATGTCGCTTCAGACGAGGACAATGCTGCTGCACTTCCTGTAGCCGTGCGTTTCGTTACGGAAACCTATCAGACCGAAGTTGAGGAAGAGGCTGGAGCGATGTCTGCTGAGGCCGGGACAGCTAAAGATGGAGGGAATGAGTGATGTTCTTTGAGTACCCAGACCTGTTATGGCTTCTTGTGATACCTGCTCTGCTGGTATTGCACTACATATATCTTGAACTTTACGAGAGACATCCGCATTTCAGGGTGTCGACCTCGGTTCCATGGACGGCAGGAGGCAGGTCCTTCATGGCCATGCTTCGTCATGTTCCGTTCATCCTCAGGATCTTCGCCCTTTCAATGATAATCGTTGCCATTGCTCGTCCAAGGTCGTCGGAGGAGATGGAAAGAGTTGATACAGAGGGTATTGATATCGTGCTTGCCATGGACGTTTCGACATCCATGCTGGCCCGTGACCTTACTCCTGACCGAATCAGCGCGTCCAAGGACATCGCTATCGAATTCATAGCCCAGAGGCCTACTGACCGTATGGGAATTGTGGTTTTCGCCGGTGAAAGCTTCACACAGTGTCCGCTTACTACGGACCGCGCCACACTGATAAACCTCATGAAGGAGGTGCAGACAGACCTGATTGAGGACGGAACGGCTATCGGAAACGGACTTGCTACGGCTGTGGCAAGGATGAAGGATTCTGATGCGAAGAGCCGCGTTGTGATCCTTCTTACCGATGGTGTCAACAACAGGGGAGAGATTTCACCTCAGATGGCTGCAGAGATTGCCAAGACATATGGTGTCCGCGTGTATACCATCGGTGTCGGAAAGGAAGGCATGGCGCCTTATCCTGTGATGACCCCATGGGGTGTCGAGGTGCAGAATGTAAAGGTCGAGATCGATGAAACACTGCTTGCAGAGATAGCAGAATCGACAGGGGGACGTTATTTCAGAGCTACGGACAATACCAAGCTTGCCGAGATCTACAGCGAGATCAACAAGATGGAGAAGGCCCGTACCACTGTGGACAGCTTCCCTATATATAAGGAGCTCTTTGTGCAGTATGCCTTGCTGGCTTTGCTGGCCATACTCCTTGAGCTTGTGTTCAACTGGTTTATAATAAGGAGGTTGCCATGCTAAATTTTGCACATGCACAATATCTTCTGCTGCTCCTGTTGATTCCGTTCTTCTTTGTGATTCAGGCAGTTGTGCTCAAGTTGAGAAGACGCAGGCTCAGAAAGCTCGGTGATGAGGCTCTGGTGAGCCGTCTCATGCCTTCTTATTCAAAGGCCAAGACCTGGGTACGCCTGGTGCTGTTCTCGATAGGATTCTTCTTCTTCGTCATCGGTCTTGCAAGACCGCAGATCGGTGCGAAGCTTAAGGAGCATGAGACAAAGGGTGCGGAGATCATGATAGTCCTCGACGTGTCCAACTCCATGCTTGCTGAGGATTATTCTCCAAACAGACTCGAGCGTGCGAAACTTGCTATATCAAGACTTGTGGACAAGCTTCGTGATGACCGTATCGGTCTGATAGTCTTTGCTGGAAATTCATTTGTCCAGCTTCCGATCACGACCGATTATGTTTCTGCCAAGATGTTCTTGAATTCCATCTCTACCGAGTCGGTACCGGTACAGGGTACTGCCATCGGAGAGGCGATCAATACAGCGGTGAGAAGTTTCAGCGCCCAGAGCGAGAAGAGCCGCGCCATTGTTGTCATCACAGACGGTGAGAACCATGAAGATGATCCTGTTGCAGCTGCAGAGCAGGCGGCGGAAATGGGCATCAGGGTTTTCACGATCGGAGTTGGTTCTCCTGAGGGAAAGCCTATCCCGATGGATGGTGAGCTCTTGAAGGACAAGGATGGAGAAATTGTCGTTACACGATTAGATGAGTCTGTCCTTCAGGATGTTGCGGAGGCTGGAAACGGAGTTTACGTTAGGGCTGGAAACAGCGAATTCGGTCTGAACCCTGTCATTGATGATATCAGAAAGATGGACGATGAGATGTATAGCTCGATAGTCTTCGAGGAGTATGACGAACAGTTCATGTACTTCCTGGGATTCGCGCTGGTGTTCTTTGTGCTGGAGATGCTGGTGGGTGACAGACGGTCGAAGAGACATTTGTTTAAAAGATAATCGGTACCTGTGTGTTACATTGGCCCCCTCCCACTCCTTCGGAGCGGGCCCCTCCCCCTAGCCGGGGGTGGCAAAATGCCAATTCCACACAACAGGTACACGATTAAAGGATAATAAAAAATCTTTCGAGGTTTAAAAAGAGATGAAAAATGTATTATATATTCTGATCGGCATTGCTTCTTTACTTGTCAACGTAGACGCAGCTGCACAGGTGGATAAGAAGGATGTGCGAAGGGGAAACAGGGACTTCAGGAAAGGAGAGTTGAGAGAGGCTGAAATCGATTACAGGAAGGCTCTGGTGAAGGATTCCATGTCTGTGGCGGCGAATTACAATCTTGCGAATACCTTGTATCGTGAGGGTGATTTTGCTCAGGCTCAGCAGACCTTGGAGAGAGTGAAAGATGTGGCTCCTATGTCCGCTGCATCCGCAGATTATTATTTCAATCTCGGAGATGCGGCTCTTCAGCAGAAGGATTATCAGAAGGCTGTGGAGGCTTTCGGTGAATCACTGATAAGAAGGCCGGAAGATCTGCAGGCTAAGGAGAACTTCATCTATGCCAAGAAGATGCTCCAGAACCAGCAGCAGAATCAGCAGAACCAGAACAACGACCAGAATCAGGACCAGAATCAGGACCAGAACAACGATCAGAATCAGGATAACCAGGATCAGCAGAACGACCAGCAGGATCAGCAGAACGATCAGAATCAGGACGGGGACCAGAACCAGGACGGAGGCCAGGACCAGAAGGAGCAGCCTCAGGGACAGCAGCCTAAGATAAGTCCTCAGCAGGCACAGCAGATGCTTCAGGCTATCCAGGCAAAGGAGAAGGAGACCCAGGACAAGGTCAATAAACAGAAGGCCGAGGCCCTCAAGTCAAGACAGAAGGAGAAGAATTGGTAATATGAAAAGATTATTTATGACAATGCTGCTGGCAGTATCGGCCTTCATGGCCTTTGCCCAGACCAGCATCAAGGTACAGACACACAATGTCGTGGCTGCAGACGAGCAGTTCAATGTGACGTTCATCATAGAGGGTGAGGACAAGTCCTCGGATTTCAAATGGGAGCCGGGTGATGATTTCCAGCTTCTGTGGGGACCTCAGCAGGGTCGCTCGACCAGTGTCCAGATGATCAACGGAAAGACAACCAAGTCTGTCCAGACGACTTATTCGTATGTTCTGCGCCCGGTGAAGGCCGGCAAGTTCACAATCGGCCGTGCGAGTGCCAAGGTAAAGGGACAGGACATTTATTCAGATCCTGTAACTATCGAGGTTGTCGCATCAGGATCGTCTTCTTCGTCAGGTCAGTCTTCTTCCCAGGGAACCACCCGTCAGCAGAGCCAGTCTCAGTCTGGAGTCGTAAAAGATGATGACATCTTCCTTACGCTGAACCTCAGCCGTACGGATGTGGTTGTGGGTGAGCCTATTACAGCTACGATAAAGATCTATCAGAGAGTGAATGTGGCTGGTTTTGAGAGCGCCGAATTCCCTTCATTCAACGGATTCTGGAGCCAGGAACTTGAGGCTCCTACCAATATCGAATTCGTCCGAGAGACATACGACGGACAGATATACAATTCAGCTCTACTTAGAAAGTTCATCCTCATTCCTCAGCAGCAGGGAAGCATAAGGATCGATCCTGCAGAGCTCATCTGTCTTGTGAACGTACGTGTCTCGTCAGCCGGCAGCAGCATATTCGACGGTTTCTTCGATGACTACAGGACTGTGAGAAAGAAGGTTTCATCGAAGGCGATGACCGTGAATGTCGCACCACTTCCTGCGGGAGCTCCTGCTTCATTCGGAGGCGGCGTGGGTGAATTCTCCATCTCAGCAAAGGTGAGCAAGGACCATATCAAGACCCATGAGGCGGCATCGCTTCTGGTCACAGTTTCCGGACGTGGCAACATATCACTTCTCGAGACTCCTAAGGTCAATTTCCCTCCTGATATGGAGGTGTATGATACCAAGGTGTCAGACCATATTGATAGAGGAGGAATCTCCGGCAGCAAGACATATGAATATCCGTTCATTCCGAGAAGCCATGGCGATTTCATCATTGAGCCTGTCAAGTACTCATATTATGATGTTTCCCAGAAGAAGTACGTGACATTGGAAACTCCGGCCGTCCCTGTCTATGTGGAACGTGGCAATGAATCGGATGCAGGCGGAGTGGTTGTGAGCGGCATGCAGCCGAAGGATGTGAGGAATCTTGCAAGCGATATCAGATTCATCAATGTGAAGTCACCGGATCTGTCTCCTAAGGGCCGTTTCTTTGTCGGTTCCGCTGCATTCTGGATCATTCTTGCAGCACTTGTGGCGGCAGCAGCCGCATGCTGGGCATCTTTCAGAAAGATCGCGGCAAGAAGGGCTGATGTGGCCGGTACCAAGAACCGCAAGGCTACGAAGATGGCTCTCAAGAGGCTCCAGCTTGCGAATACTTTCCTCAAGCAGAACCTCTATACCGCCTTCTACGAGGAACTTCACAAGGCTCTGCTCGGTTTCATTTCCGATAAGCTTAATATGCCTGTAGCGGAGCTCTCGCGTGACAGGATCGCCGAAAGCCTCAAGGATGGAAATGTTGAGGATGATGCCATTGCTACATTCATAGGCATCCTTGACGCTTGTGAGTTCGCAAGATACGCTCCGGATGCTGGCCATGAGGCCATGGAGGCCCATTATAAGTCAGCTCTGGATGTCATTTCGTCAATAGATTCGAATATGAAGGCAAAAAAGACTGCCCCTAAGGGTGCCGTGATGCTTGTCATCGCTCTTATGACACTTTCTTTCGGAGTTTCGGCTCAGGAAAAGGATTATGTCGATTCATTGTGGAATGCCGCCAACCAGGCTTATGTGGACGGCCGTTGGGCGGATGCAGCTTCGGGATATGAGATGATTTCGTCTATGGGTCTTGAATCGGCTTCATTGTATTGCAATGCCGGTGATGCATTCTTCAAGGACGGCAATGTGCCTATGGCAATCCTTTATTATGAGCGTGCCTTGAAGCTTGACCCTTCATATTCAGATGCAAGATACAATCTCGACCTGCTCAACAGCGGCATTCAGGACAGGATCGAGCCGGTACCTGAGTTCGTACTCAAGGCATGGACCCGTGAAATCTGCTACATAATGGATTCGGATTCATGGACAATATGCTTCTTCGTGCTCTTTGCACTTAGTCTTGCAATGGTACTGCTTTTCCTGCTTTCTCCATCTGTAGCCGGCAGACGTGCAGGATTCTTTACAGGAATAGTGCTTCTGCTGCTGACATTGGCTTCGCTAAGTTTCGCTGTATGGCAGAAGAAGGATTATAATAAGGCAGACAGCGCGATCGTGATGCGTCCGGTTGCTTCCGTCAAGAGTTCTCCATCTTCAGAATCATCGAAGGATCTTTTCATTCTTCATGAAGGAACGAAGGTGACGATCCTTGATGAGGTCGGATCATGGAACAATATCGAGCTCGCTGACGGCCGCCAGGGCTGGATTCCTTCCGGTGATATAGAAATTATTTAACACAAAAACTGATACATTATGAAAACTAAGATGACAGCCGTTCTCTGCGCTCTTGCGTTGAGTATGGCTGCTGTCGCTTCTGCAGCGACCAAGAAGACTGCATTGCCTGCATGGCAGGATCCTAACGTGGTGCAGGAAAACCGTGCTCCTATGACTGCAACCTTTGAGACAGACGGTCTCAAGCTTATGCTCAATGGAGTCTGGGATTTCAATTGGAATGAGAATATGAATTCCCGTCCGATGGATTTCTACAAGACTGATTATGATGCAAGCGGCTGGGACACAATGCCTGTTCCGGGAATGTGGGAACTTAACGGCTATGCTGACCCTGTATATCTGAATGTCGGATACGCATGGAGAGGCCATTATGAAAACAACCCTCCTTTCCCTGCTGACTGGCATAATTATGTGGGCCAGTACAGAAGGACCTTTGAACTCGATAAGGACTGGGAAGGCAAGGACATCTTCCTTCATATAGGTTCAGCTACTTCGAATGTACGCGTATGGGTGAATGGAAAGGAAGTGGGCTATAGCGAGGACAGCAAGCTTGAGGCTCGTTTCGATATCACAAAGTATGTGAAGACAGGTGAGAACCTTATCGCTCTGGAGATCTTCCGCTGGTGTGACGGTACCTACCTCGAGGACCAGGATTTCTGGAGACTGACCGGTCTGGCGCGCGATGTCTATGTGTTCTCGCGTGAAAAGAAGAGACTTGAGAACATCAACGTCCTGGCTTCGGCTTCAGGTGAGGCAAAGCTTCGTGCAGATGTCTCGAAGGGTGTGACAAAGGTATCTTTCGAGATCGTAGATCCTAGCGGTAACGTTGCTGCAGCTGCCGAGGTCGCTCCTCAGAAGAATGTGGCCGAGACAGTACTCAATGTGGCTGATGTGAAGCAGTGGAGTGCTGAGACTCCATGGCTCTATACATTGAATGTATCTTCATATGACAAGAAGGGCAGGACCGAATCTACATCTATCGAAATCGGATTCAGGGATGTGCGCATCGAGGGTGGACAGCTTCTCGTAAACGGAAAGCCTGTGCTTATCAAGGGTGCAGACCGCCACGAAATGAACCCTTATAAGGGATATGTCGTCAGCGAGGCCGATATGATCCAGGATATTCAGATCATGAAGCAGCTCAATATCAATGCTGTACGTACTTCGCACTATCCGAATGATCCTCTTTGGTATACTCTCTGCGACCGTTATGGCCTTTATGTTGTCGACGAGGCGAACGTGGAGTCTCACGGAATGATGTATGGTCCTGGTAATCTTGCCAAGAATCTTGATTTCCAGGCAGCTCATCTTGACAGGGCGCGCAGACTCGTCCAGAGAGATTTCAACCACCCTTCAGTAATCATCTGGAGCCTTGGAAACGAGGCTGGTGACGGTCCTAATTTCGCAGCGTCATATGATCTTGTGAAGTCAATGGACAGTTCCCGCCCGGTTCAGTATGAACCAGCTATCTGGAACGGAAAGACCGATATCTTCTGTCCGATGTATTTCGATTATAAGGATTGTGAGCGTTATGCTTCTTCAAATCCAGAGCGCCCTCTTATCCAGTGCGAGTATGCTCATGCGATGGGTAACTCGATGGGAGGACTCAAGGAATATTGGGACCTTGTCCGCAAGTATCCTTCATATCAGGGAGGCTTTATCTGGGATTTCGTTGACCAGGGTCTCTATTGGCCTTCTTCTGCAGAGGGTACAGACCATGTGATCGTATATGGAGGTGATTTCAATGATTATGATCCTTCGGATAACTCATTCTGCTGTAACGGAATCATAGCTGCCGACCGTACATTGCATCCGCATGCATATGAGGTAGCTTACCAGTATCAGTCGATCCATACCACTCCAGCAGATGTGCTCGCAGGAAAGGTCAACATCTATAATGAGAACTTCTTCATCGACCTTTCGCGCTATATGATGGAGTGGACAATCGCAGTGGATGGCGTTCAGGTTCTCTGCGGTGTCGTTCCTTCTCTTAATGTTGCCCCTCAGGCGACCGCTCAGGTGGATCTCGGCTATAATGAGGCTGATATCCTTGCCGCAGCAGGCATCAGAAATCTCAAGAGACATGATGTGTATCTCAATGTGCGATATGTGCTCAAGAGAGCGGACAGCCTCCTTTCTGCAGGTGCGGAGGTGGCTTACGATCAGATGGCCATAAATGAGGCGGAGCTTCCTGTATTTGCGAATGCAACCGGAATCCCGGCATACGGACAGGATGGTGATCTTCATACGTTCTACGGTGAAATGGCTTTCGCTGGCTCTGCAAATCTCCGTCTTTCTTCATGGAAGGCAGTGTTTGATGCGTCTACAGGCTCTCTTGTAAGCTATGTGCTTGGTGAGAAGGAAATGATCGAGTCTCCGCTTGTTCCATGTGTTGCAAGAGCGGTTACCGAGAACGATCTCGGAGCTAAGCAGGACAGAAGGCTTGACCTCTGGCGTAAGGCTGAGTTCAATCTCGCTTCGTTCAATGTGGAGGCTACTGATTTCTGCTATAGAGTGAACGTGGAATATGCTCCTATAGGTGAGGCAGCTGTAGTCAGCATGACATATGATATCTATGCGGACGGTACCATCGCCGCGAAGGAGGCACTCGCTGATGCTGGCAAGCTTGCAGAGGCACCAATGCTTCCTCGTTTCGGTATGCAGCTGGCTATGCCTGGCGAGTTCTCGACTCTCGAGTATTTCGGCTTCGGCCCTCATGAGAACTACTCTGACCGCAATTCTTCAGCCCTTATCGGACATTATGTACAGAGAGTCGAGGATCAGTACCATTACGGATATGTTCGTCCTCAGGAGTCCGGTACAAAGACCGAAATCAAGTGGATGAAGGTCATCGACGACAATGGTGCAGGCTTCGAGATCAGATCGGATGTGAAGTTCTCTGCATCAGCTCTTCCTTTCAGCTGGAAGGAGATGGACGTCAGAATGCTTGACAACAACCAGGCTCACTCGCTTGAGCTTAAGGCTAAGGCACATGAGAACGACCGTGCAAACGGAATCACATGGGTCAACTTCGATCTCGCGCAGATGGGTCTTGCATGCGTGAACTCGTGGGGTGCATGGCCTCTTGAGCAGTATCGCGTAAATGCCCAGCCATACGAATTCAACTTTGTCCTCAGACCTGTAAACAACTAGGTCTGAGGTATGGATACAAAAAATGGGCTGACCTTAATTTGACATGAACCCCGAAAGTTAGACAAAATACTTTCGGGGTTTTGTTATGTCTAAAAAGT
>JAZRQM010000019.1:0-2506 GCA_045649795.1 Candidatus Cryptobacteroides sp. | reverse complement strand
AAAAGGTATATCTCTTATCTTGAAGCGGGCGATGTTGCGATATTTCTGAACTGAATGGTTATAATAGTCGATATCGTTTTTAAGCATGGTCCTGGCTTCGGAGTAGTTCTCTTCGTCCAAATAGAATTCGCCGACGATTTCTCCATTTTCCTCATAAACGACAACTTCTTTGACATAAGGAAGTCTCATCAGCTTTAACTCGATTCCTTCCGGTGAGACGTTTTCACCGTTGGAGAGGATGATGAGGTTCTTCTTTCGGCCGGTAATGTAGATCCATCCCTCTTCGTCGAGCTTTCCGTAGTCGCCTGTATGGAAGAAGCCATCTTTGTCGAAGACCTCGGCTGTTGCCTCAGGGTTGTTATAGTATCCGAGCATCACGTTCGGTCCCTTCACGCAGATCTCACCCTCGCCGTTCTCGTCCGGATTGTCGATCTTCACGCGGCATGCAAGGATAGGCGTACCTACGCTGCCCGGCTTGCGGTATTTGTTACGATTGGCAGAAATAAGAGGCGCGCATTCTGTAATTCCATATCCATTGAGAATGGTGATTCCGAGGGAATCGAATGTACGGATGATATCCTCATCGAGCTTCGCACCGCCGCAGATGACAAGCTCCAGCTTGCCACCGAATGCACTCAGTACGCTCGCGAAAAGCTTCTTTCTGAGGTCGATACCGATCTTTCTGAGACCATCGCTCACCTTCATCATCACCTTCAGAAGGCCTTCCTTGCCTGTTTTTCGTGCCGTTGTCCATATCTTACGGTTCATCACCTCAAGGAATGCCGGAACAAGGATGAGATGGGTCGGCTGCTGCTCCCTGATCTCATCGCTAACGTGCTTGAGTCCGCTGGAAATGTAGACCTCGCATCCCTGGGAAAGATGACCGACATAATTGACTGTCGAGCCGAATGTATGATGAGGAGGAAGCACATGGAGGGTCTTCCTTGTAATGTCGAAATTGTACATACCGAGGGTCATGTCCAGGCCGATGTTCGCCTGAGAGAGCATCACTCCCTTGCCCTTGCCGGTAGTTCCCGATGTGAATACGATCGAAGCGAGCTTGTTGACGTCGATCTTATAATCATAATAAGAATTGTCGCCATTTCTATATAACTCCGCACCCTTTTCCTGAAGCTGGGCAAGCGAAATAAGTTTCCTGCTGCCAAGAACGGCTGCATCAAGCGAGCACTCCGGAGCCACAGAAACAAGAAGTTCAACAGTCTTAAGCTCATCATTATCAAGGAGTTCCTTAACCTTAGACTCGGCAGTCTTTCCAAAAATCAAAGCCTTGCAGCCTGTAGTTGTGACGATGCCGTTGATATCCTCGACCGGAAGTTCCTTATCGACCGGTACGGTAACTGAACCGATGGCCATCACTCCGAAGAACGAGCAGCACCATCCGTACGAGTTCTCTCCGACGATTGCGATGCTTTCTTCCCTCAGGCCGCATGAGATAAGGGCTGTACCGAGATGTCTCACATCGTCACGCCACTGCGTGAATGACACCTTCTTTACCTCCTTGTCCCAGTAGTTCTCCTTGTACGAGATCGCGATGCTGTCGGTAAAATTCTGTGCAGCCTCCTCCACGAGCGACCTCATGTCGTCGATAAAGGTTGTCTTATAAATAGGGTAATTCTTGTTCATGGTTTGGGTTTAATAGTACACTTAGGTTTTAAAATCCTACAAAGATACTAAAACATCTTTTAAGTTGGCAATGATAATCATCACCCATATTTACTTGAACGACTTATATTTTTCATTCAACTCCTTCTGCATGATGTTGCATGTGCTGCTGTTCACATCAACCCCCTCACAATATGAGCGGAAATTCGAGACAACATCAAGCACCTGAGATATGATTCCGGACGGGTTGTTGATATCGTTTTCTCTTGCAACAGCCAGGAGGTCTTTTTCGGTTATGTCAAGCACCTTACCTTTTATGCTCATGAACTGACCTTTCTGGACTCCCAATGTATTCGGATCTATACTGTAGACCATATCATAGGCCGGAGCAAGAGACCAGCGTCCCTGCTTGTCCATAAGGAAAGAGAAGTTCTTATCGTGGTCGTCGATATTTCCTCCGAGCACATTGAACACCATCATTCTGAAAAGCTGCTCCTTATCAACATAGTCAAGTTTAAGACGTCTGACGACATTGAAGGCCTCCTCATAAGAAGTTACCCCGCCTGTCATAGCCGCAAGAGACTGCATGTGAACTTTCCCATCAGGAGTTCGGTCAAATCTTTCTGTTATGAAATGGGAACTGTTTTCAAATCGCCTCAACTCTGAATGCTTCATTCGTATTCCGGCATCGCAACACATCTTATAGTATGCATATTCAAGACGGGCATACGGGAACATATCAGACTCATTGTCATATTTAAGGATATAGTATTTATACCCTTCAGGAAGAAGAGCCTGGCCAGATTTAATACTGCCATCGGATTCATTTATAGCGATTAATGCCTTCGGTCTTTTACCTCCTGGAGATGTGCCTAACTTTACC
>JAZRQM010000018.1:0-4435 GCA_045649795.1 Candidatus Cryptobacteroides sp. | reverse complement strand
GTTGTAGATCTCGTTGTTTCTCATGAGGTCCTGGTTGTCGAAGAAGAGACCGTCGAGACGGGGACCTGCAGTAAGCTTGAAGTCCTCAGTCACATCCCACTCATCCTGAGCGTAGGTACCTGCCTTGTGGAAACGTACGCGAGCTGCTGGAACAGCCTCTCCGTCATAACCGTAAGTAAGGCAGACAACCTCAGGTGCAGCACCTGCCATGAAGTCCTCAAGGCTCTTGTAACGATAGTAACCTGTACCGTTTCTCATATATGCGTTGTCAGCCATCTGATACTCGTAGTTTACACCACCAGTGATCTTGTGGTTACCTGCATAGTAAGTAAGGTCATCCTTGATAGAGATGTGAGTGTTGTGAACACCGTTGTTCCATGTGAAGAGCTCGTAACCGAGAGCGATATATGGAAGAACCGCGCTGCCGTCATCCTTACGGATGTCAACGAATGGCATATCCTCAGAGTTTGTTCCACGTACGTCGTCAAGCTTTGAATAAGTTGCGAGGAACTGGTTTGAGAGGTTGTTTGAAAGACGGCTGTTGAGGTCGAGTGACACTGTGCTCACGATGTTGTCCATCGAGTACATAGAGTTCGCATAAGCCATACCGTACTGAGAGAAACGGCTGAAGCCAGAACGTGTACCACCGTCCATTGAAGAACCGTTGGTGCTGTTCCATCCTCTGTTGAGGGTGTAGTTGTAACGAACTGCGAGCTTGTGGTTGTCGTTGATGTTCCAGTCAACACGTGCGAGGAGCTTCATGTTGCTCTCGTTAGCTGGATAATCAGTCCATGAACCTGTGTCGTATCCGTACTTCTCCTTAACGAAGTCTGAAACCTTCTCAAGGTCAGCGAGAGTAGTACGTGAGATATAGTTGTCAGCATCCATCTCGCCGTCAACTGATGCTCTCCATCTGTTAACGACTGTAGGGATCTTAGCGTACTCAGCATTCACGAAGAAGAAGAGCTTGTTCTTGATGATAGGACCACCGAGAGTGAAACCATAGTTTGTGTTTCTATCCTTCTGACGTGCACCTGAAATCATCTCACCGTCAACTGTGTCACCACGGAGGTTCTCGTTACGATGATATACATAAGCTGATCCCTTGAGCTGGTTTGTACCTGACTTGGTAATAGCGTTTACACCACCACCGATGAAGTTTGTCTGACGTACATCGTATGGAGAGATAACCACCTGCATCTCCTCGATTGCATCGATAGAGATAGGGCTTCCACCACCTGGGAGGCCATCGCTAAGACCGAAGTTATTGTTGAAGTTTGCTCCATCGACAGTGAAGTTTGCAGTACGTCCGTCCTGACCGGCGA
This sequence comes from Candidatus Cryptobacteroides sp., assembly GCA_045649795.1. Taxonomy (GTDB): domain Bacteria; phylum Bacteroidota; class Bacteroidia; order Bacteroidales; family UBA932; genus Cryptobacteroides. Next base: position 3,110 of record JAZRQM010000018.1, on the reverse strand, counting down.
AGCTCATTCCGTTACCACCATAAGGTGAAAGTCTTGTAACGTCAGTAATGCTTCTGCTTACTGTAGGAAGGGATGCAATCTCATTGCCAGAGATGTTTGTAGCAGAACCCATCTTCTGAGCTGAGAACTTTGAAGCGGCAGCGCCTACTACCATAGCCTCGCTCAACATTTCAGAATCTTCATTGAGTGTAGCACTCAAAGAGTAAGTCTCTGCGAGCTGGAGAACTACATCTGTGAAAGTCACTGTCTGGTAACCCAGGCATGAGAACTCAACAGTGTAAGGACCACCGGAACGCATACCGTTGATGGTAAAACGGCCGACTTCGTTAGTGGTTACGCCGTAGACTGTACCGGAAGGAGTATGGGTTGCAATCACTGCAACGCCGATAACTGGCTCTCCGTTAGCGTCAACAGCGAGTCCGCCCAGAGCTGATGTGGTGACCTGTGCAATGGCCGCCACGCTCAAAAGCATTGCTGCAAAAGCAGCAATAAAACACTTAATTGTTTGTTTCATAACGGTTTAGAAAATTAATAAATGGTTTTATCCGGCGAAGATACTACTTTTTAACGATGTTATGAAATTTTGGTCGTATTTTATCAGTCAAAATGCAATAATTCAACGATTTTATGCATTCAACTATTTGTATGTCAGAAAATTTGTATATCTTTGCCGCCCGAAAGAAAATGTGGAGAGATTTGCCTGCTTGCAACCACGTTAAAAAATGCTAAAATCATATCTATGTTTTGTGTTTTTGTGACGGCTCCGCATTTTTGTGGGGCTTTTGTTTTGCCCTACTGTCATCCTGAACTTCGCTCTACTGTCATCCTGAACGAAGTGAAGGATCTAAACATGAATTATAAAAACATTGAAGATATGAACTACTTATTTACATCAGAATCGGTGTCAGAGGGACACCCAGACAAGGTATCGGACCAGATTTCCGACGCCATCCTTGACGAATTCCTCCGTCAGGACCCTGAATCGAAGGTAGCCTGCGAGACATTCTGCAGCACAGGTCTCGTAGTGGTAGGAGGCGAGGTACGCTCAGAGGATGCATATGTAGACATCCCTAAGACAGTACGCCGCGTAATCAACAAGATCGGATACAACAAGGCAGAATACATGTTCGACGGCAACTCATGCGGTATCCTCTCGGCTCTTCATGAGCAGAGCGTGGACATCAACCGCGGCGTCGTAGGCGAAGACGCTGACGCTCAGGGAGCCGGCGACCAGGGAATGATGTTCGGATATGCATGCTGCGACACAGAGGAGTACATGCCTCTCCCGCTCGCACTCTCGCATCAGGCGCTCCTCATGCTCGCGAAGATCCGCAAGCAGAAGCCTGAGCTCATGCCATACCTCCGTCCGGACTCAAAGTCACAGTTCACAATCGAGTACGACGGACAGACAAACCAGCCAGTACGCGTACATACAATCGTGATCTCGACTCAGCACGACGAGTTCACTCCGGCATCTCTCGGCAACATGAGCTACGCTGACGGCTGCGCACAGTATGGTCAGAAGCGCGTAGACGAGGCTATGCAGGCGAAGATCCGCGAGGACGTCGAGAACATCCTCCTCCCTATGCTCATCGAGACTCTCGCACCAGAGACAGCAGCCCTCTTCAAGGGCGACCACATCCTCCACGTGAACCCTACAGGAAAGTTCGTGATCGGAGGTCCTCACGGCGATACAGGTCTCACAGGTCGTAAGATCATCGTGGACACATACGGTGGTAAGGGTGCACACGGCGGTGGAGCATTCTCAGGAAAGGACCCATCAAAGGTAGACCGTTCTGCAGCATACGCATCACGCTACATCGCAAAGAACATGGTAGCTGCAGGCGTAGCACGCGAAATGCTCGTGCAGGTTTCATACGCCATCGGAGTAGCACGCCCATTGAGCATCTTCGTAAACACCTATGGCACAGCAGCTAACGGCCTCAGCGACGCAGAGATCGCAGAGAAGATCAACGAACTCTTCGACCTCCGTCCGGCAAAGATCATCGAGAAGTTCGGCCTCAAGAAGCCTATCTATGAGCCTACAGCTTCATATGGTCATGTAGGCCGCACGCCTTACAAGGCATCGGTTGCGATCCGTCGCAACGGCAAGTACGAGCAGGAACTCGTCCAGTTCTTCGGATGGGAGCTCCTCGACTCAGTCGACATGATCAAAGCTGCATTCAACCTCTAACAGGCATAGCTGACATAAGGCTGCAAAACAGAAAGCCCCGTTGATTCAATCCGGCATTGGCTCCCGAAAAGGGAGGGGCCCCACAAAGTGGGGAGGACCGGCGGAATCAACGGGACTTTCTGATTTATTCCCAGTTCTATATACGTTCCATCTCTCTGCGGAGATCCTTCTCCTTGATCGACGCACGCTTGTCATACTCCTTCTTACCGCGCGCAAGAGCTATGAGCAGCTTCGCATAACCGTTGTCTGCAATATAAAGCTTCACACCGACTATGGTCAGTCCCTTTTCCTTGACCGCCCTCTGAAGCTTGTTCAGCTCCTTGCGGCTCAAAAGCAGCTTACGCTCACGACGAGGATCATGCTTTCCCCAGCTACCCCACCAATACTCCGCCACATGCATATTCTTGACATACAGCTCATTATTGTTGAAGTAGCAATATGCATCCACCAATGATGCCTTGCCGGCTCTGATGGACTTTATCTCAGTACCGGTAAGCACCAATCCCGCCTGAAAGGTCTCGATGAATTCATAATCAAACGAAGCCCTCCTGTTCTTTATCTCTACGTTACTCTTTGCTTTCGGCATAATAAAATCAATTCTTGGTCAAAATGACATGTAATTTCGAACATGCAAAGTTAATGCATTTTTTCAAAACAGCACATGAATAATCTAACTATCACATTCACAACATCTTATACAAACACCGGTGGGTGATTTTTACCCACCTTCCATTACATATTACACTGATTTTCAAGACATTAGATAATGGAGCTATGTCCCGTCCTGAAAAAAGTTTACCAAAAAACGGTAACTTTTATGCAACCTAAAGTCTATCGAGCGATGCAGCGAGCTCAAGGAAAAATGCTGCGTGAGTACTTCTCGGGAATGCCTGTCGAAAATCTCAGCAGGAGGTAT
>JAZRQM010000017.1:0-7884 GCA_045649795.1 Candidatus Cryptobacteroides sp. | reverse complement strand
AGTGATTGTTCTAGGGTTCTGTGCCTGGTGTGGGTGCTCGTTACCTGCGTAAAGATACAGGTTGTTAAGGAGCTTTGAACCAAGACGATTCTTAGGAAGCATACCCTTTACTGCCATCCTTAAGACTTCAGTAGGCTTCTTTGCCATAACCTCCTTAGGAGTAGTGAAACGCTGTCCACCTGGGTAGCCAGTGTGGCGAACGTACACCTTGTCAGTCATCTTCTTACCAGTGAATCTTACCTTGTCCGCGTTGAGGATGATGACATTGTCACCACAGTCCATGTGCGGAGTGAAAGATGGCTTGTTCTTACCACGAAGAACGAGCGCAACTCTGGCAGCAAGACGGCCTACTACGAGGTCAGTAGCATCGATCACAACCCACTCCTTCTTGATATCGCCTGCCTTGAGGGATACCGTTTTGTAGCTCTGTGTGTCCATCTTGTACTGTTAAATGGTTAATACTTAAATAATTAAATCTAAAAATTGCGATCCCTACACTACATAGGGGGTGCAAAGATAGAAAATAATTTTGTTTTGGCCAAATTTTCCGGAAAATCAGCGAGTTATATGTAAAAAAGATCCCCGGTCAGTGCCGGGGATTATCGATTAGATTGACAATACGTTAAGTACATTGATCAGCTCTCTGTCGATCGGTTTGTCGATGCGGATGGCCTTGTTGAAAGGCACATAGACGATCTGATCATTCTTGACACCGATCATCACATTGCGCTGTCCGTCCTTCAGGGCCTCGATCGCAGCCACACCCATGCGGCTTGCGAGGATACGGTCGTTTGCGGTAGGGATACCGCCTCGCTGAAGATGGCCGAGAATAGTCACGCGCGCCTCGAACTCAGGATACTCGTGAACGAGACGGTCAGCATAATACTGCGCTCCGCCGGTACCGTCCTTCTTGCTCTCCGACACGAGGACGATGGAACTGTTCTTGCTCTTTCGCACTCCGCGGCCGATGAATGTGGCAAGCTGGTCCACATCGGTCTGGTCCTCAGGGATGATCGCAGCCTCCGCACCTGTTGCGATTGCGGCATTCTGCGCAAGGAAGCCGGCATCACGACCCATCACCTCGACAAAGAATATGCGGTTGTGGGAGTTGGCAGTATCGCGGATCTTGTCGACACACTCCATGATTGTATTCAGCGCCGTATTGTATCCGATGGTGGTATCGGTTCCGTAAAGGTCGTTGTCGATCGTGCCGGGAAGTCCCACGCACGGAATGTCATACTCCGAAGCGATGACCTGTGCTCCCGCAAGCGAACCGTTTCCGCCGATGACAACAAGTGCATCGATGCCATGAGCCTTGAGATTCTCATATGCCTTGGCACGTCCTTCCTCATTCATGAAGCCCTTGCTTCGCGCGGTACGGAGAATGGTACCTCCACGGTTGATGGTACCGCTGACGCTCTCGGATGTGAAATCCTTGATCTCATTGTTGATGAGGCCTTCCCAGCCTCTATATATACCTTTTACTTTCCATCCGTTATAGATGGCTGCTCTTGTCACCGCTCTGATCGCAGCATTCATTCCCGGGGCATCTCCTCCCGAAGTCAGCACACCGATTGTATTTATCTTTGCCATAGTTCTTAGTTTATATCCTGCAAATCTACAAAAATTCTGCTAATTTTGCAGGCTGTATGAATATAGGTAATATAGAATTAGGAGACAGACCCTTGTTTCTGGCCCCTATGGAGGATGTGACAGACGCATCCTTCCGTTTCATATGCAAGGAATTCGGTGCAGACATGATGTATACCGAGTTCATCTCATCGGACGGACTCATCCGCGACGCACGCAAGTCGCTCGAGAAGCTGGTGACCTACGATTATGAAGCGCCCATCGGCATCCAGATATACGGCAACATCCCTGAAGCGATGGTGGATGCCGCAAAGATGGCCGAGCAGGCTGCCCAGATCGCAGGAGGCCATGGAGCCGACCTGGTGGACATTAATTTCGGATGTCCGGTAAGCAAGATCGCGCGCAGAGGAGCAGGCTCGGGAATGATGAGGGAGCCGGACAAGATGGTCGAGATCACAAGGCAGGTCGTGGAAGCCGTGAAACTTCCCGTGACGGTGAAGACCCGACTCGGATGGGACGAAGACTCGAAGATAATCGTGGAGCTTGCGGAAAGGCTCCAGGACGTCGGCATCCAGGCACTTACCGTACATGGACGCACGCGCTGCCAGATGTATACCGGCGAGGCGGACTGGACTCTGATCGGCAAGATCAAGGAAAACCCGCGCATGCACATACCTATAATAGGTAACGGCGACATCAATTCGCCGCAGAAGGCCAAGGAGTATTTCGACCGTTACGGCGTCGACGGAATAATGATAGGACGCGCCACATACGGCCATCCATGGATATTCCAGGAGATCAGACATTACCTGAAGACCGGAGAGCTGATGCCGCTGATGAGCGTGACAGACAGGGTGGCACTTGCAAAGAGACATCTTGCCAAATCGCTGGAAATCAAGGGAGACCGCGTCGGAATCCTCGAGATGCGCCGCCACCTTTCATGCTATTTCAAAGGGCTTCCTGACTTTAAGGAGACACGACTCAAGCTTGTTACGATCAACGATCCGCAGGAGCTCTTCGCGACATTGGACTATATCGCGGAAAGATGGGGCGAAGAAGCCCCGGAAATCAGAAGCATATATGGATTATAATCGCTATATTTGCGACCTTTTAGTGTAGAAACAGACTATGATTGACAGAATACTGCTATTTCCCTATTCACTGACCCTCGCGTGCAGACATGCACTTTACAATATCGGGCTTTTCAAATCCCATAAGGCTTCCGTACCGACCATCTGCGTCGGCAACATCACCGTAGGCGGAACCGGAAAGACCCCTCATACAGAGATGATCCTCAGGATGCTGCTTGAAGATGAAAGATGGCAGGACAAGAACATAGCCGTACTGTCAAGAGGATACAAAAGGAAGAGCAAGGGTTTCCAGCAGGTAGTCGTTGACGGCACCGCCGAGGACTTCGGAGACGAGCCTCTCCAGATAAAGAGGAAGTTCCCGCAGGTGACCGTGGCTGTAGACAAGTCAAGGAAGGAAGGCTGCATGTTCCTCACCAACCCTGAGCTTCTCCAGACATCGAAGAAGGCTGCCAGATGCCTCTACAAGGATATGCCGAAGGCAGACATCATCGTTCTGGACGACGCATTCCAGCACAGAGCCCTCAAGCCTGATTTTTCAGCCGTGCTCATCGACTACAACAGACCTGTATTCAAGGACCACCTCATGCCTATAGGCAGGCTGCGTGACCTTCCGTCAAGACTCAGCGCCGCGGACGCACTCATCGTGACCAAATGTCCTACATACATCGACGATGAGCAGAGGGCAGCATGGGCGGCCGACCTCGGACTCAAGGAATTCGACCCGCAGACATGCGAAGGCGTAAGAAGCAACGGCAAAAGGCAGAAGATTTTCTTCACCTACATCAATTACGACACGCCGCAGGCCGTCTATCCCGAGGGAGACACCAGATATCTCTATGCCAAAAGGCTCATCCTCTTCTCAGGCATAGCCAACGATGCGCCTCTGCGCCATTTTCTCTGCGGAGAATACAAGATCGTGAAGCATTTCAACTTCCCGGACCACCACAAGTTCACCCGTTCCGACATCTACTCGATCAGGAACGCATCCGACACATACCCTACTTCTGTCATCATGACGACAGAAAAGGACTGCCAGAGGGTGCGCGACTGCAAGTTCGTCCCAGGAAGCCTCAAGGACAGGATGTTCCATATCCCCATCAAGGTCGGTTTCCTCGGCGATGAAGACAGGAACGTCTTCAAGTCCATGCTTGCCTCTTTCCTGAAATAATCCCGTTCTGTCAGATAGAAATAACGAACGTGCCAGACCCCTCCTTTAAAGGTGTAGTCTGGCACGTTTGGTTTTGTATCGCGTTAATAATCAATCTGTTTGAGGAGTCCGAGCGCTTAGCCCTTGTCAGGATCAGTCACACCTGCCACGAAGTACACATATCGTCAGAAACTTGTACTTCGTGGCAGAAATCTTACCTGATGACTGATGTCCGCAGTAATCTGCTGAGATAAAAATCAGTGACCTTGATTCCGACGACCCCCGCCTGCCCTTCGGCAGGCACCCCCTAGCCGGGGGTGGCATGTCGCTTACATCAATGGTCACTGATTTTTATTATGTCAGATTCTCTAAGCAGATTACATTCTATTTTGGGCTTCGGTGCCGGCGCCGGAGCCTTTGTTTTTATTGTTGGACGAGTTGAAGGTGTAACGGAGGGTGACCAGATATAAGAGTAAGGAGTCTCTGACACATACGTTTTAACCGCTGGATAATGTGTTAGTTCCGACCACGAAGTACATATATCGTCATAAACTTGTACCTCGTGGCAACCAAAGGCGCATATCCTGCAGATTCGTGGCCACGAAGTACACATTGCAAGGTGCTTCTTTGACTTCGTGGCAGAAGTTGGTGGCAGCAGTTGCAGGTCACCGAAGTAATTCTGGAGCGGATTTTGGGTATCAGGTTACTCCTGTTGAAACAGAAAGTGGCTGAGCAAAATACTCAGCCACAGAAATCATGATTGCATTAATGATGCCCAATAACTTACACATTAAAAGAGTTCGTCTAAAGTATTCGTTTAGTTTTACGGCAATCTCCATAATCTGTAAGTCGACAATAATTGCAAGCCGTTATCTTATTATCGACCAGGACTTTGATGAATCGCTCATTCGCAATTATATGCCAACTACCCTCCGTAATAAACAAATCACTTCCATCCCAAGTTTCAACATCAAAATAATATCCGTCAGCGTCAGCAGAATAACCGCATTCTAATGGAAGTTGATCGAACTTTTCCATTTTTCCAGCCCTGCCGGTTATTGAGAACCCATTATATCCTTCAACTCGATTTCCCTTTTTATCAAACAATGCGATGGGATACGATTCCCAGCCTGTAATGTCGGATTCTTCAAGGATCTTTTTAAATCGGTCAGATATAAGATATAGTGGTGGATAGCGCGTATCAAGGATATCACGCATCCTTTTACCTGATGATCCTCCTTTTATCTCATTATATATGACTGGTAATTGAAGATCATTGTAATCACCTAAGATGAGTCTTGATAAATATTGGGTAGCCCTTTCATTACAACTTATTAGTTGATCTGCATGTTCTGGAAATGCTGCGAAAGTTGTCCCGTATCCACAACTATCAATATTGAAGAAATCATTCATCAAAACAATCTTATTATTGTCCATATATCTCATTCATTAGTTTTTTTTCGTATTCCATTACTTGCTCTTCTGTATAAGATGGATTCGTCTTAAAGAACTTTTCCCATTCTGCATTATACTTATGAGATAGTTTGTTATGCTGTTTAGAATCCAACCATACACCATACTTAGGATCATGTATTTTGATGCCTATATCAGAAAACCTTTTCTCAAATGCACATGGTAATGTATGGTGAGCCTGCATTCCATCAGGTATGGCTCCGGTAAGTCTACCTAAATTATCCCTAAAGTTACCTCTAGTGAAACTCTTGAACTTAATTCCATCAACAGCTCTTGCACCATCAGATATCGAGGCCGCTACCTTTGCCGCTTCTGCAACATTATCAAGCGCATCGACTGTTTTCGCTCCAGTTCTAACCGCACCAACTCCTCCCGGAACGAATGGAAGTGCGGCAGCTGCCACATCAACTACAATTCCAATACCGTCACCTATTGCGGCTCTTGCCTCTCCTGCCTTGATGTTCCCGATCAGGCTCTTGACTCCCATTCCGATGCTTGCCACATCCCAGATAACATCAGGAAATCTTCCATCCGGATCCACGAAGTTCACCGGATTATCCGCGCAGAAGACGTACGGAGACATACCGTAGTACTTCTCCGAGAGAGGATCCGGGGTCATCCAGCGGCGGAGGGCAGGGCTGTACTTTCCAATGTCAATGAACTGCTGCCGGAACCCTTCCTGTACACGAACGGACCTCTGTACACAAGTCCCTCACCGCTGCCGTCAAGCACACGGGTCTTAGTTCCGTCTGCAAGATAGAAATAATTCACCAAAGTCGCACCCCCACGGCTGACATTTCCGACAAGGTCGAATGGGCTCAGTCTTCAATGCAATGCACAGAAATCCTGTCACCGGAATACATTCCGTCAACCGGATTTTCTATAAACACATGTCTTATTGATCAAATTCCAAGATAAAGCCACTCATAAGGCTGATTGCCTGACATTAGGGCGTATATAAAATGGGACAGAACATTTAAACATCATCATTGATGAAGATTCGTTTTATTCTTTGATGGGAAAGGAGATGATGAAACTGCAGTCGTGATAAAAATAGGGAGGAACATACAAAAGTCCTCCCTGAGAAAATACTTCAACTTTACCACTGCTTCCATTCAAAGCAGTATGCTGTTTCATCTGTAGCCCAAAAATCCTCGGACCTAAGATTCCACCCAAGCTCCATTAGATAATCAAGAATCACATCATTCGTCAGTCTATTCTTTATGAATCTTTCAGAATATTTATCGACCTGCTCAAATGGGAGTCGTTCCCCTTGTTCCCAAAAATCCCATTTCGGATCCTGCATTACGCGAACATACCTCTCGTTACCATCTTGAGCCCAATGATGAAAGACTCTCATTGCATAACGAAAATCGCAGTTAGGCAAATCCACTGAAAGACAAACTTGTACAACTTCGAAATTATGTTTTTTTCTTATTCTATAGATCAAAGATGGTAAGCCGTCTCTTATATTCGTAAAGCAAGCTACACCTTTGGAATTGGCAGGAGTCCATAAATGGTATTTTATAACAGAAGGATTATTATGAACATCATAGAGATCTATTTTCAACACTTCTGCATATGATATAGGCATTTTACCATACGATATAATTGCCTCTTCAACCGCTTCGAGGATTTCACCCATAGGAGCATTTATTAAAGTGAAGTATCTGTTATCCATAAATTAGTTATTTGATTATTCGCTTTTCGAAAACTGAATATGGGTCATTATTTAAAATAGCCGAACGATGTCTCTCGCTATTTACTTCAGAGCGATCTACTTCAAAGTTGTAGTGAATGCCATCAACATTATATTGTAGATCTGGTCGATTACTCCCAACGACATTGCCATGCACATCAACCTGAATTTGACTCTTTCTAATATCATTAGCAACATCTTTAATTGAATTATATTTTTCAGTAATTGAGGCATCATGGTCAGCATTACCATGCGGTCTGGCTATGCCGCCATTAGCATCAGGGGCTTTCCTTAAAGTTCTTGCTGCGTCGCTAGCTCCGTCTGCGAAATTTAGAACGTCTGAAATCTTTCCGCCAGTCCTTACTGCCGCTATGGAAGCTCCAACTCCGCCAGGGATGCCAGGAGCAAGGACAGCAGCTGCATCAGCGACAACGCCTATTCCATCTAGAATAGCATCACCAACGTTCCCGGCTTTTATGTTTTCTGTCAAACTTTTTACCCCTGCGCCCAAACTAGCCAGATCCCAAAATGTCTCCCAAGCCTCTCCATCCGGATCGACAAAGTTCACCGGATTATCCGCGCAGAAGACGTACGGAGACATACCGTAATACTTCTCCGAGAGAGGGTCCGGGGTCATCCAGCGGCGGAGGGCAGGGCTGTACTTTCCAATGTCAATGAACTGCTGCCGGAACCCTTCCTGTACACGAACGGACCTCCGTACACAAGTCCCTCACCGCTGCCGTCAAGCGCACGGGTCTTAGTTCCGTCTGCAAGATAGAAATAATTCACCAAAGTCGCACCCCCACGGCTGACATTTCCGACAAGGTCGAGGGAATCTTCAGCAGTTCCGACCACGAAGTACACATATCGTCATAAACTTGTAC
>JAZRQM010000016.1:0-9593 GCA_045649795.1 Candidatus Cryptobacteroides sp. | reverse complement strand
AGCAGCAATTGGGGTCGATATTCAAACTCTTCAGACAGTATCTTCCACACTCGTCCAATACAATTGTCACTTCCCCTGGAGGTAGAACTCTCAGACCAAGTGACAAGGATTCCATTGACTTTCAGTGTGGGCGCATACGGGGATTTCGGCAAGCTTTACCGCAACAGTGCCGGGCTCAGCTTGAGGGTGTTCTATTGCGGCTCACGTACACTGAAACGTTAGATAAGTTTTCGGATCATTTCTTCGTCCGCTAGGTTAGGCAGAGTGACCTTCAGACCCGGAGTGCGCTCCATTTCACGTCTGATGGCATTCATTGCACCTTTGTTGCGCGCCCAGCTGCGGCGTGCAATACCGTTGTTTACATCCCAGAGGAGCATCTCCCTGATGTGACGGTCCGAATCTTTGCTACCGTCTATGACCATTCCGAATCCTCCGTTCATAACCTCTCCCCAGCCGACGCCTCCGCCGTTGTGGATCGATACCCAGGTAGCTCCGCGGAAACCGTCACCGATAACATTATGCACAGCCATATCAGCACAGAACTGTGAACCGTCGTAGATGTTGGATGTCTCGCGGAAAGGTGAATCAGTGCCGGATACATCGTGATGATCGCGGCCGAGTACGATTGGCGCAGAAATCTCTCCATTGCGGATGGCCTCATTGAAAGCAAGGGCTATCTTTGTTCGTCCTTCGCAGTCGGCGTAGAGGATTCGAGCCTGTGAACCTACAACGAGATTGTTTCTTCCTGCTTCTTCAATCCAGCGGATATTGTCCATCATCTGACCCTGGATTTCTTCCGGAGCATCAGTCATTATCTCTTTCAGCACCTTTGCTGCAATCGCGTCAGATTTGGCAAGGTCTTCAGGCTTCTCTGACATACATACCCAGCGGAAAGGACCGAATCCGTAGTCAAAGAAGAGAGGACCCATAATGTCCTGAACATATGAAGGATAGCGGAAGCGTCCGTCTTCACGGAGAACATCTGCTCCTGCTCGTGATGCTTCGAGGAGGAAGGCATTGCCGTAGTCGAAGAAATACATTCCCTTATCTGCCAGACGATTGACTGCAGCAGCGTGTCTGCGGAGAGACTCACGGACGCACTCCTTGAACTTTTCAGGCTCCTCAGCCATCATTCTGTTGGATTCCTCATAGCTGTATCCGACAGGATAATATCCTCCGGCCCACGGATTGTGGAGGGAGGTCTGGTCCGATCCGAGATCGACATATATATCTTCGTCCGCAAGACGTTCCCAAAGATCTACTACATTGCCCTGATATGCTATCGACACCACTTCCTTATCTGCCACGGCCTTACGTATACGAGGTATGAGCTCGTCAAGGTCAGTGTGGATCTCGTCCACCCATCCCTGACTGTGCCTCTTGTGAGCAGCGTGAGGATTGACCTCGGCGCATACGCTCACAACTCCAGATATCACTCCTGCCTTAGGCTGTGCTCCAGACATTCCTCCGAGACCGGCTGTCACGAAGAGCATACCTTTCATATTATCCTCAGTGTCGGCTATGCCTTTGGCTTTTAACTGTTTACGTGCGGCGTTCATTACAGTGATAGTGGTGCCGTGCACAATGCCCTGAGGACCGATGTACATATATGAGCCTGCTGTCATCTGTCCGTACTGCGATACTCCGAGGGCGTTGAATTTCTCCCAATGATCCGGCTTCGAATAGTTCGGAATCACCATACCGTTGGTGACGATCACGCGTGGAGCGTCCTTATGGCTTGGGAAAAGTCCGAGCGGATGGCCTGAGTACATGACGAGGGTCTGCTCGTCTGTCATTGTCGCGAGATACTGCATCACGAGGCGGTACTGTGCCCAGTTCTGGAACACTGCTCCGTTTCCTCCGTATGTGATGAGCTCATGCGGATGCTGTGCCACGCGGTAGTCCAGATTGTTCTGGATCATTGCCATGATGGCTGCGGCCTGTTTTGATTTTGCCGGATACTCGTCGATAGGACGTGCATACATCTCATAGTCAGGACGGAGACGGTACATGTAGATGCGTCCGTACTCCTGGAGCTCCTGGGCAAATTCTGCTGCGAGAAGAGCATGATGCTCCTGCGGGAAATATCTCAATGCATTCTTGATAGCCAGCACCTTTTCGTCTGCGCTGAGGATCTCCTTGCGCTTAGGGGCGTGGCTTACAGTCGTGTCATATGCTTTCGGCTCCGGAAGTATCGCCGGAATACCTGCCAGAATATCTTCGTGGAATCTGTTCATCTTTTTAAAGTTTACCGTTAACGATTTCAAGGACTTCTGCTTCGGCTGCGATGGCTGCCGCTGCGATCTCGGCTGCTTCTGCGCAGAGTCTTTCAGCTGCTTCACGATCGGCGAGACCTGCTGCGTTGATGCGTACGTTCATCTGTGCTCCGAGGACTGCGCTGCGTGCTGCGAGCGCACCCACGCCTGCATCAGATACCGATGCTGGATTGCCCTCTGTAGCCATAGCCTTCACGATAGGGAACACCTCGAGAGAAGTCCTCATGGTCTTCAATGGAACCTCGGTAGCATAAAGGGTCGCTGCCTCGAGAGCTGCTGCACGTGCCGCCTTCTCTTCATCCGAGCCCTTAGGCATTCCGATAGCCGCCATGATCTTGTCGAATGCGGCTGTGTCCTCATCAACAAGTGCGATGAGACGGCTCATTACATTCTGACCCTTGTCAGCCCAGTCGGAGAATTCCTTCCAGCGGGCATCCCAACCGGCCTTGTGTGACGAAAGGTTGGCTACCATAGTGCCGAGAGCAGCACCGAGAGCGCCCATGTATGCCGAGATCGATCCGCCGCCAGGGGCAGGGGACTCCGATGCTGTCTCATATGCGAAACCCTTGCATGTCATGCGCACGAGTCTTTCCTTAGCTGCGGCTTCCTTCTCGTCCTGGATGAGGTATTCGATGACCTTCTCTGCAGGGTTGAACGGCTTGAGGTCGTCAAGACCCATGGATTTTACCGCTATCTTCATGATCTCTTCCTCAGCGATACCTGTCGAGCGCTGCTGCTTCTCAAGGAAGTAGCGTCCTGCCTCGATGAGGGTACGCTTAGGTACGAGACCTACGATCTCTGTTCCTGTGACGCGCAGACCGCGTGCCTGAGCGGCGCGGCATACTTCGTCAAATGCGATATGGAGCGGAGTGGTGTTGATGTCTGTGATGTTCATTGATACCTGGGCGATGCCGTATTCGTCGATGAACCAACCGATGGCCTTGCAGCCCTTCAATGTGCCCGGAATCATCACGGTCTTGCCGTTCTCGTCCTTTACGATCTTACCTGTGATAGGGTTGCCCTCTCTCTTCGGACGGCCTTTCTCACGTACGTCGAATGCGATCGCATTGGCGCGGCGGGTAGATGTGGTGTTGAGGTTGTAGTTGACGGCGATGAGGAAATCACGTGCTCCGACGTTTGTCGCTCCTGCCTGGGCAGCGCGCTCGGTATAGTGTCCCGGACCGAAGTCAGGCATGCGGTCTGGGTCGCACATCTTCTCCGGAAGTGCCTCATACTCACCTGCACGGCATACTGCGAGATTCTTTCTCTCAGGCTTCTGAGCTGCGGACTCATAGCAGTAACATGGGATTTCAAGTTCGTTATAGATACGCTCGGCAAGCTTTCTTGCAAGCTCCGCGCACTCCTCGAGAGTCATTCCTGAAATCGGAATGAGCGGAAGCACGTCAGTAGCTCCCGAACGAGGATGTGCTCCATGGTGCTGGCGCATGTCGATCAGTTCACCGGCCTTCTTTACGCCCTGGAATGCAGCTTCTACGACAGCTTCAGGACTTCCGACGAAGGTCACTACCGTACGGTTTGTAGCTTCGCCCGGATCCACGTCCAGAACTTTCACACCACCTGATTTCTCGATCGCAGCCACGATGGCGTCGATCACTTCCATGTTACGGCCTTCACTGAAGTTAGGCACGCACTCGATGATTCTTTCCATATCTTGGTTTTTAAATTTTAGATTTTCAAACAACCTTTAAAGGTAACGTTTTTCCTTGAATTTAGCAAAGCTGGAAGGCCTACTTGTAGAATACTTCGTCAAAGAATCGCTTCATGTCGGCTGCGTATGGAACTCCGTACTGAGCGAAGGTGTCCTTGGTGCCCTGGTCCGGCTTCCAGTCGAAGAATGCGTGTGAGGCTCCATCCACTATCACGAATTCAACCTTCTGGCCTGCAGCCTTGAGGTTTTCTACATATTTTTCCATAGGTTCGCGTCCGACTGTACGGTCAAGTGTTCCGAGCACAAGGTACTGAGGAATAGCACGTTCCTTAACTGAAGGGATGTTGTCGTCTGGAGTGACGTCCTTCTGCTCTTCTTCGCTCAGGTCTGCGATAAAACGCGAAAGACTTCCTCGGTCGAAGACTCCGTAGCTTGGTGCAGCAGCCTTGATCGCCATGAGGCTCTTTCTGACTTTCTTCAGGCTCATTCCCTCAGGGATATATGTCGGTACGAACTTCTCGCCGACCATTTCGATCATATTACCCATACATGCCGAAAGGTGTCCTCCCGCACTGTCTCCTGTCACTGCAAGTCTCTTAGGATCAATGCCATACTCTGCTGCATGCTCCTGGATATGGAGGATTGCGCCATAGCAGTCCTCGATAAGATGATTCATTGTATTAGGAGTCTTGTCTCCGTCGCGTGTTCCGATCCAGCGGTAGTCGATGCTTGCTACTGCATATCTGTCTCCCTTGATGAGTTCGCGTGCAAGTCCGCGCATGATGTCTTCTGTATTCGAAGACCATCCGCCTCCGTGGATGATCACGATGCATGGGAGGTTTTTCGCTCCGTCAGGAATGAACATGTCATATTTGAGCGGCTTTACGCCTGGCTGTGCATAGACGACATCCTGGATGGTGCGGTGGCCTTCGAGGCGTTCCGCTTCCATGATGGATGCTCCAAGGCTCATGATATCGCTGTCTACGGTTACCTGGAATTCCGGAACCATGGCTTCCTTGAAGGTAGGGTAGAACATGCCCTTGCTCATCGAGAGATAGTATCCGCTGTCGAATACCCATCCTTCGTCTGTCACTTCCACTTTGACGTTCAGGACGGTTCCAGCCTTCACTACTCCATCTTCAGGAACTGCCGGGGTTACGGTCACTTTTCCATGTGCCGGCTGATCGACTTTTACCTTGAATGTGTCCTGTGCGATTGCCGATGTGCAGACCATCATACCGGCCATAATCGCGAGAGATTTGATTATAGTTTTCATCTTATCTTATTTTATGTGGTTTCCTCCAACAAATATAGACAAAATCACTTGCCTTAACCCCATTGAGTGCATGTTTTTCTTTTTTTGTAATCTTTTGTCTTTTTTTGATATGATCTTTTTCTTTTTCTGAAAGGCTTCCTGGCTTTTCCTTCATATTTTCGTTACAGGTCTTGCTGTCATAGCTCATATTGATTTGTGACTGCAACGTCCGTTAAATGTAACGGTTTGGTACCTAAGACATTATCGTTAGATTGGTGGGGAAATTATCCCACCAATGATCACTTAACTATTTGATTGATAAATACTTGTATAATACATCGAATTATGGAGAAGAGAAAGTTTAAAGAAGGAGAGGCCAACCATGTCTACCAACGTACCGTTTCAGGATTCAATATCTTTTACGATGTGGAAGATTATCTGGTATATTATACTGTGTTTTCCGTACTGGCTGTAAAATACGATATTGTAGTATATGGGCTATGCCTTATGATAGATCATATACATTCTTTGTTTATGTCTCGCTCTAAGAACCTGATGAGCAGATTCATTTCTCATGTGACCTTACTTTTCGTCAAGGAATACAACTCTGCCCATGGACGAAAAGGTCCCCTTTTTGAAGAACGGTTCGGCAGTTCCGTAAAGAACGGAATCAAGCTTTTAAGAACGGCAATTTCATATCTGTATAATAATCCAGTAGAGAAACTGCTTTGCGGAAGGGCCCAGGATTTTAGATGGAATTTTCTGGCATATGCCCATTCTAGGAATCCCTTTTCAAAGAAGATAGTAATGCGTGAGGCATCATATCGCCTCAAGCGTGCGCTGAAAGAGGTCGATTATCAGGTTACATGTGGCAGACATCTGTCGTATGTCCAGCTTAGAAGGCTATTCGCAGGTCTTGATAAGAAAGAACGTGACCAGCTTGTCGACTATATTATATCAAGCTATTCGGTTATCAGATATGATTTGTTGGAGTCTTGTTATGGAGGATGGGAGAATACTATTACGGCAATCAATTCAAATGCTGGCAGCGAGTATGAAATTAACGAAGTCAGATACGTTAAATCTGATAAAGAATACAGGGAGTTGATAAGGTATGTCCGCGAACATGGGTTTGCTCGTGCCGGAGATGTGATAACTCTATCTGAAGATGATAAATTAGACCTGTATGGAAAATTCTCCTCCCATACGTCAGCCAATAGGACTCAGATCGGTAAGTTTCTTCACTTTAAGGTAGAACGCAAGTAATTGAGTGTCAGGCAAATGGCTTTTGATTGGTGGGGAAATTCCCCCGCCAACTAAACGATAATTGGGTGATAATCAGGAGGTTATATTTCACGAGGGCATATGGTACAAAAAAACGAGGGCTTCTGAATCGAGGCGTTGTGCCATGGAGTTCAGAAGCCCTCGGGCTATTTATTGATCAGAGGATGTCTTAGAACATCTCTGGCTCGTTGTTCTGCTCTGGAGCATCAGCCGGACGCTGCTCGCGACGTGGACCGCGTGGGCCTCTGTCATCGCGGCGTGGGCCACGGTTGTCATCACGGCGTGGACCGCGGTTGTCGCGACGGTCGTTATTGTCACGACGTGGACCTCTGTCTCCGCGTGGCTTGCGCTCTGGCTCTACATATCCCTCAGGCTTCTCGAGGAGTGCCTTGCGTGAAAGTCTCATCTTGCCTGTCTCCTCGTCGATCTCGAGGAGCTTAACGTCTACCTCGTCACCTACGTGAAGAACATCCTCTACCTTCTCAGTCTTCTCCCAAGCGATCTCAGATACGTGGAGGAGGCCTTCCTTACCAGGGAGGATCTCTACGAATGCACCGAACTCGAGGATAGAAACGATCTTGCCGTGGTATACTGTACCAGCTTCAGGAACTGCTGTGATGCCGTTGATCCAAGCGATAGCCTTGTCCATAGACTCCTTGTCAAGACCGAAGATGTCAACAACACCCTTCTGAGCACCGTCAATCTGCTGCTCTGTGATAGTGATTGTTGTACCTGTCTCGCGCTGGATACGCTGGATAGTCTCACCGCCCTTTCCGATGATAGCGCCGATGAACTCGCCCTCAACGATGAGCTGTACCATACGTGGAACGAACTCCTTGTACTCTGCACGTGGCTCGCTGATGGTCTTCATCATCTCGCCCATGATATGGAGACGACCCTGACGTGCCTGCTCGAGAGCCTTCTCGAGAACGTCATATGAAAGACCGTCTACCTTGATATCCATCTGAGTAGCTGTGATACCGTCCTTTGTACCGGTCACCTTGAAGTCCATGTCTCCGAGGTGGTCCTCGTCACCGAGGATGTCGGTAAGGATAGCGTAGCGCTCGTTAGGATTGTCCTTGTCTGTGATAAGACCCATTGCAACACCTGCAACAGGCTTCTTGATCTTCACACCTGCGTCCATGAGGGCGAGGCAGCCTGCACATACTGTGGCCATTGATGATGAACCGTTAGACTCGAGGATGTCTGAAACCACGCGGACTGCGTATGGATTCTCCGGAGCCATAGGGATCATTGGCTTGAGGGCTCTGTATGCAAGGTTTCCGTGTCCGATCTCGCGGCGGCCTACACCACGCTGTGGGCGAGCCTCACCAGTTGAGAATGGAGGGAAGTTATAGTGAAGTACGAACTGGTCTGTCTCCTGGATGAGAACCTCGTCGCGCTCCTTCATGTCGAGCTTTGTACCGAGGGTTACAGTCGAGAGTGACTGAGTTTCACCACGTGTGAAGATTGCTGAACCATGTGCGCATGGGAGATAGTCAGTCTCGCACCAGATAGGACGTACTGTAGTTGTGTCACGGCCGTCGAGACGAACGCCCTCGTCGAGGATCATGTTTCTCATGGCAGCCTTCTCAACTGCATGGTAGTATCTCTCGATCATCATTCTCTTCTCTTCCTGCTCCTCCTCTGGAAGTGTTGCGTAGAACTCCTCCTTGAGTGCCTCGAATGCGTCTGAACGCTCGTGCTTTGCAGAACCAGACTTAGCGATAGCGTAGCATCTGTCGTAGCAGAACTCCTGGATAGCCTGACGAAGCTCCTCGTCGTTCTCCTCGTGGCAGTAAGCTCTCTTCTCAGTCTTGCCTACAGCCTCCCTGAGCTCCATCTGCACCTTGCAGTGCTTCTTGATCTCCTCGTGAGCGAACTTGATTGCCTCGAGCATGTCGTGCTCGCTTACCTCGTTCATTTCACCCTCGACCATCATGATGTTGTCATATGTAGCTGCAACCATGATGTCGATGTCGGCGTCAGCCATCTCGCTGAAGTTAGGGTTGATCTTGAGCTCGCCGCCGATACGTGCAACGCGCACCTCAGAGATAGGACCCTCGAAAGGAATGTCGCTGACAGCGAGAGCAGATGATGCAGCGAGACCTGCAAGTGCATCTGGCTGGATGTCCTTCTCAGCTGAGATAAGGTTTACATTTACGAACACCTCTGCGTGGAAATCCTCAGGGAAAAGTGGTCTGAGGGCACGGTCTACAAGACGTGCGATAAGGATTTCATAGTCAGAAGCCTTTCCTTCACGCTTCATGAATCCGCCAGGGAAACGACCTGCGGAAGCATATTTCTCCTTGTAGTCTACCTGGAGAGGCATGAAGTCAACGTCCTCCTTTGCATCTTTTGCGCATGTTACAGTCGCGAGGAGCATTGTGCCACCCATCTTGACTACTACTGAACCGTCAGCCTGCTTTGCGAGCTTACCGGTCTCGATTTCGATTACCCTACCGTCGGATAACTCGATTGTCTTTTTTACGATATTCATTTTTTTACGTTTTCAACCCGCCTCCCCCTATGGGAGTCATTTTTAATTGATCATTTTCCGCCCATACGAAGCCTCAGGGGCTTCTATATACAGTTACGTATTATATATTGTTCTGCTCCATCAGGCGCCGCAGGTTGATTTGTTTGCGCCCAGGAAGCGTCTTTGCGTGAAAAAAGGGGGAAACCCAAATGTGATTTGAGTGCTCCCCCTTCGTCGGTTCCTACTATGATGTAGCTTATCGACGGAGACCAAGCTCCTTAACGATAGCTCTGTATCTCTCGATGTCAACTGACTTGAGATAATCAAGTACACGACGACGCTTACCTACAAGCTTAAGAAGTGAACGACGAGTAGAGTAGTCGTGCTTGTTGCTCTTAAGATGCTCGGTAAGGTGAGCGATACGGTAGGAAAATAAAGCCACCTGGCTCTCTGGAGAACCTGTGTCAGTATTAGACTTTCCGTACTTCGCGAAAAGCTCCTGTTTTTTCTCTGGTGCCAAATATTCAGCCATCTTTTGAAAAAATTAGAGGTTAATAAATGAATTTTTGTTGCCGTACCCGACCAGCGGGATTTAGCGGGCGCAAAGATAGGTATAAAATCCAAGAAAAC
>JAZRQM010000015.1:0-32332 GCA_045649795.1 Candidatus Cryptobacteroides sp. | reverse complement strand
TTTGCATCCTGAGCCGGCTTAAGGAACATTGCCGCAAAGGCAAGAACCGCAGCGACCACCACAACGAGGATGATCGAATATATTACTGTATATGTATTACTGTTTGTATTCATACCTTTATATATATTAAGCGATTTTTACCTTTTTTGCTCTTCTCTTGATTGAACCCTCTATTACGTAGTGGTCAATAAGCGGTGCAAATGTGTTCATGAGGAGGATGGCAAGCATCATTCCTTCAGGGTAGCCAGGGTTCCAGATACGCACTGTAACTGCAAGAGCACCTACAAGGAATCCGTAGATCCACTTGCCGCACTCGGTCTGAGCTGAAGTTACAGGGTCTGTAGCCATGAATACTGTACCGAAGAGGAATCCACCCATTACGAGCTGATAGTATCCAGGGAGATCGGTAGCGCCTACTGCATATCCGAGGTATCCGATTGCGAGACCTCCGATTACAGAAGATGCCATGATCTTCCAGCTTGCAACACCTGTCCAGATCAGGAGGATGGCACCGAGGAGGATAGCGATTACGGAAGTCTCACCCACTGAACCAGGGATGGTTCCGATAACCATATCCATGAACTTAGGTGCGAGGTTGTCAAGTGTCGGGTCTGCAAGAGGAGTTGCTCCTGAGAAACCATCCACGAGACCGTTGCCTGCCTGATATGCTACGCCTTCATTCATGAAGCGTGTCACACCGCCTGTCCAGATTGTGTCACCTGACATCTTGCTAGGGTATGAGAAGAAGAGGAACGCACGTGTGAGGAGTGCAGGGTTCCAGATGTTCATACCTGTACCTCCGAATACCTCCTTGCCGATGATGACTGCGAATGCAACTGCGATTGCAAGCATCCAGAGTGGAACGTCAACAGGAACGATAAGCGGAATGAGCATACCTGAAACGAGGTAGCCCTCGTTCACTTCGTGACCCTGGATCTGAGCCGAAACAAACTCGATTCCAAGACCTACAAGGTAAGCAACAACATAAAGAGGGAGAACCTTTACGAGACCGTAAAGAACGATGTCTGCGAAGCCCCAGTCGAGGCCGAATGCGAGGCTGTGCTGATAACCTGTGTTCCAGATACCGAAAAGCATTGCAGGAACGAGGGCGAGCACTACCATGATCATGACTCTCTTCAGATCGACGCAGTCCCTTACATGTGCACCTCTCTTGGTCACAGTGTTAGGAACGAAAAGGAATGTCTCGAAAGCGTCGAATGTCGAATGAAGGAATCCGAGCTTGCCACCTTTCTCAAAGGTTGGCTTGATCTTGTCTACTAAATTTCTTAATCCGTTCATATTCTTAGCTTTTAGCACATTTCTTTCAACATGAGAGCGATACCGTCAGTGATGATCTGCTGGATGTAGATCTTAGACGGGCATACATATTCGCAGAGTGCGAGGTCTTCCTCGATCACTTCGTAGATACCGAACTTCTCCATCTTGTCGATGTCGTTTGCAAGACAAGCCTTGAGGAGGTATATAGGATAGAGGTCCATAGGGAGAACCTTGCTGTAAAGGTCGTTCATCACGAATGCACGAGGACCGCCATGGAGGTTTGTATCCATATCATACTTCTTGTTTGGTGTGAGCCATGAGAAGTATGTGCGTGATGCACTGAAGAGGCTTGTTCTGAATGGCTTAGCCCATCCAAAGAGCTCGTACTTGTCGCCTTCCTCGAGGATTGTGATCTGATTGTCGAAGAATCCTGTGAATCCCTCTGCACCGATGTTTGTACCTGTAAGGACGTCACCGCTTACGTAGCGGAGATTCTCAGATGCGTTGTAGAACTCCTTCACATCCTTGATAGAGATGCCTGGCACACCCTCTACATAAGCAGGGTTGATTGCCTTAGGACCTGTTACAGCGATCTTTCTTCTCACATCGTACTTTCCTGTGTTGAAAAGCTTACCGATAGCTGCGAGCATTACAGGAGATACTGTCCATACGATCTCGCCCTTCTGAACAGGAGAGATGTGGTGGATCTGAACACCTACGTTACCAGCAGGGTGCTTTCCGTCGAAGATGTGGAGTGTAGCGTTCTGGAGCTTTCTGAACGGAGTCACAGACTCGTTCGCTCCACCTACTCCTACGTGTACGCCGCCATCAGTGAGCTTTGCAAGTGCATCGATAGCTGTCTGGATGTTTGCAAGCTCCTCATTGAGAGCGTAGTCGAGGTTAGCAGCGAGAGGTGCTGTTGAGAATGATGATACGAAAATCGCCTTTGGCTTTGTCTCAGGGTTTGCGATGATTCCGTAAGGCCTCTGAGTGAGGGCTGGCCAGAGACCGGCAGCAAGAAGGGCCTCCTTGATCTGCTCTGCAGACATCTCGGATACCTTCTTCTTTCCGAAATCCACATACTCCTGATTCTCATCCGCCTTGATGCGGACCTCAAGCAACTTTCTCTTTTCGCCTCTTACAACCTCTGCTACAACTCCGCTTACTGGAGAAGCAAAGAGGATGTTCTGAGACATCTTGTCTGCCAAGACTGGTGTACCTGCGAGAACCTTGTCGCCTTCCCTTACCAGAAGCTTCGGAACGAGACCTCTGAAATCGGTTGGCTTCACGGCCACAACGTCAGGAACGATCACCTTCTTGGTGTTCTGGGCCGCCGATCCGCTGATAGGGAGGTCGAGACCCTTTTTCAAATAGATGTTGTTTGACATTATATAAACCGTTTTGAGTATAATATTCAAAATGCGCCCGCGAAGATACGGAAATTTTCCCACTTTACGAAGTAAAAAGCGCCTTTTTTGACATCATTGCTGTTTTTGAAAAAAGTTCGGGCGAATTACAATGTTTTGTCTATTTTTGCATCCGTTATGGAAAATGGAAGCAGTGCTATATTGGAGGGACTGAACAGCGAGCAGAAAAGCGCTGTCAGTTGTGTGGACGGACCGGTGCTGATAGTGGCTGGTGCGGGGTCTGGCAAGACAAGAGTCTTGACCAGCAGGATTGCCTATATCCTTGAAAAGAAGAATCTTGATCCTTCGAGGATACTGGCATTGACATTTACCAAGAAGGCGGCCTCGGAAATGAAGGAGAGGATCGCGTTGATGGTGGGGGAGAAAAGGGCGAGAAGGCTCTATATGGGTACATTCCACTCGGTGTTCATCAGATTCCTGAGGGAATTTTCCGAGTCATTGGGATATCCGTCGACATTTACGATCTACGATACAAGCGATTCGGTAAGCGCCATCAAGGCGTGTCTCAAGGAACTGCAGCTGGATGATAAGGTCTATAAGCCGAAGGATGTGCTTTCGCGCATATCGATGGCGAAGAACAACCTCGTCACTCCGGCAGCCTACAGACGCAATGCCAATGCTCTGCAGAATGATGCAGCTGCAAAGAAGCCCCGCATAGTGGACATCTACGATCTCTATGCGTATAAATGCAAGATGGCAGGAGTCATGGACTTTGATGATATCCTGCTGAATATGAATATCTTGCTTCGAGACAATCCGGTTGCGCTCGAGTCTGTTGCAGGTCGTTTCGACTACATCATGGTCGACGAGTATCAGGATACGAATTTCGCGCAGTATCTGATTCTGAAGAAGCTCAGTCAGTTCCATAAGAACATATGCGTAGTGGGAGATGATTCGCAGTCCATCTATGCGTTCCGTGGCGCCAAGATTGAGAACATCCTGAACTTCAAGAAGGATTATCCTGACCATCATATCTTCCGTCTTGAGCAGAATTATCGTTCGACCAGAGTCATAGTGGATGCGGCTAATTCTCTTATCGCAAGGAACTCTGCCCGTATTCCGAAGGAATGCTATTCAATGGGTGAGCAGGGCGAGAAGATAAGGCTTATACAGGCGTATACCGAACAGGAGGAGGCTCTGTTGATTGCTTCAGGAATTCTTTCAAGGATACAGGCTGAAAGGGCAGAGTATCAGGATTTTGCGATTTTATACAGAACCAATGCCCAGTCGCGTGCGCTCGAGGAGGCCTTAAGACGAAGGAATCTGCCGTACATGATATATTCTGGCAATTCTTTCTTTGAAAGAGCAGAGGTCAAGGATATGATGGCTTATTTCAAGCTTGTTGTGAATATCAATGATGATGAGTCCTTCAAGAGAATTGTAAACAAACCCGCACGTGGTATTGGCGACACTTCTCTTTCTGCTTTGACAGCGGCTGCATCCCATCACAAGATATCTCTTTTCAAGGCTGCGTTTGAGGCTGACCTGGAACAGTTCGGCCTGAAGCAGGCTGCGCTGAAAAAGATCAGGGAGTTCTGTGTGATGATACAGGAACTGGCTAAGAGTCAGCATAATATGGATGCTCATGAACTGGCGAAGAAGATAGCGGATGATTCGGGACTTTATCTATTCTTTAAGATGGATACCAGCATCGAAGGCCAGTCAAGGACTGCTAACGTTGAGGAACTGGTCGACAGCATCAAGCTTTTCGTTGAGGAGAAACATGCTGAACAGATGGAGGATATGCAGGCGGAGGGAGAGATAGCTGAGGGCGTGGAACTTACAGCATCTGATCTTCCTCTTGTCACTCTGGGCGATTATCTTGAAAATGCTTCGCTTTTGAGTGCGGTTGATGTGAGTGATGAGGAGAGCTCCAATAAGATTGCCCTGATGACCGTCCATTCGTCAAAAGGTCTGGAATTCCCGTATGTCTTCGTGGCTGGAATGGAGGAGAACATCTTTCCGTCGGGAGGATTCATGGCCTCAGAAACTGAGATTGAGGAGGAGCGCCGTCTTTTCTATGTGGCGATGACCCGAGCCAAGAAAGTCTTGCAACTCTCCTTTGCCTCGACAAGGTTGCGTAACGGAAAACATGAGTCCAACTCTCCGTCGAGGTTTGTGAAAGAGGTTGATCCTCAATATATTGCAAATCCGTTGAGTCTTCTTGCGGATGATGAGGATGATAAACCGAAGCAGTCATTTGGGGGCTGGGGAAAATCCTATCCGTCAAAAGGCGGTTATGTTTATGGACAGTCTTCACGTCCTCAGGTGGAAAGACGTCCGACCCCGACCCAGTCTGTCCGCAGGCCGGAGCCGCCAAGAAGATCGGAGCCGGTTCCTGTGAGAAGGCCCCAATCTGTTCCTGTGAGAGTGCCGGATGCGGAATTCGAGCCTACTCCTATACTCCAGCTTCGTGCCGGTCAACGCATCGAGCATAACCGTTTCGGATATGGTAAGATTCTTGAGATTTCGGGAAATGTGACTGATCTTAAAGCCAAAATTTCTTTTGATGAACATGGCGAAAAAATATTGATACTTAAATATGCAAAAATTCGTGCTGTAGATTTGGAAAATAACTAATTATCTCTAACTTTGCATTGAAGTTTTTCATAGTTTAAGTTTAGGTTAAGTAGCGGGGCGTTCGCAGTTGATGCGGGTGCCTCGTGAATTTTATATACATTTCCTTGCAATTTTGTATCATTTTCGGTGCTTCTATAGTAATTTTCCCGAAACCGCCTTTTCAAAAAAGAAAAATAAACTATCAAAAAAAGAAATAAAAACTTTTTCTTTTTCTTAAACGCATTTTCATACTTCTCCGGTAGATTTGTCCCTGTCCGTAATGTCGCGGAGCAATGAAAAATGAGGAGAAAGTATTATGTGGAAATTGTCTTTTGTTATTGCTGCGTTGGCAGCATTCTGTTCATGTGACCTGATGGGTTCTTATTCTGAAAACGGTGAGCTGCACATCGCATTTGCTTCCGGTCAGCAGGCTCTTACAAAGGTAGGTCTCCAGATTCCGGATACAAGTGATTTTATCCTGACAGTGTCTGACGCCAAAGGTAATGTCATTTATGACGGACCCTATGGGAGGTCTCCGGAGGCCATGCTTGTCAAGCCCGGATCCTATACGGTTTCGGTCGTTTCTTCTGAGTTTTCCAAGCCGGCCTTTTCTGCACCACAATATGGTGATGAGCAATGTGTTGTCGTACCCTCTGGAAAGAGTGTGCACGTCAGGCTTGTCTGTACCCAGAGGAACTGCGGAATCAGACTTAAGGTCGACTCTGCTTTTCTTGATGAGTTTCCTGATGGCGTTCTTCTGCTTAAGTCTTCATTCGGTCGCCTTGTGTATTCCTATTCGGAAAAAAGGGCCGCATATTTCAAACCCGGAGACATATCTATTATCTTAAGCAATAAAGGTAAGGACGAGGTCCTTCTGACAAGGCGGATGGAAGCTTCGGACATGCTTGATCTGAAAGTGGGAGTGGCTTCATCCGGGAGTGTTTCCGGGGGCGCAGATGATCCTTCAAACAGTGTTTCCATTTCGATAGATACGACACGTAACTGGCTGAATGATAAATATGTGATAGGTGGTGTAAATGGTGGTTCCGCTGCAAGAGATGCCTTGTCGGTTTCTGATGCTCTGCAGTCTGTCGGAGCCGAGGATGTGTGGGTTTGCGGATATGTTGTCGGCGGTGATCTGACTTCTTCATCCGCTTCGTTCGAAAAGCCGTTTTCGTCTCGTACCAACCTACTTCTCGGAGCTCGTTCTTCTGTGTCGGAAAGGACCGGATGCATGTCTGTCCAGTTGCCTTCCGGGGAGTTTAGAGATGATCTCAACCTTGTTGACAATCCGGGGCTTCTTGGCAGGAAACTTTACATTAGAGGAGATATCGTTGAAGCCTATTACGGGCTCCCCGGCATCAAGAATATTTCCGATTATGAATTACAGTGAATGTTTAAATAGTCGCTAACAGGGTAAATACGTTTAAAATCGTTATCCTGATGGTAGAAACAGTTGTAATGCGGCAAAAAATTCGTAACTTTGCGTGTTTTGAAAAATAACCAGAAATACGAATGAAGAAAGTATTAAAACTGTTTCTGACAATCCTTTTGTCAGTCGTCGGAGGGAATCTGCTTTTTGCGCAGAATCTCGTCAAAGTCAGCGGTGTTGTAACTTCCGCTGATGACGGTCTGCCAATGGTCGGTGTGGCCGTGATGGCCGGCCCCGGCACAGGTGTCATTACTTCTATCGATGGTGATTATGTCATTGAGGTCGCTCCCGGTACCGAACTGACATTCTCAAGCATCGGTTTTGAGGATGACAAGGTGGTAGTCCCTTCGGTAGAATCATTTGTCCATAATGTCGTGATGCAGTCCGAGTCCATGAATCTGGACGATGCGGTTGTCATCGCATACGGTGTCCGCAAGAAAGGTACCGTAGCAGGTTCGGTTTCGACCGTAAAGGCAGATAAGCTTGAGAATACTCCGACAGCAGCCTTTGACCAGGCTCTTCAGGGTCAGGTTGCCGGTCTTACTGTGCTTTCAAGCACAGGTGAGCCAAGTGCATCTGCTACAATGACGATCCGTGGTACAAACTCAATCAATTCCGGTACTGCTCCGCTTTATATCCTTGATGGCATAGCGATCTCGGCTTCGGACTTCAATACTATCAATCCTGCCGATATCGAAAGCATGTCCATCCTCAAGGATGCATCTTCGACCTCGATCTATGGCGCCCGTGCCGCCAATGGTGTGATCGTGATCACTACCAAGCGTGGACGAAACATGGAGCGTCCGAATGTGAATTACCGTGCTCAGATGGGATGGTCGGCTATGGCTCATGGTAACTGGGATCTCATGAATACCGCTGAGCGTATCCAGTATGAGAAGGAGCTTGGTCTTACAGCCGGCCAGAACTACAACTATCTTTCGACAATAGATGTGAACTGGATGGATGTGGTTTTCAATGATTCTGCGATGCTTCAGAGCCATGAAGTTGCTGTTTCAGGCGCGACCGAGACAACCAATTATTACTTCTCAGGTGGGTATTATGATCAGGAGGGTATCGCTCCTGGTTCGCAGTTCGAGCGTTATTCAATGCGTTTCAACTTCGAGCAGCAGATGTCAAACTGGTTGAAGATGGGTACCAACACAATGTTCAACTACCAGAACATCAAGCAGGCAGATGAAGGTGCATAT
This sequence comes from Candidatus Cryptobacteroides sp., assembly GCA_045649795.1. Taxonomy (GTDB): domain Bacteria; phylum Bacteroidota; class Bacteroidia; order Bacteroidales; family UBA932; genus Cryptobacteroides. The sequence continues at coordinate 24,428 of JAZRQM010000015.1, read as the reverse complement.
ACTCTTGTGACTCCGATTTCCGCAGCACGCTTCATGCTCCCATACTGGAATCCTTACAGGGCGGATGGAAGGCTTGCGTCGATCAATGACGGTTCATGGAACGGACAGGGACAGAATCCTCTTGAGTGGCTCGAGAACAATCCGCTCACATACAAGAAGTACAAGATGATTTCTACAGTCTTTGCGGATCTGACACTTTACAAGAATCTCGTGTTCAGATCTCAGTTTGCTGTAGACTTCTCGCATACTACAGGTTTCAGCCAGTCGTTCCCTGATTACGCTCCGAACCTTGGCGAGGGATCAGCTGCAAGAAGTTCTGCAGATGGGCTCGGCCTTCACCTTACCAACACATTGACATATCGTTTCAATCGCAATAACATCCACGACTTCAATTTCCTTCTCGGTCACGAGTGGCAGGATTATCATTCGGAGTCGTTCAGCGTAAGCACTGCAGGTCAGACAAATTCAAAGCTTACCGACATTTCGAACGGTACCAGAGCGACGTCATGGACCAGCATGTCTGCATCAGATTATTCGCGTGTGTCATTCTTCGGAAGAGGCGAGTACAATTATGCAGACCGCTATTATGCTGAGGTTTCATTGAGAACTGACGGTTCTTCAAGATTCGGAAAGAACAATCGTTGGGGACTTTTCGGAGCGGTCGGATTCATGTGGAATCTCCGTAACGAAGACTTTATGGCGGGTTCGCGTGATTGGCTTACAATGGCTCAGGCTGCCTTCAGCTCAGGTACTTCAGGTAACTCGGAAATCCCTAATTATGAGCATCTTGCCCTTATCGGCGGTGGCTCTGATTATGTGGGAGATGCTGGAGTCGCTCCAATACAGCCAGGTAATGAGGATCTTACATGGGAGAATACATGGACTACAAACCTTGCTCTTCATTTCGGATTCTGGAACAGATTGAATGTTGACCTTGAACTTTACAACAAGAAGACAACAGACATGCTTATGTCAGTTCCTCTTGCATATTCTCAGTCAAACGGCTACGGCTACAAGTGGTCGAATGTTGGAGCCATGGTCAACAGAGGAGTCGAGTTTAATGTGAATGCAACAGTCCTTCAGATAAGAGATTTCATGTGGAGCCTCAATGCCAATGTTGGATACAATCACAACAGGCTTACCGAACTTTATAACGGTGTAGACGAATATGAGACTTCGAATACAAGTACCAAGCTCGTTGTCGGACATCCTGTCGGAGAGTTCTACATCAACAGGTATGCTGGAGTGAATCCTGCAAACGGTGATGCTCTTTGGTATGACAAGGATGGAAACATCACAAACGAGCTTCGTGATGAGGATAAGGTGATGATCGGAAAGACCTATCATGCTCCATGGCAGGGAGGTTTCGGTACAAGCCTTTCATGGAAGGGCCTGAACCTCAGCGCTCAGTTCAGCTGGGTAGGAGACCGCTGGATGATCAACAACGACCGTTACTTTGATGAGTCAAACGGACGTTTCATGACATACAACCAGTCAAACAGGCTTCTCAAGCGCTGGAAGCAGCCGGGTGACATTACCGATATCCCTCGCCACGGCGTATATACAGAGTTTGACAGCAGACTTCTCGAGGATGCATCATTCCTCCGTCTGAAAAATCTCATGCTCTCGTACAACCTTCCATCAGGTCTTTTGAAAAAGACAGGTTTCATCAGAGGACTCAGGGTATATGCTCAGGGACAGAACCTCTTGACCTTCACTAACTTCTCCGGCCTTGATCCAGAAGGTGTGAACAATGTCTATGCGGCGCAGTATCCTATGTCGCGTCAGTATACCTTCGGACTTGACCTTATGTTCTAAAGAATGATAACAATGAAGAATATATATATGAAACTTATGAAGCTGGCGGCAGTGATTGCCGTAGCCTTCAGTCTTACTTCATGTCTGGAGAAGCTTCCTGGAGACTATATTCTCGAGGAGGAAGGCATGAAGAGCCTTTCTGATGCAGAGCAGACCCTTACAGGTATCTATACCGCATATATGAGCAGTGCTCTTTACAGCGGCTATCTGACTCTCTGTCCGGACATTCAGGCCGATTTTGTATATGCCGTACAGGGTAACACAAACCAGTATGGCACGCATTGGCTCTGGGACATACGCTCTACCAATTCTGAGATCGAGTCAGTCTATGCGGCTCTTTACAGAGTTATCGGACGATGCAACTTCTATCTTGATCAAGTAGGTAAGCTCCGTGACAGCCTTACTGACGACGATGAGATCCAGTATCTTGACTATTATACAGGAGAGGTCTACTGTGCAAGGGCACTTGCATATTCGGAGCTTCTCAAGTGCTTCTGCAAGGCTTATGATCCTGCTACGGCAGAGAATGAACTTGGTGTCGTTCTCGCTGACTCGTACTTCGCTGAGGCTCCGGCTAAGCGTGCAAGTCTCAAGGAGTCATATGAGTTTGTGATCCGTGACCTCGTGAAGGCAGAAGAGATGCTTGATGAGGAGAATGACGGCTTCGACGCTCCATATTTCACCAATGCATCTGCTCATGCGATCCACGCGCGTACAGCTCTTTACATGCAGGATTGGGATGCGGCGATCGAGCATTCTACGATTCTCCTCGAGTCTGACGCATTTGCGCTCGCCTCAGCAAGAAGCTATGTTACCCAGACCCAGACATTCCTTCAGTATCTTTGGACAAATGATACTTCGTATGAGAACATCTGGCGTATCGGCTATACCGCTACTTCATATGGCGGAGCGCAGGGTTCTGTATTCCTCAACTTTACGACTGACTATACTTACTATTATCCGGACTATGTTCCTGCCCAGTGGGTTCTTGATCTCTATGATTCCGGCGATATGAGATATAGTGCATATTTTGCAAATGCCCAGACAGGTTATTCACATCAGCTCGTTTGGCCGTTGCTCGTGAAATACTATGGAAATGAGGGACTTATGCAGAATCTGATCTATCATGTCAACATGCCTAAGCCTCTCCGTCTTGCGGAGCAGTATCTTATCCGTGCTGAAGCATATTGTGAGAAGGGCAACTATTCTGCTGCCTCTGCCGATCTTTCCGAACTTCGCCAGGCAAGATTCTCTACAGGAGGATCAATCTCAGTAAATGCAGCAAACTGGAAGACAACCATTTCGGATGAGCGTGTCCGCGAACTTTATATGGAGGGCTTCCGTCTCCATGACCTGAAGCGCTGGGGTATGGGATTCGAGAGAACTCCGCAGTCTCAGACACAGTCAGAGGGTAGTTCTCTGAAGATTGAGGCCGGCAACCCTCTCTTCGTATGGCCTATCCCGAACCATGAAATCGTATCGCCTGGTTCTCAGATCCAGCCAAATGAAAGCAATAGATAAACAATTGATATATGAAGCAGATTTTTAAATATATTGCAATCCCTTTCATCGCTGTTTTGTTTACAGCGTGCCATGAGAGATATGTGACATATGACGATGCGGAGTATGTCATGTTCGCAGACACTATCGCAACATACCCTGTCCAGAAGGATGTAGAGTATTTTGCTGTTCCTGTCGTTTCCACAGTTGTAAGGGACTATGACCGTACATTCGGTGTGGAAATCGTTGATAAAGGAAGCAACGCCATCGAGAATAAGCATTACAGTCTTCAGTCAAATACTGTGACTATCAAGGCTGGAGAGAATCGCGCCGATGTGATGGTGCATGGTTTTTATGACAATATCGAAGCTACTGACTCTCTCGGTTTCCAGCTCCGTCTTGTGATGGACGACAGGCTTGAAATGCCTCTTTATGGAAAGGATACCAAGGTTGTCCTCATGAAGAGCTGTCCGTTCGATATCAATAACTTCACAGGATATTGTGTCCTTACTTCGATGTTTCTGTATGATTACAGCATCACAGGTTCATATCAGAGACTTGTCTATACAGAGAAGCATCCGACTGAAGAAAACATGATCATCTGCCGCAGTCTTTTGAATGATGGCTATGATGTGACTATGACTTTCCACCCTGAAGATCCGATGAGACCGATTGTGACAATGGATCAGGATCAGGTTGTCAGCGATGAGGGTTCTTTCTTTGGAACTACCCACGGTGATGACAAGATCCTTGTCAGGAACAGCCCTCTGTATGATTCCATCTTCTACTCATGCGGTAATTACCTCTATATATGGATGGAAATGTATGTGAAGAATCTTGGTGCCAATGTCGGAACTGTAGGCCATTTCTACAACGTTATGGAGTGGATCAGCGAGGAAGAAGCTGAGCGCCTCAGGAATGAAGCAGGTATGTAAAACGACTTAAACGATTGATATAATGAAAATTATGAATACTCTCAAATCGTTCGCCGTCCTCGTAGCAGGACTTATGTTGGTAGCGGTGTCATGTAAGGATCCAGAGCCTCCTGTAAAGGTTGTTCCTCAGTTTCCTTCGCTTGTCCAGGACAATGCTGTCGCTCCCGGAAGTGTGCTGACCCTCTCTTTTGAGGCTAACGCAGACTGGACAGTTTCTGTACCAACAGACAATCTCCAGTGGTTCTGGATAAAGGATGGTTCATTCAAGGTAGATAAGGTTTCCGGTAAGGTTACTCCTGGCGAGAAGACTTCTGTAATTGTGCAGATCGGAGTGTCCGAGACCGAAGAGTTCGACACTAACCGTTCTTGTGACGTTACTCTTTCAATGGGTGGCGAGTCAAAGGTGATTGCTAAGTATATGCGTCCGGCAAAGGAAAGAGCCATGGCTGTATATGTTGCCAAGGTTGACAACGGAGCCTTCGTTATGGATGGCGATTCATATGTTTATGAGGCAGCACAGGCGTCGTCTTCTGCTCTTCTTTGGTCTGATGCAGATAAGGACTTCAGACTTCCGGTAAGAGTGGAATCTAACTGCAGCTGGTCTATGGATATTCCTGAGTGGCTTGAGGGAAATGTTCCGGAGTCTACAGTCGGAATCGTGGAACTTGTACTTACAGGAGCCTCTCTTGATGCTGCATCCGGAAAGGTTTCATTCAAGGATGGAAATACAGTACTTAAGGAAATGGAGGTTTCTATCCCTTCATGCCGTGAAATGGCTGTGTATTCTGTGCAGCTTGATGAGAATGGGGATTTTATGTTTACCGAAAGCGGTTCGTATCTCTATTCTGAGGAGCCTGTGACATCTGCAGCCCTTATATGGCCTGGCAGTGACTTCAGACTTCCTGTAATGGTGGATTCGAAGTGTGAATGGACTCTTGAAGGTCCGGAATGGCTTACAACCTCACTGACTGATGAGGAGACTGCAGGAGTTCTGGAGTTCAACCTTCAGGGAGTTCCTTCAGAGTATCCACTTGAGGAAACGACAGATGTTCTCAAGTTCTGCTTTGCAGGAGAGACAATATATGAGCTTATGGTTACAATTCCGGCTTCCAAGAACCTTAGCAGCTATACTATGAGCATGTCGCTTACTAAGTTGGAGTATAGCTATATGGGTAATGTGAAGAATGCTACCGGATTTAGTGTACCGGCTGCATCAGGACATATCTTCGGACATGCTGATGTCAATCTTTTTGCAGTAGAGATGATCGGTGGAAAGCCTGCAGCGCAGGCGCCTCAGTGGCTGAAGATAGAAACTGTAGCATATGATACATCAAAGGATGCTTCAGTTCTTCAGACCAGGGAATTTACCATCACCGTAAACGAAAATGATTCAGAGAATGACAGACATGCCTATGTATTCTTCAATAGAGGTTACGACTGGCCGTCATCTTCTGCGGACCTTTTCGATGCATCAGGAAATGTGAAGGAAGAGTACGCTGCATATGCTGTTCCTGTCGTTCAGTATGGTAAGAATATGTCATACATCATGATGGCAGATTCTGAGGCTGATATGGCTGCAGGCGGAGCAAAGTTCGAAGCTCTTTCGGGATCGAAGATGAAGCTTCTTCAGAAATATTTCGGTGCTGCAGATCATGTATATACCCTTACATATAATAACATCTATGCAAGAGATAATGCTCATATGTTCTTTGCTGTTCCATATGCATCTTATAAGGTATATGATTCATCAAGAAATGAGAAGACCGGGGACAGCAGTTTCTGGATCACTTTCTCAGAGCTTTCAGAGTCTCTGACTTATGGTGTTGTCGGTATGTATGCTTCAGAGGAAATGACCGTTCCTGCAACATCTACAACAGGTTATGTGGTATTCTATGATTCAGCAAACAATCCTCTTGCGATTGTGGAAACTGTTTTCGATCCTTCGAAGATCATAGGTGAGACTGCTAAGGTTGAATTTATCGGCGAGTCTGCCATGTATGCTGAAATGGTAGGGGCTACCTTGGAGGAAGTGACTGAAGGAAGTCTTTATGACCAGTATAAGGAGTATGGTGCACCGATCTATCATCTTACATATCGTATGATGGGTATGCCGATGAGGATTTCGATTCCGTCAACTGCTGTGATGTATTCTCCAAACCCTTATATCAAGCGTAATATTTTCAAGGTGAACAACCTCAACTACGACGAGACTGTCGGAAAATTCGATTTGATCGAAGGTGGCGTAGATATCTATATGAGCCTTGAGGAAGGATCTGCATCTACATATGAGCGCGGAAACATATTGTTCTATAATTCGGAGAACAATGTCGTACTCGCACTCGTATGTACATTGGATCTTACAGAGTAATTGTAATCAAAGATAATTGAAAGAAGATATATGAAATTTTTAAAGGATTCCATAGTCTGGGTTATGGCGCTTCTGACAGCCTTTGCCATCTTCGGATGTGCAGAGGTTGAGCAGATGGGGCCATATGATCAGGATTATGGACATGTTCAGTTCAAGCTGTATAAAGAGGCGTCGTATCCTGGTACAAAGGCTGCACAGCTTGATTATCTCAGAGATGTGGCTAAGATCAAGGTTACATTGAGGTTTGAAGACAATCTGATTTCTCAGACACTTGTCATGAGCGCAAGTAACGAAGAAGCAGCCGAGTATGGACTCAGAAGCGATAAGCTCAAGCTTCTTGCCGGTGATTATCAGGTGATTACATTTGCGCTGTACAATAAGGTGGACGAGGTGGTATACGAAGGTACTCCGTCTGGCAGTCAGGCTTCGTTCAGCGTCGTTTCGGGAGGTCTTTGTGTACATGATCTTCTTGCAGATGTAGTCGAGCGTGGCAAGGTGCGCTTTGCCATTGTCAAGGATATGTCTGACTTTGAGCAGAATCCTCAGACCAAGGCAGCATCAAGGGAGTATACATTTGACGAAATCAAGTATGTGACTGTGGCTGTAAAGTCGGGAAATACCACTACGTCTTTCGAGATGCTTCCGGCAAAATACGATATACATTTCATTGAGAATGATGACCCGACAGACGGATATCAGACATCATCATTCACATGTGACACTCTTCTTACCCTCAGAGCAGGGGAGTATCATATTGCATCATACAGTGTATATGACGATGGTAAGAGACTGCTTGAGGCTTCAGATGAGGTTTCAGAGGCTGTCTTTATTGTTGAGGATAACAAGATAACCGAAGCAGATGTGCCGGTGAAGCTTCACGAAAGCGACGAATACCTCAAGGATTATTATGCCCTTTATGAGATCTGGAAGTCTCTTAACGGACAGGATTGGTATTATGTAGGAGAGGATCATCCTCGCGGCTGCAACTGGGACTTCAACAAGGATCCTGACCTTTGGGGTGATCAGCCTGGTGTATCTCTTCATTCCAACGGACGTGTTGCCATGATCAACGTAAGTGAGTTTGGTTTCCATGGCCATATGTCACCTGCTCTTGGACAGCTTACCCAGCTTGTCGAGCTTTATCTCGGTAATCATAATGATGGTAATACGATTACATACGATCCGACCGTTCAGCCAGGAAAGGGTACAGCAAGCCGTATGGAAAGACATAAGGCATATCTGGCGTCTGCACGTACGGTGACTCAGGTGTCGGAGCCGATTGCAAGAGCTCTTGCGGAAAACGGCATATCAATTCCTGAGATGTCTATGTATGAGTCCATGAAGGAGGATGATATCATTGAGAGAGGTACCGGAAAGATGAGGATCAAGCCGATGGACATGATTTCAGGCAAGATCAACAACGGTCTCAAGAGTCTTCCTAAGGAGATCGGAAACCTTACCAATCTTGAGCAGCTGTTCATTGCAAACAGTGAAATCGAAGAACTTCCTGCGGAAGTGGCGAATCTTATCTCATGTACTGATGTCGAGATTTACAACTGTCCGAAGATGACCAAGTTCCCTATGGCGTTGACTCAGATGCCGAATGTGGCATTGATGAATCTTGCCAACAACAGGCAGTGGAGTTCGGAAGAGGTTCTCAAGGGATTCATAGGACTTGCAACCGGACCATCAAGGGAGAAGATCCAGATTCTTTACTTCAATGAAAATAATCTTGAGATTGTTCCAAAGGAAATAAAGAACATGAAGAAGCTCGGTATGATTGACTTCTCTTCAAACAAGATTCACACGATCGAGGAGGCATGGGGCAATGATATCAAGCCGGTACAGATTTACTTCGACAACAATAAGTTGTCAGAGTTCCCTGTAGACGAGCATGGAGTTTTCTGCTATATGGAGGATGCTGAGACCTTCTCAGTGAAGATGAACAATTTCACTCAGTTCCCGAATATTTTTGATGCGGAGTCATTGTATGCGATCGTTTCAATCGATTTCTCGTACAACCACATCAGCTCGTTCCCTGAGGACTTCCGAGGTGTGTTCGTTCAGACATTGACTATCGCAAACAATCCGGAACTTACAAAGTATCCGATAGAGCTCGCGAAGTCGAACTCGAAGATCATGAACATCAACTTCCGTGGTTGTAACATCAACGAGATTCCTGAGGGATCCTTTGATTATGAGAATGCCATCCAGCTTTCTTCGTTTGACTTTTCTTACAACGATCTCAAGGAGCTTCCTTGGGAGATGCATGCAGGCAATATGCCGTATCTCTATGGAGTCGAACTCTCTTACAACCAGTTCTCCAAGTTCCCGTGGGGACCTCTTGACAGTCAGTACCTGACAGTCTTTGCAATCAGAGGTCAGCGTGACGAGAATGGTGAAAGATGTCTTTCAGAGTGGCCTACAGGCATATATCAGCATAGAGGACTTCGTGGATTCTATATCGGATCGAACAATCTCGGAAAGATCGAGGACACGATCTCTACAATTTGTTATTATCTTGATATCAGTGACAATCCTGAAATTATCTTCGATGCTTCAGATGTGTGTTATGCCATCCAGCAGGGAGCTTATGTCCTCATTTATGACAAGACTCAGGATATCAGAAACTGTGACATCTTATTCTAACAGGAGGGACGTATATGAAAATGAACAGAATCATATTTATAGTAGCTGCGATCGCGCTTGCAGCATCATGTGTGCCGACTCCTGAGATAGAGTTTGGTATAGATACAGACAAGATAGAGATCGGACCTGCCGGAGGACAGAAGAAGATCAATGTCAGTTCTGCCGGCAACTGGGTTGCTATGACCGAGTCTCCCTGGATAACAGTGTCACCGGCAAATGGACGTGGCTCAGTGGAGTGCTCGATCAACATTGACTCTACATTGGTCGCAGAGCAGCGTACCGGTACAGTCAGAATCCACAATCTCGATACTGATGAGAATATGGATTTCTCAATTCTTCAGGAAGGATTTGAGTATCAGATCGTTCCGGATAAGACTCAGATGAATGTCGAGGATTTTGCGTCATACGAGTCAAGATATTTTGAGGTCAAGGTGAAGTCGAATGTGGACTTCGAAGTTGTACTTCCTGAGGGAGCCGAAAACTGGCTTTCTTATAAGAAGTCAGAGATCAATCTTGACAGAGGTGCGAGACCGCGTGAAACAAAAGTACGTTTTGACTGGAGGGTCAATTCAAGAGATGAGGAAAGGATTGCGGACATCAGGTTTGTGCCTATGGGAGACGTCCAGGTTTCGAAAAACGAAAACCTCAAGATCGTTCAGAAGGCCGCTCTTCCTATTCCAGTAGGAACGCCTGCTGGAGACTCGCTTTCGCTTCTGGCTGTAAGCCGTGCTCTCAACTTATATGTCGAGTGGGATACTGCAGAAAAGATGGAGCATTGGAACAACGTGAAGATCTGGAAGGATGGTCCGAACAAGGGACGTGTCAGATATGTGCAGTTCTTCATGTTCCAGACAAAGGAAGAGATTCCGTTTGAGATCCAGTACCTTACTGCGGCTGAGGAGATCGTGATTTATTCAAATGCAAACCACTTCCTCCGCAGTCTTGATACGGGAGAACATATTACCAAGCTCACTGAACTCAAGAGGCTTACAATCGGTGCCTATGGCCTTACAAGCCTGCATCCTGACTTCGTGAACCTCAAGAATCTGGAATATCTGGATCTTAGTTCAAACTGTTTCCAGACTATCCCTGATATTCTTACTCCTGATAATTTCCCTAATCTTCATGCTTTGGTCATGAATGCGAACCAGCGTCATACGATATATGACCTCAGCAATGATATAAGGGAGAATGTCGGCGGACTCATTGACGAGCCTAAGTTCCCGGAGAGGCTTCTTAAGTGGAATGCTCTTGATACGCTCAGACTTTCTGTGAATTATCTTCAGGGAGAACTTCCTGCAATGTCTGATCATGAAAAATGGACAAAAGAAGAAGTCATGGCATGTGATACCCTTCCGGAAATCCTGATCGGACTCCCTAAGGTGCTTCCTACAACGAACTTCTTCGCTATCAACTTCAACCGTCTGACAGGAGAGCTTCCTGACTGGCTTCTTTACCATCCAAAGCTCGATATCTGGTATCCTTACTCGCTTGTGTTCTCGCAGGAAGGAAAGACAAAGGATGGCCAGAGTGCGGGCTTCAGCAACGAACCGGTAAGCTTGGACTATTACTACCACCATTACAAGAACAAGAAGTACAACCCGAATAATACATCGAAGGAATAATGAAGATAAGAAACACCATATTTTTAATGGCGTCAGCCCTCGTCTTGGGGCTGGCATCATGCTCGGTAGAAGGCCCTGTGACAGGTCCGGATACTGATGTGCAGAAGGTTCCCGAGTTGTCTGAAGAAGCGATCGGAGGAGAACTTCTTGTGCGTTTTGACCCGCGTGTAAGCGATATCCTTGACAAGGCCGGTTTGACCAGAACCGGAATCAATTCTCCGATGACACGTTCAGGTGTGCTTACTGTTGATGAGATACTTGATCTCGTGGACGGATATCAGATCGAGAGAGTCTTCCCGGTAGATCTCCGTACAGAGGATAAGGCACGTAAAGAGGGACTTCATCTCTGGTATGTCGTTCGTTTCAGCGATGAGCATCCCGTAGAGAAAGTCGCGGCAGACCTTGCAAAGCTCGGTGAGGTTAGCAAGGTTGAATATAACCGTACCCTCAAGAGAGCTACAGAAAAGAAGGCTGTTCCTCTTACCAGGGAGAAGCTTCAGGAACTCGCGCCGGGAGCCGGTGCATTCAATGACCCTCTTCTTTCTGATCAGTGGCATCTTGTGAACGAAGGAAATCTTCGTCCGACCAAATTTGTCAAAGGTGCCGATGTCAACGTGGAGAAGGCGTGGGAGCTTACAACCGGTGATCCTTCAATCATTGTCGCTGTCCTTGATGAGGGCGTGGATGTGGCTCATCCGGACCTTAAGGCCAGCATGTGGGTGAATGAAGGTGAGATTTGGAAATCTCATGAAGACAATGACGGAAACGGTTATGCCGGAGACGTCCATGGTTATAATTTCGTGGGAAAGCATGGCGTCATTTCTGTCGACAGCAGGTATGATACAGGACACGGAAGCCATGTTGCGGGTGTGATTGCTGCTTCCAACAATAACGGACTTGGCATTAGTTCCATTGCAGGTGGAAACGGATCTGAGCCTGGAGTCAAGATCATGTCATGCCAGATTTTCTCAGGTATGTACGCTGGTACAGTCCTCGAGGAGGTGCGTGCGATCAAATATGCTGCGGATAACGGTGCGGTCATCCTTCAGTGCAGCTGGGGATATATCTCAGGAGCAGCCAATCCGTTTGAGTGGACTCCTCAGTACTCAACTGACGAGGAGTGGGAATATTACAATGTACTTGAGAGAAAGGCTCTTGACTACTTCATCCACAACGCAGGCTCTCCTGACGGTGTGATCGAAGGCGGTCTTGCAATCTTCGCAGGTGGAAACGAGGCGGCTCCGGCTGCCAGCTATCCGGGAGCTTATCCTGATTTCGTGGCTGTAGCTGCGACTGCAGGTGACTTTACTCCTGCAGTATACAGCAATTATGGCCCGGGAACAACGATTTCTGCTCCAGGAGGAGACCAGGACTATTATTGGGATTATGTCGACGAGGACCACAGACTTGGCGAAGTCGGCTGTGTCCTTTCCACTCTTCCTTTCCATGTTAGTGAAAGCGGTTACGGATACATGGAGGGAACATCAATGGCATGCCCTCATGTTTCTGGCGTTGCTGCCCTCGGACTTTCATATGCTGCAAAGCTCAGGAAGCATTTCAAGGCTAAGGATTTCATCGAACTCCTTTATCAGACTGCCACTCCTATCGACCAGTACATGACAGGAATCAAGCAGTATAAGAAGTATATAATCGATCTTGAGGGTTCTTCTCCAATGATGTCATTCAGCATGAATCGCTTCAAGGGAGGAATGGGCCATGGACAGGTAAATGCATACGGCCTTCTCAAGGCTATTGAGGGCGCTGGTGTCGATATGACATTCCCTAATATCTTTGTGGCCGAAGGCGGACAGGCTGTTGCCATTCCTTCAATGTACATGGACGGAAGCAGCTTCAGCGTGTCAGTAAGCGATGCGAGCATCGCAACTGCAGAGATTGTAGACGGAAAAATGATCATCAAGGGCCTCAAGGCCGGTCAGACTGAAGCTTCCGTGACCGGAAGCAGGACAGACAAGTTCGTGATTACCGTCCGTGAAGGTGCAAAAGGCAACGGCTGGCTTTAGCAGATGAACCTCAGAAGGCTCATATCGGCTGTATCGGTCATTCTTTTGGCAGGAACGCCTGCGTTTTCTCAGTTGCGCATCTTGCCAAGGGAAAAGGTCGAAAGCGTCTCAAATCCGCGTTTATCGCGTGATTCCGCGGCCCTGGCTTTCGATACGAGACATATTGTTGCGGAGCCGATGAACGAGGATGATCCTTCCAGGACTTTTTGCTACAGGTTCCGAAATGTTGGAGATGATACTGTCACAATAAAGCGTCTGGTTTCATCCTGCTCATGTGCTGCGGCTTTTGCAGCCAAGACTGAGGTGGCGCCCGGGGAGTCGTCCGAGATAAAGGTAACGTACAATCCGAAAGGTCATCCCGGCAGATTTGAAAGGAAGATCTTTGTCTATACTGAGGAAGAAGATGATCCTGCAGCTATTCTGAGACTTTCCGTCGATGTTTCCAATGGCGCGGACATCTCGCGCGAATGGCCGGTGCAGATGGGCCCTGTAAGGCTCAGAAGGCAGGAGGTGACGTTTGCAGAGGGTGTCAAGGCAGTAGAGAAGATCAGATTTATCAATCTTGGCGACAGGGCTTTGCAGCTGACATGCGAGAAGGAATTTCTTCCGGACTGTCTTTCATTCAGAACCGAGCCGGCGATTGTAGCGAGTGGTGAAGAAGGAATGATGGTCATTTCATATGATCCTTCCGCTTCAGAACTCAAGGACAATACAAAGGTAATCCTCAAGGGCCTGGGACTTCCTCCGAGCAAGGCTACGATTACCGTAAAGCTTACAGAAGAATAATAAAAACTAATTATATGAAACGATTTAAGAACATATTGGCATCCGCTCTTGCAGCTCTTTCATTCTTCGCAGTTTCATGCGATCGAAACGATATGACAGAGCCTCAGGTAGAATATCTGGATGTCAACGCAAACAATATTTCAGGCAAGTGGGAGCTTGTGGAATGGAACGGCAATGCCCTGACAGCAGGTACATATGTCTTTATGGAGATTGTACGTAATGACAGGACATTCAAGATCTATCAGAACCTTGATAGTTTTGCGGATGTTCCGCACGTGGTTTCCGGTTCATACTACATTGAGACAGATCCTGAACTCGGAGCTATCATCCGCGGAGTCTATGACCATGATTCCGGAGACTGGGCTCACCGTTATATCATCAAGGATCTTACAGCTTCCGAGATGACATGGGTGGCTAAGGATGATCCTGATTATATCCAGAAATATGTCAGAGTGGAGTCGATCCCGGTAGAGTAACCGGTATTCAGTCCCATTTTATAACCAACAATCCCCGGTCATTGGCCGGGGATTTGTGTAATGTCCAGGATCCAGTAGGCAAGGATTCCGGCAAGATATCCGATGCAGGCTATCCAGCTGAAGTGCTTCAGGTACCATCCGAATGATATCTTCTGCAGTCCCATCACAACGACTCCCGCAGCCGAACCTATGATGAGCATGCTGCCTCCGATGCCGCCGCTATATGCCAGCAGCTCCCAGAATTTTCCGTCGACTCCGTATAATTCTGCACCCGCTCCGCTTGGAATGACATCGTACATTCCCATGCAGCTCGCCACCAGCGGAACATTGTCCACAACAGCTGAAAGAAAACCGATGGCAGCTGTGACGATATATGGGTTGCCTCCTGATGTGCGGTCAAGAAAAGCTCCCGCCGATTTCAATATTCCTGTCTCAGAAAGTGCGGCTACGGTCGTGAGGATGCCGAGAAAGAAAAGTATGGTGCAGAGGTCTATCTTATGCATCAGTGCTGATACATCCGGTAGTTCAGCTGACGGGATATCCTTGTATTTCCTTTGCTTGAATATGAATTCGGTCACGACCCAAAGGATCGCGAGGATCAGCATTATGCCCATGAACGGAGGCAGTCCTGTCATGAATCTGAACACAGGGACGAAGAGCAGACCCCCGACACCGATGCAGAAGACGGTGATCTTTTCTTTTCGAGTGATGCCGACTTTTGCGCCCGTTCCGGCTTCATGTCGCCTTGGGGAAATCTCCAGCCTTCCTTTCAGGAGAAAACTGAGGATGGCGGCTGGTATCAGCACGGAGACAAGAGATGGAATCAGCAGCGAGCGGATGACTCCGAAAGTCGAGATGTTGCCTTTTACCCAAAGCATGATGGTGGTGACGTCTCCGATGGGGGAGAATGCTCCGCCGCTGTTGGCGCTGAGGATGACCATGGATGCATAAAACAGCTTGTCCTTTCTGTCTGACGTGAGTTTGTCTATGATCATCACCATTATTATGGCTGTGGTCATGTTGTCAAGGACAGCTGAAAGGAAGAATGTGATGAGTGTCAGCTTCCACAGCAGCCCGACCTTGCTTTTCGATACTAACTTTTCGCGTACGAAGTCGAAGCCGCCGTTTGTGTCCACAACCTCGACTATGACCATGGCTCCCAGAAGGAAGAAAAGGATTTCGGAGGTCTCTCCGAGCGCTTTGGTGAAGGCGGAAACACTTTCCGAAGAGGCTCCGCATACCATGTAATACAAGGTCCAGCTGAGTACGGCCATCAGAAGAGCCACTGCAGCCTTATTGACCTTTGTCCAGTTCTCCATCGCTATCAGCAGATATCCAGCAATGAAGATAAAGATTATAGCAGTCGTCATAATCCTGTTCAATTAAGTCCGTTTCCCTTCGACATTCCAAACCTTGCACCAAACCCGAGATTACTGATATGTAAAAAGGCGGATCCATTACGGATCCGCCTTTGTCATATTCGGTGAGTCAGATCTTACTGCTCGTCAACGCCCTGGTCGTCTGCACCGCCCTGTGGACCTGCCTGACCGCCGTTGAATGGGCCCTGTGCACCTGGCTGAGGACCGCCCTGAGCTGCCTTCGCCATGTCCTCTGAAGCTGCATGCCATGCAGCCTCGAGCTCAGCGTTGTACTTGTCGATGTCAGCGAGGTTCTGAGCCTTTACAGCCTCCTTGAGTGAGTTCATCGCGTTCTCGATTGCAGTCTTCTTCTCTGCAGGGATCTTGTCGCCGTACTCCTTGAGGTTCTTCTCAGTCTGGAAGCACATTGCGTCAGCGTTGTTGATCTTGTCGATGCGCTCCTTCTCAGCCTTGTCAGCAGCCTCGTTAGCCTTAGCCTCGTCCCTCATTCTCTGGATCTCAGCGTCTGAAAGTCCAGATGAAGCCTCAATACGGATGTTCTGCTCCTTGCCTGTAGCCTTGTCCTTTGCAGATACGTTGAGGATACCGTTGGCGTCGATGTCGAATGTAACCTCGATCTGAGGTACACCTCTTGGAGCCGGTGCGATACCGTCGAGGATGAAGTTGCCGATGAGCTTGTTGTCCTTAGCCATTGGACGCTCTCCCTGGAGTACATGTACGTCTACTGCAGGCTGGTTGTCAGCGGCTGTAGAGAATACCTGTGACTTTCTGGTAGGGATTGTAGTGTTGGCCTCGATGAGCTTTGTCATCACGCCGCCGAGAGTCTCGATACCGAGTGAAAGCGGAGTCACGTCGAGGAGGAGGACATCCTTCACATCACCTGCAAGCACACCACCCTGGATAGCAGCACCCATTGCCACAACCTCGTCAGGGTTCACGCTCTTGTTAGGAGCCTTTCCGAAGAACTTCTCTACTACAGCCTGGATTGCAGGGATACGTGTCGAACCACCTACGAGGAGGACCTCATTGATGTCTGATGCGTTGAGACCTGCGTCCTGGAGGGCCTTGCGGCAAGGCTCTACAGTTCTCTGGATGAGGCTGTCCGCAAGCATCTCGAACTTAGCTCTTGTAAGAGTCTTTACAAGGTGCTTAGGCATACCGTCTACAGGCATGATATAAGGGAGGTTGATCTCAGTAGAAGTCTGGCTTGAGAGCTCGATCTTAGCCTTCTCAGCAGCCTCCTTGAGTCTCTGGAGGGCCATAGGATCCTTCTTAAGGTCGATGCCGCCGTTCTCAGAAGCGAACTCTGCTGCGAGCCAGTCAATGATAACCTGGTCGAAGTCGTCACCACCGAGGTGAGTGTCACCGTTTGTTGAAAGAACCTCGAATACGCCGTCGCCGAGATCCATGATAGAGATATCGAATGTACCGCCACCAAGGTCGTATACAGCGATCTTCATATCCTTGTTCTGCTTGTCAAGACCGTATGCAAGAGCAGCAGCTGTAGGCTCGTTGATGATACGCTTCACCTCGAGACCTGCGATCTGACCAGCCTCCTTTGTAGCCTGACGCTGTGAGTCAGAGAAGTATGCAGGAACTGTGATGACAGCCTCTGTAACCTCCTGGCCGAGATACTCCTCTGCAGTCTTCTTCATCTTCTGGAGAATCATTGCAGAGATCTCCTGTGGAGAATAAAGACGTCCGTCAATGTCTACACGTGGAGTGTCGTTGTCACCCTTCACTACCTTATAAGGCACGCGGTTGATGTCTCCTGTCACCTGGCTGTACTTCTCACCCATGAATCTCTTGATAGAGAAGATTGTCTTGTGAGGGTTTGTGATCGCCTGACGCTTTGCAGGGTTACCGATCTTTCTCTCGCCGCCGTCAGTGAATGCCACTACAGACGGAGTTGTTCTCTGTCCCTCGTTGTTGATGATGACAGTAGGCTCGTTACCTTCCATCACTGCCACGCATGAGTTGGTAGTTCCAAGGTCAATTCCAATGATTTTTCCCATAATTCTTATCTTTTTTAAATTTATTATTCAATTTTGTTGACGCCAGGATAATATCTAAACTTGTGCCAATGCCCAGAACATGAAAATATATGTCAATTTGTCAGTTTTTGTGTGACATCGCACCCGATTTAATGACATAATTGCTATTTTTGTGACATGATTTACAGAGAACTTTCAGCCGAGGAATTCAACGACCTCGCATCAAGAATACTTTATGAGGATAACCATCTTCTTGTAGTGAACAAGAAGGTCGGCGAGATAGTCCAGGGTGACAAAACATCAGACGAGCCTCTGACAGAGACATATAAAGCATTTATAGCGCAGCGTGACGCCAAGCCCGGCCAGGTCTTCATGGGCCTGCCGCATCGTCTGGACCGCCCTGTGAGCGGCATTGTCGTGCTTGCAAAGACCTCCAAGGCCCTTGAAAGACTCAATGCCATGTTCCGAGACTCTGATGTACGTAAGATATATTGGGCATTGGTATGCCGTGAGCCACAGCCTGCAGAAGGCCGTCTGGAAGACATGATGTGGCGCAATGAAAAACAGAACAAGTCATATGTATGCCGTCCTGGTGCAGCCAGAAAGGATGCCAAGCTTGCCAAACTTAATTACAGACAGATCGGCAAGACCGATCGCTACTGGCTTGTAGAAGTCGAGCTTCTGACAGGACGTCACCACCAGATCCGCTGCCAGCTCTCGAACCTCGGATGTCCTATAAAGGGCGACCTTAAGTATGGCGCACCACGCTCGAATCCGGACGGAGGCATATCGCTCCATGCGCGCAGCATTACATTCCTTCATCCTGTCAAGAAGGAAGAAATGACCGTCGAAGCCCCGGTTCCATCTTCATGGAAGGGTGTATGATTTAGTCGAAGATCTCGTTCAGAACATATGCCAGACGGTAGCCGGCGTTCAGAAGCTGCTCTTCCAGGAGAGGTGTGAAGTCATATACAAACTGGTATGAAAGCGATGGGACGATCTCTCCGGTGCTTTCGACGTAGTCGTAAAGCTTGGCAGCCTCCTCGACAGTCTTCATGAACCAGTCTTCATAATCTCCTTTTACAATCTCTTTTCTGTATTTTCTGCTCTTGCGGTCGAGCTGCTCGCACCATTCCGAATAGCTCCACTGACGCGCAGAATCGATCATCTTGCTGTCCCATACAGAGTGCAGGCTGGTCTCGTTTCTGAACCACATCACTCTCGTACCGTTACCGCCGCGGTCGGAAAGCCTTCCTGCATGCATAGGGCAGTGGAGGTCACCGACCATATGCACGATCATCTTGAGATAATCAACCCTCATGCTGTCTGTCAGCTCCTTGTAGTTTTCGTCCATTGCCTTGGTAAGCATCTCGAGACCGTTCACCACGTCTCCATTCTCATTTTTAGGCATGGTCTCGTATGTATGACCCTTGTCGACGTTGGCATAATGCCATGTCTTGGTCTTGTTGTATCCGTTCTCCCAATATGGCGAGTTCTGGATATTGTCCATCCATGACGAGTAATATACGATAGACTTGCCGTCAAGAAGCTTGTTTATCTTTCTTTTGGCCTTAGGAGTAAGGTGCTGCTCTGCGATTGCAGCTACAACATCATGGCCCTTAGGACCCCATGCGTATGCAGAAGTGAAGTCCATAAGCATGATGATGCTCATGAGCGTGATTGCTATTCTTTTCATATTTATATCCTTTAAAATCATTTGTAATCCTACAAAAATAGTTAATTTATTGTTAATTCGTACGGTGCATGTTAAAAAAGTTTGATGCTCTGAAAGTTAACGATCTGTTATCAAAATCTTTGGTTTTCTTTCAAATTTTAAGCGTGTGGCCGTTTATGTGCTAAATGATAAATCAGTGTCCATATAATTAACTAATTGTGTTAAAAATAGTTATAAAATTTAATGATTATCTTTGCAGCGCAAAAGAAAGTTAGTGTATAAAGATTAAAGACTATGGAAATCAACAACATTGGAAACAACGCAGGCGTTATCTGGAATGTACTTAACGCTAACGGCAAGATGACTGAGTCTAAGCTCAAGAAGGAGTCAGGTCTCGGCAGCGCAGAGTTCTACACAGCACTCGGATGGCTCGCTCGTGAGGGCAAGCTCAACAACGAGGTTGAGGTTAAGGGCTCAAAGACTTGCGAGTATTATTCACTCAACGCCTAATCAAGATATTTCTTGATGGAAACGTCGAGGGCAGCCGTAATGGCTGCCCTTATTTTTTGCACTTTCTCCGAATATGTGTATCTTGCGGATACCATATGACAAAGATAAGATTCATACCGTTAATAGCCGCTGTCCTCTTTCTTGTATCCTGTGGCAAGGATTCCATTGATCCGACTCCGCAGCCTCCTGTGAAAGAGGAGTTCCAAATGAGTGAAGCCCCTGCGAATGTCCCTGTCGTCGAGATAATCACAGACAGGCAGGCGGATGTAGTCAGCAAGGAAGAGTATCTCCGTGCCAGGATTACCGTAAAGGAGAACAATTCCGTCAAGATCCAGTCTTTCTGCAATATAAAGGGAAGGGGAAACTATACATGGGACGGGTATCCAAAGAAGCCCTACAAGATCAAGTTTGATGAAAAGACAGCCGTGTGCGGGTTTCCGGCCAACAAGGATTGGGTCCTTCTTTCGGATTATTGCGACAAGTCTCTTCTCCGAACGGCTTACATGTGTGACATTTCCGAGGCATTGCAGGTAGATTACCCAGTCCGCTACCGCCATGTCCATCTTTACCTGAACGGCGAATACAAGGGCGTATATGTGCTTACGGATCAGGTGGAGAAGAAGAAGCATCGCGTCGACATAGAAGATGATGGCTTTCTCTTTGAAAATGACAATTATGCATGGGCGGAGCCTCTCCGTTTTGTGACCGCCAGGAAAGGTTATCAGTTCTCATTCAAATATCCCGATCCCGAAGACGGCGAAATAGCCGAAGGTGACGACAACTATTATTATATCCTTAGATACATGAATTCCTTTGAGGAGGCTTTATATGGCGATAATTTCAAGGATTCTGCGACGGGTTATAGAAAGTACATAGATGTCGAATCCTTCGCAAAATGGTACATTGTGGCCGAATTGACGGCAAATCATGACCCGAATATGTATTATGTACTGCCACATAGGGGAGCGAAGCTGCAGAAAGGCCCGCTGTGGGATTCGGAGTGGAGTCTTGGCACATCATACAGAGGAGGCCCTACGGATGCATGGGCTGTTCCTCCGCGCAAGCCTGATCCTCATCAGCATATATGGAGCAGATGGAAATATTTCGGAAGACTGTTTGAGGACCCGTATTTCAAGGCTGCCGTCAAGAAGGAATGGGAGGAATTCAAGCCGCGTATTCCGGCAGTGAAGGAGAAGCTGGAGGACGTTGCCACATGCATAAACGAAGCCCAGGCAATGAATTTCGCTCGTTGGCCTGTAATAGGTACATACCTTGGAGCTTCACTCATTTGCCTGGGTTCATGGGAAGAGGAAGTTCAGTATAACTCCGATTTTCTTGACGAAAGGGTCAAGTGGATGGATGACTTCCTTCTTTAATTATGATGCTGCATGTTCAGCTTGATTTTTTTGAGTTCCTCAAGAGGCCTTTCCGGCTGAGCTACATCAGATGGTATCGGCATTCCTGAGAATTCCATGAAGTACTGCACACATGCGTCACGCCACCAGCGTGCATCGCTTTCCTGAATTTCAAGCTTTGCGCGTACAGCTTCCCAACGCTCAGCGTCTACGTATGGCTTCATTTCATTCCAAAGATCCACATATCCCTGAACGGTCTTTATACCTCTGTCATATCTGTGGCAGATCTCGTCCCAGAGAGTACGTCCGCTTGACATCTTGTGATCCCATGGAACGTGGTGGAACCAGAGAATAAGCTCCTCAGGGCATGTCTCGATCGAGTTGTAGAAGCTTGCGAGAGGCTCGTGGTACTGATCTACGTTTCCGCTGCCGGAACGTGTCCTGTCGAAGCCTACGCCCTCAGCATCAGCCTTGTGATAGTATTTAGGAAGCCAATCGACGCGTGCTCCCGGAATCTCGCACCATGGCTCGGGACCGTAATGGTGTGTCCATGCGAAGATGTGGTGGAAGCCAAGAGGCATCATGTAGTCTACTGCTGCCTCACGTGAAGTCATCATCATATCAAGAACAGGCTCTACGAACTCTGGCTCTGATGTGAATGTCTGCTCGATCCATTCCTGTGCGATCTCCTCTGAAGTGAGGTTTACATCCCACGCCATACGTCCGAAACCGTACCATGAAGACTGTGCGAAATGGTGTCCGCACCAGTTCTCGTCACGTCCGATGTTTGCCACGCCGGCAACGGCTGTGGTCTTGTATACAGATGGGTAAGTCTTTCCGGTAGTGATGTCAGCGATTGTAGAACCAGGGCCCTCGCAGTATGTATCGCTGTCAAGGCATTCCTTGAAAAGAGGGATCAGGTATACGAGATGGTTCGAGAATCCGAGATACTCCTGTGTGATCTGGAACTCTGCCATGAGCTGGGTCTGAGGCATGAGGCCGAAAAGCGGGCTGAACGGTTCGCGTGGCTGGAAGTCAACCGGTCCGTTCTTGATCTGCACGAGAACGTTGTCGCGGAACTGTCCGTCAAGAGGCTGGAACTCCTCGGCTGCCTGGTTTGCTCTGTCGGCACTCTTTGGAGAGTATACGAATGCACGCCACATTACGATGCCGTCATATGGCTTGAGAGCGTCTGCAAGCATGTTTGCTCCGTCTGCGTGAGTTCTGCCGAAGTCCTGAGGACCAGGAAGACCTTCGGAATTAGCCTTTACAAGGAAACCTCCGAAGTCCGGAATGAGCGAATAGATCTCAGCGACCTTGTCGGCCCACCACTGGCGCACTTCCGGTACGAGAGGGTCTGATGTCTCGAGGCCTCCGAGCTCTGCAGGAGAAGAGAAGTTCACCGAAAGATATACATGGATGCCATACGGACGCATGATGTCTGCGATTTCGGCAACTCTTTCAAGTTTTTCCCTGCTGAGCATCTCTGGAGTAGCGTTCACATTGTTCAGGACGCTTCCGTTGATGCCGATGGATGCGTTGAGGCGTGAATATTCCTTTATAAGTTCTACAGGCACAGGCTCGCCCCAATGCCAGATCGACCATCCGGCATAACCTCTTTCGACAGTGTTGTCAAGGTTGTCCCAATGGTTGAGGATACGGCGCTCGTACGAAGGTTCTTCTCTGATGTCGAGGGTTCCGTCTGCCTTTCCGGTCCTTTCCAGACGCTGAAGGGCATATGTACCGTACATCGCACCGATGTCAGTCTTGGCCATGATCTTTCTTCCCTCAGGGGTGTCCTTGATCATGAAGCCGTCATTTACCAGGTCGAGAGACTCGTCTACAACGACCTCCGCATTTACCTTGTAATCTTCACCAGGTAGCCATAAAGCATTACCATTATCTGCTGGCTTGCTGCAACAGCAGATAATGGTAAGCAATGCGGTTAAGAAACACACACAATTCTTATTCATCAAGTCCTTCTATTGTCTGGATTGTGCCATCTTCATTGTATGTGAGTTCGCAGACCTTAAGGCTTCTGAGCCATGTCTTTCCGCCTGAAGGAACGCTGTCATGGTGGAAGAGCCACCATTTTCCGTTATACTCTACGATAGAGTGGTGAGTTGTCCAACCTACAACCGGAGTCATGATGACGCCTGCGTATGTGAAAGGTCCGTATGGGCTGTCACCGATAGCGTGGCAGAGGTAGTGAGTGTCACCTGTCGAGTATGAAAGGTAGTATTTTCCGTTGTACTTGTGCATCCATGATGCCTCGAAGAATCTGTATGGATTGTCTGCTGTGAGAGGCTTTCCTTCCTTGTCGAGAATTACGACAGGCCTTGGCTCCTCTGCAAATCCGAGCATGTCCTCGCTCAAACGTACGACGCGGCTTGGAAGAGCAGGCTCGTCACCTTCTGGAAGATATGCGCTCTCAAGAGCCTTGTTGTCCTGGTAACGCTGGAGCTGTCCACCCCAAAGACCTCCGAAGTACAGATAATATTCTCCATCCTCTTCGAAGACTGCATAGTCGATACTGTAGCTGCCTCTTACTGGATCTGGCTGTGGAATGAAAGGTCCCTCTGGCTTGTCGCTGATAGCAACTCCAAGGCGGAAGATGTCGTTTCTGTCCTTGAGAGGGAAGTACATGTAGTACTTGCCGTCCTTTCTTGCAACCTCACAGTCCCAAAGCTGGCGTCCAGCCCATGGAATGTCGGCAACGTCCAGAACCTTGCCATGGTCAACTACCTCAGCAGTCATAGGATCGCCCTCAAGGCTCAATACATGGTAATCCTTCATGTTGAAGTGGTCGCCGTTGTCATTCTCTACGAAATCTGCTGGCTCCCAGTCATGAGAAGGATAAATATAAAGTCTGCCGTCCCATACGTGAACTGATGGGTCTGCCATATAGTCCCATGGACAAAGGTAACGTTTTGGTGTTTTCATATCTTATTTGTGGTTAAACCCCGGCCTGGCCGGGGATGTTAATGAATGATTATGCGTTTTTAGCTCTTGCCTCGATCTCCATGTTGATCTTGTCGATCACGTCATCCTCAAGTTCATACTTCGAGATGATGAACATTGCAAGGAAGAGGAGAACTGCAGGGATAACGCATACGAGCCAGAGGATACCCTGCTCTGCAAGCGCTGTCTGCTGAGAAAGTTCAGCGTTGAAGCCTACGATAGAAAGAACGAGACCTGGAACAACTCCTCCGAGTGCCATGCCGGCCTTGAAGAAGATACCTGTCAAAGCGTACACGATACCTGCGATACGTCTGCCTGATGTGTACTCACCATAAGAAACAACTTCAGGAACGAGAGCCCACATGTACCCGGTAGC
>JAZRQM010000014.1:0-27851 GCA_045649795.1 Candidatus Cryptobacteroides sp. | reverse complement strand
AACAGGTAAAACAGACTTATACATTCCATTTTTTCAGATAGCATTAGAATGTTTGAAAAAAGGTGGTGTACTTGGATATATTACCGTAAATAATTTCTATCGTAGTGTTAATGGCAGAGCATTTCGTTCATACATGTCTGCCAATGAATATAGCTTTAAAATAATAGATTTTGGCTCGGAACAAGTTTTTAGAGGTAGATCAACATATACATGTATTTGCTTTATAAATAAGCAGAGAGGGAATGTGTCTTATTGTAAAGCATCGAGTAGATCTTTGAATAAGATTATAAATGATAGTTATTGTTGCCTTGATTACAAAAAATTAGATAATGAAAAAGGGTGGCTATTACAAGATGATTCAATTGCATTGAATATACGAAAGATAGAGTCTACGCGAAGGCCATTAGGAAAGACTTTTGATATTAAGAATGGTTTTGCAACTTTGAAAAATGATGTGTTTATTTTGACTGTAATTAACGAAGATACTGAGTTCTATTACTCTCAAAATAAATTAGGAGAGATTTTCAAAATTGAAAAAGATATTTGCAGAGATGTCATAAAGCCAAACACTTTGAAATCGGAGAAAGAGATATCAAATAAGATTGAGAGATTGCTGTTTCCATATTCTGTTCTAAATGGAACTATAAAAGTAATGGAAGAAGATGTCTTAAAAAAACAATATCCATACGCATACAAATATTTATTGCATAATAAATCTGTATTGGCACAAAGGGATAAAGGAAAAAGAGAATATGAACAATGGTTTGCATTTGGACGAACACAGGCAATAAATATTATTGGGTACAAATTGTTATTTCCATATATCGCAGAATATCCCTACTTTGTTATTTCAGAAGATAAAGAACTATTATTTTATAATGGATATGCAATAGTATGTGATGATTTACAAAAACTGAAAGTCTTACAGAAAATACTACGTTCAGAAGTTTTTTGGTACTACATAAAACATACAAGTAAACCATATGGTAGTAATTATTTTGCACTTGCTAAAAATTATGTGAAAAACTTTGGACTCATAGAGCTTTCAGACGAACAAGAAGAAAAAATTCTATCATTAAAATCTGATACAGAGATAAATAATTACATAAAAGAAATATATGAATTAGATTTATAGCATAAAGAATACTTCGGCGTTCACTTGTTGAGGGTGAACGCCGAATTTGTAATCAGCTTATCGCATTCATACCATCTATCAAATCCTGATAGCTAGCCACTTTGTGGTACTTTACATTGACTGTCGAGATGGAGTTGAACAACTTCTCTGCACAGTCGATTTTGGCTCGCTCGATGGCTGATAAGTCCATTGACGACATGGAGCCTTTGGTCTCGGCTACGAAGAAGATGTGCTTCACATCGTTTTTCTTCATAGCGATAGCCCAGTCGGGAGCATAGTTGCCCACGGGTGTCGGGATTTGGAAGGTGCGTGGCAGTTTGGCATATACCACTACCTCGCTTGCTTCGTCAAGGTCGTGGGCAAACTGGCGTTCTCCCTTGCTGTCGCTGAATACATAATCGGTGATATGTTTCTTCGCTTCGTAGGCTCGGTCAAAGTCCATCTTGCTCTTGACGGTGAAAATGTCGCTATCGTACTTACCCTCGGTAATGTTGTAGTGGATTGCCTCTACAATCATCGTTGATTTCTGTTCTTTGATAATGCTTATCACCTTACGGATAAATTCTTCGGGATTGTTCTTGAACAAGTAGAGTTTACTTTGCTTAATACCTTGCAGTATCTTCACTACGGTGCGGCGAGTGAGGTTTGCACCTTTGGCAATATCGCCAACAAGGTCGTATTTGACGGTTGAGGTACAAACATCGGTAAGTTCACGGGATTGTGAACGAGTATCGCCAAATTCAGTTACTTGGCTTTCACCTTTATGCCTACTACCGTTTTTTAGACAGGTATCGTAGTCTTGTTAGTTAGTTAATCAAGCTGCTGGACGAATGTAGAGCTTGCTTGGTACTTGTCGGTCGATTCCTTGATGCCTTCGATGGTAGTTGTAGTTATCAATGAATCTCTTGATTCCGCTGTAGAGCGCAGCCCCGTTTTCCTCTGGCAGGATGTAAACATACTCATATTTTATTGTTTTCCAAAACCTTTCGATCCAGATATTGTCTTTAGCTCGGTCGCGGCCGTCCATGCTGACCCTCATCTGAGGGTGCTGAGCCCAGGCATCAAGCCATGCCTTGCAAGTGAACTGACAACCCTGGTCTGAGTTAATGATCTCAGGTGCGCCATAGGTCGCAATCGCGTTCTGGACTACTTCTATGCAGTATGAAGTGTCCAACGAGTTGTGCAGACTCCAGCCCACAATGAAGCGACTATAAACATCAATTATCGCGGTCAAGCACATAAATCCTTTCTTCATCGGAATATATGTGATGTCAATGCACCAGACCTGATTGCGATGGTCAATATCCAAGCCCTTGAGCAGGTATGGCTTGATGTAGGATGCGCTTCCAAGCTTGCTCAAATGCTTGCGATGGCTCACTGGCATTATGCCCATCAGGCGCATCATACGACGTACTTTTCTCAGCCCTACTTTGTAACCTTCTTCCAAAAGAAAGTCGGTCATACCCACTACTCCCTTGGCTGGATGATCCAAATGCTCGGCATCGATCTTCTGCATCATCTCCAGGTTCTCCTTGCTCTCTCCTTTGGGAGTATAGTAGATGCTGGTTCTGTTCAATCCTAAGATTGTGCACTGCTTGCTGAGGCTCAGATCGTGCTCTGGGGAGAATAATCCTCTGCGGGCATCTCTATCCCCAATTTTCTGGATACCCGCTTCGCAAAATCCAACTGCATCTGCAAATCGCCAATCACTCGAAGGTATCTGTCTTTTTCCTTTTCAATCGCAGTGTCATCAACCTTAGGCGCTTAAAATGCGGCTGCTGAATTTTCAATGAACTCTTTCTTCCAACGGCTGATCATAACCGGTGAAACCTCGTACTTCACTGCGAGTTCATTAAGAGTCTCGCGCTCCTTGATGGCCTCCAAAGCGACCTTCGCTTTGAACTTTGCATCGTACTTTTTTCTTGTTCCTTTCAGGGGTGATAAGATAGTTAAAATTTAACTTAAGCACCTGTCTGAAAAAGCGGGAGTATTATAATTTCATCAGGATGATGCTATTTGACAAATAGTTGTGGATTGTTATTACTCATGATTATACTATTTGTTATTACGACTCAGAAGCGTATTGAACATCATTAAGTAAAACTCTACTGTATAACTATATGTATCACGAATTCTTTACTTCCTGCAACTAAAAACAGTTGCAGCGAGTATCAAAATGGGTGTGAGAATCGAATTTGTTACGGAAAATAGTATCAGGAAGTATCAAGTTTGCAAGCCGGTGGCACCACAGAAAACCTCAGCAGAAGCAATTCAGCTGAGGTTTTTTCGTATTGGGAAACTTGTGCCTTCAAAAGTAAAAAAGTCCGGAATTCATATGAACTCCGGACTTTTGTGCGTGATGGCTTCTGCCTGTTTTACTCGCCACATACCAGGCGGATTGTTATTGTCCTTTCGTACTGCTGCGGATATGCCTTGTATGAATCAAAGATTCCTCGAGCGGTACAGCCGACGCCAGATGTTGCGTAGTCGAGGTTGAATGTGATGTCCTCGGTTTTCTTCAGCTGATAAGTGTATACGGCCTTTGTGAGGTTCTCGGTCGTATAATTATAAGCGTTGAAATTGAACAGCTCGTCAGTCGAGAATTCCAGACCGCGACCTTCCTGGTCGGTCATTCTTACCCACCTGTTGTCTGTTCTCAAACCGAAGTCCTGCGGTATCAGGTACGGCTCGTACATGTCCTCGACTGTAGTGTTCCAGATGCCGATGCGATATCCGCTCTTTCTGTCAGGATAATTGGCCTGAGGACCTCTTCCGTACCATTCTACATTGCTCAGACTGCCGTCCAGACCTAAGGTGATACCGATACGTGGGAGCCATGCCGGCATAGAACCCTGTGGCTTGACCATATGGTGGATCTTCATTGTTCCGTCTCCGTATACGATATATCTGTATGTGCTTTCGAATCCGTTGAAGGACATTCCGGAAATGTACTGATCAAGCTGCTTGCTTTCTCCCTGTCCGCCGTCAAGAAGTACGAGTTCTCTGATGTCGACAGCAGCTCCTCCGTCGAATTCGCGTGCGTTTACAGATGAAACTGCATATCCGAGGTCGTCCAGTCCGGTAGAATAGTACAATGAAGCTACAACGTTAGAATGGCCGATTCCGCCATATCCTCCAGTTCTAGGCTGTGGAGCGCTGTATGCGTTCCATCCGTCCACTTCATTTGCAAGCGGTGCTCTCCATACATTGAGTCTTACAGGAGATGTGAGCATTTCGCGTCCAGCGGAGATGATGGAAGTAAGTGCTCCTGTTTCCTTATCAAATGTGTATGAGAAGTTCTCTCCGGTCAATGTTACGTTTTCGGAATCTTCGTTTACAGTGACTTTTCCAGGCTTGTATGATGCATGCGCAGGGAGGTTCCATGACTTGAGCTCAAACTGTTCCCAAGATGTCTCGAAACCCTTTTCAGCCCATAACTGGTCTTCGCGAAGTACAGAGCTGATGTTCAGCCTGTATTCCTTTCCAGGGATGATTTCAGGCTTGCTGTATGGGATCGATACCATTCCCTTTGAAAGAGGTGCGATGTCAATGTCCATCTCTCCCTCAGCGATGACGTCATTGTCTGCTGTAAGTGTCCATGTGGTCTTATAATAGTCCGCATCAAGGAAATGGTTGCGGTTCCATACCTCGACAACTCCGTTTTCAGGGTCAAGAAGACGGAATGAAAGCGGCTGCACACTCTTCTTCATCTGCCACATTTCCGGCTGAGGAGTCCTGTCCGGCCAGATGCTTCCGTATGTGCGTGCACCGATGCCGTATGACCAGAATTTACCGTCTTCATATTCGTTTTCAAAGTCAAGCCAGAGAACGGATTCCTCGGCTTTGAAGCCTTCTGACGGCAATACTGCCTTGTTGAAGATACCGACATTGTCGATGATTGCGTCACAGATATACTCATTGGTATCCTGGCCGTTTCTTTCTTCATTTCGGCCGATGCAGAGTGAAAGCGGAAGGTTTCTGATGTTTCCGCGTGCCTCCTTGCAGCCCATTTCATTGCCATCGATATATACGGTCATCTTTTCTCCGTCGTAGACAGCTGTCACATTATGCCATCTGTCCTGCCAGTCTGCAGGCAATGGAACGGTGAGAAGCTCTCGTCTTCCTGTATCGATATAGAAATCAAGCTTGTCGTCTCTGTTCTGCTTGAGACCGTACTGGTTGTTACCTTTGGTGATCATGTATCCTCCGCTGCGGTTGAAGCTGCGAGGGAAGATGTCCAGGGTCAGTGTGAGCTTGTTTCCGTCTATCTCGACGTTGTCCGATGAATAGACCTGAAGCCACTGCTCCTGTTTGTTGAAGTCCATGGCCTTGCCTGTAGGGCCCTTGACGAGTTTGGCCTGACCCATGATGTTCACCGGTGTGCCGTATGGAGACTTGTCTTCGAGATATCTGACAGGCTGGTCGATGCCGACGCTGACAAAATCCCAGATAGCGCCTCCCATAAGGCTTGGATGCTCGTAGATCTCATTCCAGTAGTCATCCAATCCTCCGCATCCGTTTCCGGCTACTGACAGGTATTCGTCCATGAATGAAGGCCTCTTGTCTGCAGGGTTGAATCCATAACGGAATTCGTGCTCGAGCGGAGATGCATATCGAGGACCTACGATTTCTTCTGCAGGATGGATTGCGGCATTTCCGCCATACATCCAGAATCGTGTAGGGTCATACTTCTTGCCCTCTGCAACCACTTCATTGATGTTGAAGCTTTCGCCGCTCTCGTTTCCTGCACTCCAGAACAATACGCAAGGGTAGTTTCTGTCACGCAGAACCATTCTTCTGACTCTTTCTCGGTACATTTCCGTAAACTCCTTCAATCCGCAGACATACTCTGTTGCGTGAGCCTCGTCTCCGGTCTCGTCTATCACGAAAAGTCCATACTCGTCTGCGAGTTCCAGATATCTGTTTACAGGAGGGTAATGCGATGTTCTTACCGCATTGAATCCGAACTGCTTGAGGATCTCGATGTCTTTTCTGATAACTTCCTCTGTCATCACATGGCCCAGGCTTGGATGCTGCATATGTGAGCACTGCGCGTTTACTTTGAGCGCAACTCCGTTGAGGTAGAATACTCCGTCGATGATCTCAGTCTTCTTGAAGCCGATGCGTTTGGTCACACTGTCCACTTTCCTGCCTTCTGAATCGCTGAGTGTCAATGTCATGTCATACAGAGCAGGGGTTTCCGATGACCATTTTTCAGGAGATTTTACCAATGTGTTCAGCTTTATCGTGCGCTTGTCACCGGCTTTAAGGTCAAAGGCAGGAGCTGTCATTTCGGCAACTGTCTTTCCGTTTCTGCTGACAGATGCTTCCAGCTTCATTCCGGCAGCGCTCATGTCATATCCTTTAATGTCTACTGCTACGGAAAGCTCGGAATCTGTGTATGAGCTGTCGAAGTCTGTTATTACCTGCCAATCGTAGATGCGTGCCTGAGGTGCAGCATATACCCATACGTCGTCAAAAATGCCGGCGAGTCTCCAATAGTCCTGACCTTCAAGATAATAGCCGTCGCTGTATTTGAGTACAAGGACCGCAAGGGAGTTCTTTCCTGTCTTTACATATTCGGTAATGTCGTATTCTGCCGGTTCCTGTGCTCCTTCGTTATAGCCTACCTGATGTCCGTTCACCCATATGAACGATGCAGAGGCTGTCTTTTCAAGCCTGAGGAAAATCCTGTCTCCTTTCCACGTAGCAGGAAGGGTGAAGGATGTCCTGTATGCTCCGGTAGGGTTGAAGTACATAGGTGCATTTGGAACCTTGACTACGTAAGGGTCTGTCGAGCCTGCGCCGGAAAGCTGGTACCCTGCGAATCTGCGCTCCCTCTCGGTCGCTGGTATGCGTCCGTCTACAATCCTCTGAAGAGAATCAGTAAAGGCTGTTGGCAGAGTGTTCGGAAACGGTGATTGTACATTTCTGAAGAGAGGTTCTCCGAATCCATGCATCTCCCAGTTGGATGGAACAGGAATCTCAGCCCATCTGCGGTCGTTGAACCCAAGCTTGAAGAAATCCTTCGGTACATCGTAAGGGGTTTCGGTGTAGTTGAACTTCCATGTTCCGTTCAGCAATATGCTCTTGTCGGGAATGTGGTATGCGCGTCCTTCCTCTTGATTCAGTTCGAAAACCTTCGTGTTTTCAACATAATAGGAAAGATCTTCAAGGAAAGGCTTATCCTGTGCAGCGGTGGAGATTGCGGCCAATGAAAGGATACAGATGATTGGAAATCTCTTCATGTTATAATAGTTTAGTCCAGACTACGAAGATAGCCATAATATTTGTCAGATCTTGTAAAAATGTTTAAATTTGACATATGGAAATCAAACCTATTGCATTCATAAGGACCGAGTTTCCCGAAAAATTCGGAGTACCGCGTCAGAGCGGCTTGGCCAGAAATCTCAAAGGACGCATAATCTTTGAGCCGGAGTATCGTAACCCGGATGCTCTGCGAGGACTTGACGGCTTTTCGCACATATGGCTCATTTGGGAGTTCTCGGCCAATCGCACGACAAGCCCATGGCAGCCTACCGTACGTCCTCCGAGGCTGGGTGGCAATGCCCATATGGGCGTATTCGCGACACGTTCTCCTTTCAGACCGAATCCTCTAGGTCTTTCATGTGTGAAGATCCATTCCGTCGAACTTTCCACACCGGACGGCCCTGTTGTGACTGTGCTTGGCGCTGACCTTATGGACGGGACTCCGATCTATGATATAAAACCATATATAAGGTACGCGGATTCAAGGCCTGAGGCGGTATGTGGCTATGTAGATGCGCTTGAGGAACGTTCGCTGAAGGTCGTTTTTCCGTCGGAACTTTCTGCAAAAATCGCTGATACTGAGGTTATTCCATCACTTGTTGAAACGCTTCGCCTGGATCCCCGGCCGTCATATCATGATGATCCGCAAAGGGAGTATGGATTGTCCTTTGCTGGTCATAACATCAGATTCCATGTTTCCGGCAATGTGCTTGAAGTGACTGATGTCGCTCCGATTAAGTAAATTTTCCTATCTTTGCCTATATATAAGAAAGAACCTATGATAAAGCTTTTACGTTCATCAATATTCGCCGGTATCGCTATCGGAACCGCTGGCTTCGGTTTCCTGGCTGCAGGCGTTCAGGCTGAGGCTTACGGATCCCTTGCAGGTGCCGTCCTCTTCTCGTTCGGACTTCTGACCGTAGTGGGTTATAAACTTAAACTTTATACAGGCACAGCCGGATTCATCAATAAAGGTGAGGTCGGTCAGCTTTTCATGATTCTTCTCGGAAACATCATCGGCTGCTTCATAGCGTCGCTTCTTGCGCGTGTGACACCTCTTGAGATTCAGGCTGCGGCTCAGAGAATCCTCGAAGGCCGTATCCGCACTGGAGCACTCAGATGCGGACTGTTGGGTATAGGATGCGGATTCATCATGACGACAGCCGTGCAGTTTGCCCGCCAGAAGCAGTATCTTCCGCTCCTTTTCGGTGTGCCTCTCTTCATCATATGCGGCTTCACCCACTGCGTGGCGGATGCATTCTATTATCTCTGCGTGCCGATTTCGTTCTGGAAACTCCACGCTCTGGAGATACTTGGAGTATATGCATGCATCGTTCTCGGCAATCTTGTCGGCTGCAATCTTTATCGCATAGTCCTGACCAAAGAACAATACCAGTAATGAATCAGAAATAAAAGAGCCCCCATATTCTGCTGTTTGGAATATGGGGGCTCTATTTTGTTCGTGTACGTGTTATTTTACACGGTACCAGTCCATTGTTCTGCCGAGGAGGCCCTTCTTGTCAAGCGATCCACGGACCTTGAGGATGTCGCCTTCTACCTTCATCGAGCAGTTGTATGTCTTGCCGTTACCTGGATCGTAGATTGTTCCTCCGGTGTACTCACCGCCGTTCTTCTTAAGGCCGCTGAGCATGTTCAGACCGATGAGCTTGCGGCTACGGAGAGCCTTGTCCGGGTTGTTGTCATCTACAGCTGGTGAACCGTCTGCCTCTGTCGGCTTCTCAAGCCACACGATCTTTCCGTTGTAGGCGTCGCCGCTCTTGTAGACCTCTACGATTGCGGTTCCGTCCTCGAGTTTCCACTTTCCGACTACGTCCTGTGCGAATGCCGCAGCGAGCGGCGCAAGCATGAAAATCATGCTGAAAATGATCTTTTTCATATTGTGTCTGGTTTTAGTTACTTCCGCAAATTTATAATACTTCACAAAAGATTCTTATATTTGTGATATTTTTGTGGTGAAATCACATATAATAACGCAAAATAACAGTACAGAATATATGGGAAAAGTAATTTTGACAGGTGACCGTCCTACCGGAAAGCTCCATCTTGGACACTATGTGGGATCTCTCAAGAGAAGGGTAGAGCTTCAGAATTCCGGCGAGTTTGAGAAGATATTCATCATGATCGCCGATGCTCAGGCTCTGACAGACAATGCAGACAATCCGGAAAAGATCAGACAGAATATCATAGAGGTAGCGCTTGATTATCTTTCGGCCGGTCTTGACCCGGAGAAGGTTACGATCTTTATCCAGTCGCAGGTTCCGGAGCTTTGCGAGCTTGCCTTCTATTATATGAACCTTGTTACAGTGCAGCGTCTCCAGCGTAACCCTACCGTAAAGCAGGAAATCCAGCTCAGAGGCTTCTCAGAGGGCGATGAGGACGAGAATCAGAACAAGAAGGGCACGCCTGTAGGATTCTTCACATACCCTATCAGCCAGGCTTCGGACATCACAGCCTTCAAGGCAACTACAGTGCCTGTCGGAGTTGACCAGGCTCCAATGATCGAGCAGACCCGCGAGATCGTTCATAAGTTCAATGCAGTATATGGCGAGGTTCTGGTTACTCCGGAGATGCTTCTTCCTGAAAATGCAGCCTGTCTCCGCCTCCCAGGTACTGATGGAAAGGCAAAGATGAGCAAGTCTCTTGGTAACTGCATCTATCTTTCGGATACATCAAAGGAGATAAAGAAGAAGGTGAACAGCATGTATACCGATCCTGAGCATCTCCAGATCACAGATCCAGGACATGTTGAGGGAAATGTTGTATTTACATATCTTGATGCGTTCAGCACACCTGAACATTTTGCGAAGTTCCTTCCTGAGTATGCAAATCTCGACGAGATGAAGGATCATTACCGTCGTGGCGGACTCGGAGACGGCACATGCAAGAAGTTCCTCTTCAACATCATGGAGGACTTCCTTCAGCCGATGCGCGAGAGAAGAGCCCAGTATGAACAGAACATCCCTCAGGTATACGAAATTCTCCGCAAGGGATCAGAAACTGCGCGTGCAGAGGCTGCAAAGACCCTCGCAGAAGTGCGCAAGGCCATGCAGATCGACTACTTTGACGATGCCGATCTCATAGCTGAGCACACTAAGAAATATCAGAAGTAACTTACTGCTGAGGAACGACGGCGCAGAATACGAGATCTGATTCCGAATCGTTGATCAGACTGTGGGTACCACCCTTAGGGCAGTATAGGCAATCACCGGCCTGTACTGCTTTTTTTACGCCTTCTTCCAGGATGCTTCCGTTGCCCTCGAGTATGAATATCACCTCACAGCTGTCTTCGTGGGTGTGAATGCCGATGGATGCTCCCGGAATGAGCCTTGCCTTTGTAAGTATCCTGTTGGTTCCGTCGAAATACATGCGGGCTTCGAGATGCTTTTCTCCGCCTTTGAAATTTCCGAGGTGCGAAACCTCGATGTCGTTTTCTCTGATTATCATGATTCAATATTTGTCATCAAATATACGCTTTTTCCTGTAATGACCGCAGAATGAAATCAAATTGCTATATTTGTGTCTCAACGAAAAAGACAATGGAAAGGAATCAGAATATCGAGAAAAGAATACTTTGGGTGGCGGAACGCCTTTTCCTTGAAAAGGGATTCAACGGCACTTCAACTACAGAAATCGCCAAGACAGTTGGCTGCAATCAGGCTCTCATACATTATTATTTCAGGACTAAGGAAAAACTTTTCTGGGACGTTTTCGCTCCGAAGGTCGAGCATGTCGTGGAGTATCTTGATGCTCCATTGGACGAATCCATCGATTTCGTGGAGCGTGTCCGCAATGTCATAGATTTCTATTTCAGCATTCTTGAACTCGACGAAAGACTCGCTCCATTCATCGTTAACGAGCTCATAATGAACCCCGGACGCTGGGATAAATTCCGTGACAGGTATCTGCGAAGCGAGAGCCGCAGCAGCGCTTTCGGCAGGTTCGAAAAGATGGTGGCGGAGGAGGTTGAGGCTGGCAGAATCCGTCCGATGCGTCCTATCGACCTTCTGATGAACATCATGTCGCTGACCATCTCCGTATTCATCGTCGCCCCTAAAGGATTCGCTATCGGTGAATGCGATTCCAGCCTCCGCAAGACCTACCTTGACAGCCGCAAAGAGGAAATCAAGACATTGATAATAAACGGAATGAGACCATAAAATAAGGGTCACCATCACGGTGACCCTTTCTTTAAGGATTATGAATCCTATCTTTCGTACTCGACTTTTGCACGAACCTCTGCAATGGTCTTTACGTATTCTATAACGTTGCCCCTCAAGGTGTCTGCCTTGTAAGCTGCGAGTGACTCCCAGCTGTCAAAGTCTGCAAGCATCACAGCGTCGTAAGAAGTCTTGCCTTCGTTACGGTTTACGCCTACCTCAATGCTTTTAAGACCTGGCACGAGTCCCAGGAGGGACTCATATTTTTCCTTGACGTCTTCGGCGAGTTCTTTAGAAGTCTTGCCATCTGATGGCTTGAACTTCCACATTACACAATATCTTACCATATCTGCTTAGTGTTTAGTGTTCATAATCGACGTCTAAGTTAGATATAATCCGTGACAAAAGCAAATGAAAATGCAAACTTTCTTTTTTGCAGATATTTTCTTAAATTTGCTTTTTATATATGCCGGTCGCCATGGAGCAGGACAACTCATTGAAAAGCAGTCGAATCGCCAGAAACACCCTGATGCTGTATATCAGGATGTTCGTTCTCATGCTTGTCGGGCTGTACACATCCCGCGTCGTTCTTGGTGCTCTCGGCGAAAATGACTTCGGCATTTACAATGTCGTCGGCGGTGTCGTGGCAATGTTCACGATCATTTCCGGAGCATTGAATTCGGCTGTGTCCAGATTCATCACATTTGAGATGGGGAAAGGCCCCGGAGGCCAGCTGAACAAGGTATATTCGACCGCCGTTACTATCCAGCTGATCCTTGCTCTCGTCGTTGTGGTTCTGTCAGAGCCGATAGGCCTCTGGTTCATAGAAAACAAGATGACGATCGATCCGGCTAGGATATCTGCAGCGAAGTGGGTGCTGCATTTTTCTCTCCTTGCCTTTGTCATAAATCTCATGAGCGTACCGCAGATGGCATCTATAACCGCCCATGAAAAGATGTCTGCCTATGCTTATATAGGCATTATGGACGGTCTCTTGAGGCTTGGAGTAGCGTTCCTTATATTACGTTCGCCGATTGACAGGCTGGTTTATTATGCCGCCCTCATGGCAGGAGTTGTCCTGATCGTGCGAATGGCGTATGGTATATATTGCCGCATCAATTTCCATGAATGCCGTTACCGTCCTGTATTCGACCGCCAGCTGATGAAGGAAATGTTTTCATTTGCAGGCTGGAACTTCATCGGAGTTACATCCGGTGTACTCAGGGACCATGGCGGAAACATCCTTGTCAATCTGTTCTCCGGTCCTGCAGTAAATGCCGCTCGCGGAGTAGCAGTACAGCTCAATGGTGCAGTCCAGGGCTTTGTGACCAATTTCATGACAGCGGTAAATCCTCAGATTACAAAATCTTACGCGTCAGGAGACATGGACTACCTGTTCCCGCTTCTGCGCCGTTCTTCGAGAATGTCTTTCTATCTGCTTTTCATGATAGCCCTGCCGGTCATTTTCAATGCAGAATATCTGATGCAGATATGGCTGAAGGAAGTTCCGGAGCATTCGGTTCTCTTTGTGCAGCTTTTCCTTATCTTCGCTTTGAGTGAATCTCTCTCGAGCCCTCTGATAACAGCCATGCTTGCAACAGGAAAAATACGTAATTATCAGATTGCCGTAGGTGGTCTCCAGCTTCTGAATGTGCCGGTTTCCTATGTGTACCTGAAGTTGGGTGCTGCTCCTGAAATCACTGTTGTTGTGGCCATCATAATCTCGCAGATATGTTTCTTTGTCCGCCTTATCATGCTCAGGAAGATGATGGGACTGGACATGGGGCTATATGTGCGTGAGGTTTATCTGAATGTCCTGATGACGGCTGCTGTCGCGTCGATTGTACCGATGTTAACATGCCATTGCATGCCGGACGGATTCCTGGGATTCTGTCTTTCGGTGGCTGTATGTGTGGTTTCAGTATCTCTGGTCATAGCTTTTATAAGCTGCAGCAAGGATGAAAGGAAGGCTTTGATGAACCTTATAATGAAGAAGGCATGATAACGATATCGGATAAATCACTCTGCTGTGGATGTACGGCATGCATGAATGCATGTCCGGCCCAGTGTATCGTCATGAGACGTGACCGCGAGGGATTTGATTATCCGGTCGCTAATCCTGACCGTTGTATCGGATGTGGGAAATGCGAGAAGGTATGTCCGGTTTTGAATCCGGGTGAGCCTGCTCAGCCGCTTGAAGCTTTGGCTGCAAGGAACGAAGGATATGTATCTGAAAGTGCATCCGGGGGAGTCTTCCCGGCTCTTGCAGGGGAGGTGATAGATGCTGGCGGAGTAGTCTATGGCGCGGTCTTGAATGAAGATATGACGGTAGGACACGCCGATGCCGAGGATATGGAAGCCGTAAATCGTATGAGAGGCTCCAAATACGTCCAGAGCGACTTGTATGGCACATTTGAGGAGGTCAGATATTATCTCGGCGAGGGCAGGAAGGTGATGTTTACCGGTACTCCGTGCCAGATCGCAGGATTGAATTCCTTCCTTGGAAAGGAGGATGAAAACCTGTTGACTGTCGATTGTGCATGTCATGGCGTGCCGAGTCCGGGGCTGTGGGAGAAATATGTCAAGGCACTCGAAGCCAGACATGGCGGTAAGCTCACAAGTCTTCGTTTCAGGGACAAGTCACGCAGCTGGATGCATTATGATTTTGTGTATGCGGCCGGAGCGGACGAAGTCAGGATGCCGTACGTAAAGAATCCGTACATGGCCCTTTTCCTTCAGGATATGAGTCTGCGTCCGTCTTGTTATAATTGTCCGGCACGAGGGGGCAGAAGCGGTTCCGACCTGACCCTGGCCGATCTTTGGAGTGTTGCTGATACTGCTCCCCAGATGAATGATGACAAGGGCGTATCACTTGTGCTTGTGAACAGCGAAAAGGGAAGGAGAGCAGTTGCAGAAGCTGATATCCAGGCTGAAACTGTAGATATGGACGAGGCAAGTAAGAACAATGGAGGCTTTGCCGAAAGCATACGTATGCCTGAACGTCGCGAAGAGTTCTTCAAGGGCCATCATTCGGCCGAGGACCTGATAAAATACATGAAAGGGTTCATCACAAGAAAGCCCCTTCATAAAATAATATATGGCGGAGTCCGCTCTGGACTCTCAAAACTGAAAAGGAGGATCTGCAGATGAGGACTGCTATAGTTACATTGCCGCTTCATACGAATTACGGAGGTCTGCTTCAGGCATATGCTCTGAAAACCGTTCTGGAGACCATGGGACATGAGGTTACAGTCCTTGATATAAAGGATAAGATGCCTGCCCCCAAGGGTTTAAAGGCTCCGTTCGTATATGCGGGAAGGGCTCTCAAGCGCCTCTTGAAGGGTTCGCAGGGACCGGAGGTGTTCAGAGAGAAAAGGTATAAGAAAGAGCTGCCTGTCCTGTCTGCCGAGACTTCTGCTTTTGTCCGGACGAAGATAAATCCCCGACTGATAGATTCATACAATGATATAAAAGAAGGTGAATACGATGCATTCGTCGTCGGAAGCGACCAGGTATGGCGTCCGAGATATTTCCATCCGATCAAGGATGCTTATCTTGCATTTACCCGGGGTTGGGATGTGAAAAGAGTCGCATATGCCGCTTCTTTCGGTACGGACCAACTGGAGTATGAATTCACCCAGCTTGAAGAATGTGCGAAGCTTCTAGAGGCCTTCGACGGGGTTTCGGTGCGTGAGGATTCGGCTGTAGGGCTTTGCGAAGAGTGGCTGGACCATGAAGGCGCTGCCCATGTTCTGGATCCGGTAATGCTTCTTGACCCTCAGGCATATGCCGACATGGCTTCGCTTGCCAAGGCGCATCCTGCTGAAGGAAAGATACTTACATATATACTTGATTCTTCTCCGGAAAAGACGCATGTCGTGGATTTCATGAAGAGGATCACCGGTTATGATTCATATGATTCATCGGTCCATCCGTATGTAAATGACCGTCCGGTCGGCGAAAGGGTCGTGCCGGCGTTGGAGCAGTGGCTTGCTGCATTCGTCGATGCGGAGTTCGTGGTTACCGATTCATTCCATGGATGTGTGCTGTCATTGCTTCTGCACAAGAGATTCATTGCTGTCGGAAACAGCCGCAGAGGCATGGCGCGACTCAATTCATTATTGGATATGTTCGGTCTTGACATGAGGCTGGTACATGGAATAGATCCGGAAGATGACGGAGTGTATTTCCTTTCCGATATCGATTGGGAGGAAGTGGATAGGATAATTGCACGCAAACGCGAGGAGTCATTGACTTTCCTTCGTGAATCTTTAGAGAAATAAGAATATGGATAAGAGTAGATTGACCATCATAATCCCTGTCTATAATGCAGAGGAATACCTTGACAGGTGTTTGGAAAGTGTTGTGAGCCAGACTTTCAGCTCTTTTGAGGTAGTACTGGTTGATGACGGAAGTACAGACTCGTCGCCATTGATCTGCGACAGATATTCGGCTACTGATCCGCGTTTCAGGACTATCCATAAGGCGAATGGGGGAGTGAGCTCTGCAAGAAATGCCGGTATCAATATGGCAAAGGGAGAGTATCTCATGTTCGTGGATTCTGATGACGCATTGCTGCCGGATGCTCTGGAAAGGATGTTTGAAGAAGTAGTGGACGAGGACATCGTCATAGGCGGATATACCACATTT
Organism: Candidatus Cryptobacteroides sp.; assembly: GCA_045649795.1. Classification (GTDB taxonomy): domain Bacteria; phylum Bacteroidota; class Bacteroidia; order Bacteroidales; family UBA932; genus Cryptobacteroides. The sequence continues at coordinate 11,618 of JAZRQM010000014.1, read as the reverse complement.
GTCGGAGGAATTCCTGGAAAGGAAGTCCTTCCACTGAAGACGCGCTCATACAGAGGCGGTGAGATGGCCTTTTTCTTTGAAGACAATATCAAGCGCAACTGTGAGATGCTGGATGCTCCGTGGTCGAAGATGTTCCGCCGCAAGACAGTAGGCGATCTGCGTTTCTGCGAGGACCTCAGCTATGCGGAAGACAAGCTCTTCGTATTCACGTTCTTCTCGAAATGCCGCTCAGCCCATACATGTTCAGTACCGGTCTATGCATATCATATCCGCCCTGGCTCTTTGGGAAGCGATATCGCCTCGGACCGTCATCTGATGCAGCTGCGTCGATTCATTCCAGCTTATGTTCAGGCGCTTGTCGCGCTGACAGACATTTATCCTGCAAGCCTCAAGCTCAATGCTTTGTATCATAAGGACGTGGTCGGACGTTATTGCTGCCGTATCCTGAACATCTTCGCCAGACGTAAGACCGCTCTTTTGACCGAAGACTATCTTGGATGGGTATATTCCGTGATGGCGGCAGATCAGAATCTGGGTGTATTCTCTGTCCGTACGGGGCAGATATTTAATATTCTCCTGTTCAAGGCAGGAAATCCGTCAATGTCCATAACAATTTACAAGATTGTGTCTCGCATCTATTCGATTTTCCATGCTTAAGCTAGCCGTCATATTCGAGAGCAGTCCTTTCGACAGGAAAGGACTCTTCAACGCTGTGCATAACCGTGTGAAGCATCTTGTAGAGACAGGGGAGTGCGAGGTAGATGTATTCTGCATTCACAGCCGCGACACAGCCTTGACCCGTCATCTGCGTCACACCCCGAAGGTACCTTTCGTGGATGATGTTACCATAGACGGCATCAAATACAATATGCTCTGGTATGATTTCTCGATAACGGATCATATCCTTGTACATAAGCTTCATAGACAGCCGTTTTTCTTCAGGAAATTTGTTTCAGCCCATATCGGATTGCTTGAAGGATATGACAGGATCATAGCACATTCATTTACCGGAGGAATCTTGGCCAGAGAAGCTTCCATCCGTTTCGGTACTCCATACTTCGTGACATGGCATGGTTCAGATGTGCATACCCATCCGTGGCGTAACCCTCTCATTCTCAGGGAAACGCGTGCCGTTATGGATGGGGCGGCATGTAATTTCTTCGTCAGCAAGGCTTTGCGGACGGAATCGGATAAGATAACGGTTTCGGCACACAAGGAGGTGCTTTATAATGGCGTTTCTGATGATTTCGTACGTTATTCTGACGACCGAAGGCTGGCTTTGAGACAGCAGTATGGACTTGCTCCTGGAGATAAGGTCGTAGCCTTTGTCGGCAGTATCGTCGCTGTCAAGAACGTCTCTTTGCTTCAGCCTTTGTTCCATGAGATTCGTTCCCGTTACGATGGACCTTTGAAATTCTGGATGGTCGGTGACGGCAAACTCCGCGGTTCGGTCGAGCCTGCAATGGCTGCCGACGAGACCATCGATGTCCGTTTCTGGGGAAATGTTCCGGCCGAAGAGATGCCGTCCGTGATGAACTGCATCGATGTCATGGTCCTTCCGAGTCTTAACGAGGGCCTTCCGCTCGTATGTGCGGAAGCTATCCGATGTGGCGCCTCAGTTGTGGGATCAGACGTCGGAGGAATTCCGGAGGTCATCGGACGTGGGTATGTCGTACTTCTTGGCGATGGGTTCGTGAATGGAATGTCCTCCAAGATAACAGGTATACTTCAGACAGCTTCATATCAGACTATACCTGAATCGATGTCATGGAAAGCTGCTGCTGAAAAAGAACTGGACTATCTCAGGTCTATTTAGAATCCCATTTTTCAAAGACAGAAACGACGTCCTGCCAAATGTTTTCGCGGCCGACCTCGTTCAGGATTTCGTGACGGAGGCCTTCGTAGGTCTTGGCGGTAACGTTTGCATATCCGATTGCCTTCATATGACCGGCTGCGGCCTCGAAATCCTTGAGGCTGGTAATGCACGGATCATCGGAGCCGGCGATGAAATGGATAGGGAGCTCTGGCTTGGCAAGCTTCCATCCGTCCGATGAATATGTGTCCGTCATCAAGTCGAAAAGCCCCATGAAACCGTTGCCTGTGAAGCAGTAGCCGCAAAGAGGATCTGCATTGTATGATCGTACATTTTCTTTTTCAGTAGAAAGCCATGCATTCGTACCTTCCGAAGAAAATCTCTTGTTGAATCCGTCGAAGGCTATCTTCTGGATAAGAGCCGGACGGTGTCGCTCACCCTTGAATCCGGCTATTATCTTTGCGAGCATCTTTCCTGCTCCTGCAGCTGGGTTCCTGCTCGGGCTTCCGCAGACTACAAGACCATCGATGCTACTATCGTATTTCTTTGTGAATGAGCGTACTGCGAGAGACCCCATGCTGTGCCCGAAAAGATATACCGGACATTCAGGGAACATTGTCTTCGCATGTTCATTGACTGTAAGCACATCACTGACCACAGCTTCATAGCCACCGCTATAGAAATATCCGAGGTCTTCTGCTGACTTGACCGATGCTCCGTGGCCTCTATGATCATGGATTATGCATGCATATCCCTTCGAGCATAGGAATTCCATGAAAGGAAGATATCTTTCCTTGTATTCACACATTCCGTGGGCAAACTGAACTACCGCCTTCGGTGAGGTCTCCGGGCTTATTGCGAGTACGCTGAGATCCAGCTCGTCATAGGACGATCTGAGAGAAAATGTTGATGTTTTCATGGTTTTATTTAGCTGCTGAGATTCCTGCCATGTATCCTGTCGAGAAGGCTGTCTGAAGATTGTAGCCTCCTGTATCTGCATCAAGGTCAAGCACTTCGCCTGCAAAGTACAGTCCCGGAATCATCTTTGATTCCAATGTCTTCGCTGTCAGTTCTTCAAGGCTTACTCCGCCTGCCGTGATCACGCATCGTTCATATCCTACAAAGCCCGCAATCTCCATCTTCCATGCCTTTAAAGCCTTTGCAAGCGTCTTATGGTCCGCGTTCGGATTCATCTTAGTGAAAGCCGGGATGAGCGACATGGGGAGAACCTTCGTAAGCAGGATCCTGAACCTGTCCTTGTACATCTTGTTTGCACTTCGCTTGTCCTTGCAGACCTCGTTCCATAATGTATTGATTCGGACAGTAAGGTCTTCGATCTCTACTGCAGGCTTCATATCAAGTGCAGCTGTGACTTTAGAGCCGTTCACGATAGCATTGACGCATTTGCGGCTGACTTTGAATCCGATAGGACCCTCAAGGCCTCCGTCGGTGAAATCCAGGTCTCCGAATTCGTTCTGTACTTCATTTCCGTCCACGAATATGCTCAGTCCTACATTCTTAAGCTGGTTTCCGCATAAAGCCTCGCCGATCTCGCTGAGAGGGGTGCTTCGGTTTATATGACCTTTCATCTGAGATATTTCCCCTTTTTTTGTCATCTCTTCCCCCTTTTTTGTCATCTCGAGCGCAGTCGAGAGATCTTTATACCCCTTCGGAACAATTGCAGTCAGTGACGGGAAAAGCGGCCTCACGCTATGTCCCAGCTCCTTTGCCCATCCATATCCGTCGCCTGTAGATCCGGTCTTAGGGTAGGAGAGTCCGCCGGTACATATGATCAGCTTGGCGCCTGTGTATGCCGATCCGTCAGCGCATCGTACGATGAAGAATCCTTCACTTCGTTCAGGATGGCCAACAACTTCTTTCCCGCAGAGAATCTGAGCTCCGGCATCTTCCGCTGCCCTTACCAATGCATCCACAACATCAGATGCGAGGTGTGAAGCAGGAAAAGCCCTGTCTCCTCGCTCCACAACCGCCTCCATCCCATGCTCCTGCAGGAAGTCCAGCATCTTCTCTGATGTCAGATTGTAGAATGACGGCTTGAGGAAATTCGGTTTCGGATGGATATGGCTGCTGAACTCATTCCACGGCTTCACATTGGTGAAATTGCACCTTCCCTTGCCTGTGATCATGATCTTGCGTCCAGGTCTCGGCATCTTTTCCAGCACGATGACCTTCCCCTCCATTCCGTTTCTGGCAAAGGTCTCCGCAGCGCCGGCTGCTGCCATAAGGCCAGCCGCGCCTGCACCAATTATTATAATGTCAGCCGAATTTCTGTTCATGTACGTTTCTGATTATTCCGTCAGCAGATACTTTTGGATATCTTCCTTGAAGCGTTCCTTGCCTCTTGCACCGATTGTCATGATCGGGTCACTTCCGTCAGCAGGAATAAAAAGAACTGCAGGGATGGAACTTACGTTGAATGCCTGTGCCAGACCTTTTTCTTTGTCGACATCTACCTTGTAGATTACAATCTCGCCTTTGTATTCTTCAGCAAGTTCCTCAAGAATCGGGGCTATTCTCTGACATGGTCCGCACCAGCTGGCAGTAAAGTCCACAATGGCAGGCTTGTCACCGAGGTATTTCTGCTCCTGGACCCGCATGTCATACACCTTCTTGTTGAATGTTTCAGAGTTCAGCTCTGTCACGCCCTTACCCTTTCTTTCTGTTGTCTTTGCTCCTGCATTTCCACATGCCGCGAAAAGGAGGACAGCCGCAATGGCTGTGATGGCAGTCTTGTAGATTGTCTTCATGTCTTTGTCGTTTTAATGGTTACGCGGGTTTCAAAAACCGTTCCCGTCTCAGAATATCAGCTTAAGGTCGTAGAGACCGTTTCCGCAGAATGTCGCCTTGAATGATACCTCGCTTTCTTCACGGCAGGCCAGAGGACAGACCGGAGTCAACTCGACGGCCATATAGTCGCCGATTCTGAGCGACGTAAGCTTCGAGGCCTTGCAGATCGCATCTTCGATCATCTCCTTCAAAAGTTCTCCGCCAGAAGGAACCATTCTTGCGTAATTTACCTTCGGGAAGCCGAAGATAAGCTCGTCGTTCTTTTGAACCTCGAACGCATTAGTCTCAATGTCAAGCTCTTCCACGCTGTGTGACGGAGCCGGTAGGAGAGATGTGTGGTCTGCGCATGATGTGAATGCCACATTCATATCTCCGTCAGCGACGCAATACATCAGCGCTCCGTAAGCGAATGAGTCGTAATAACGGGATGCGAACTTCTTCCCGATGCATTTGCCTGCCTTGCTTATGCGCACGAAAAGGACAGGAGCCCAATGGATCTGTCCAATGCCTTCAGGCACGTAGAAATCCTTGTTCTCCCTTTCCCATGTCGTGTCAGGCCTGCAGTAACACAGGTCGCTGCCGTGTGGCTTCACAATGATGTTCATTATTCTTCCTCCTGTGAGAAAAGGCTTCCGAGCTCTTCAAACGGTCTGTTGCCTTTTGTGCGTGGAATGACTGTACTAGCCTGCTTCTTGGCAGCATGCGTAGCCTTCTTTTCAGCCTCGTACTGAGCCTTGAGCTTTGCGAACTGGCGCTTTGTATCAAGGGTGAAGTCGCCGTTGTCGATCCAAGCGAAGTAAGACGGCTCGCTGAAATATACCTCACGCGCTGTCTTGCCCTTATGCTTTCCGAAACTTATTACAGGCTCGTCCTTGTCGTTGAGGATGAGTCTTCCTGCGTAGTCTACAGTCCTCTGCTTGGTCGAGAACTTCGCGAGCTTGTCGATGTTGTTCTCAATGCGAGGGTCGCCGGCGTACCTGTCGAGCTGGCCTTTGAGGACCTCATATGTAGCAAGTGTATCCGCCTCGGCCGCATGTGCATTTTCAAGCTCCAGACCACAGTAGAAAAGGTATGCAGCCTTGAGCGTGCGTGGTTCCATTGCGTGGAAGATGTTCTGCACGTCTACCATCTTCATCGAGTGAAGGTCGATTGCAGGCTGCTTGTCTGTATGCCTGCGTACGCGCTCGATCTCCTCTGCAAGCATCGGGAGGTCGAACTTTGCAGAGTTGAATCCGGCCAGGTCGCTTCCGGTAAGCCATTCCACGACCTCGTCCACGATCTGGTAGAAAGTCGGCTCCCCAGCAAGGTCTTCAAGCGAAATTCCATGGACAGCCTGTGCCGAAGGGTTTATCTGCCTGAGACAGTTGTTCTCATAATCCCAAGGTCTTACTCTCCATGTGCGGATGTTCGGGTCGGACTTTCCGGGAATGATCTTGACAAAGCAGAGCTCAATTATCGAGTCTGACGCGATATTGAGCCCTGTGCTTTCTATGTCGAAAAATAATAAAGGTCTTTCTAGATTCAGTTCCATGACTAGCTTATCATAATTGGCATGATGATTCCGCAGATCTTCTCGCTCTCTGCCTCATCCTCAGCTGGTACAACGAGGGCTGCACGCTTGCTGTCGAGGAACTTCATCACGAGCTCTCCGCAGTTCATGTTCGAGAGGATCTCGATGATGAAAGGAGACTTGAAGCCGATTGTGAGGTCCTCGCCGTCGTACTGGCACTGCATTGTCTCGTGCGCTGCGAACGAGAATCCGAGGTCCTGAGCCGATACCATGAGGCTTCCGCTCTTGAGGTCGAACTTGATATGGTTCGATGCCTTGTTAGAACATACTGATACGCGGCGTACTGTGTTGAGGAGCTGTACGCGGTTGATTCTCAGGATGTTTGAGTTGTTCTGAGGGATTACGTCACGATACTTAGGATATTTTCCTACCACGAGGCGGCAGATTACCATTGTATTGCCGAACTTGAATGTCGCGTTCTTTGAGTCGAATGATATCTCAACAATCTCCGCATCCTTGCCGATGATAGCCTTGAGGATAGCCGCAGGCTTCTTGTGGAGGATGAATGATGCCTTCTCTGATGCGTTCACGTCTGCTGTTGTGTAGCAGATGAGCTTGTGCGAGTCAGAAGCCACGAGGGTAGTCGAAGTAAGGTCGATGTCGAAGAGGATACCGTTCATTGCAGGACGGATCTCGTCGTCTGCTGTAGCATATATTGTGCTTGAGATACCGTCTACGAGGCTCTGTGCCGGGAACTGGAGAGTAACCGCTGTGTCATCGGTGCCGGTGATTTCAGGATAATCCTCTGCAGGGAAATATGGGAGAGTCGACTCTCCGCTTGCCCAGCTGCATACGAATGAGCTGTCGCTTGATGTGCTGATTGTGAGCGGCTGGTCAGGAAGCTCCTTGAGCAGGTCCATCATGTGCTTTGCAGGCACTGCGATCCTTCCTTCTTCTGCTGTGCTTTCTACCTCGATCTGTGTCTTGAGGGTGAGCTCCGAGTCTGAAGCTGTGATCTCAAGCATGTTTCCCTTGAGATCAAAAAGGAAGTTCTCAAGGATTGGGAGCGGTGACTTTGCAGGGATAGCCTTGGCAACTGCCATGACTCCTCTGAGCAACTCTGAACTTGAAATGATGAGTTTCATGATGTATAGTGTTATTTTATAATTCTTATTAACCCAACAAATATAGAAAATTTTTTCCGTGCCATTGGCATATTTTTTGATTTTTTCGTTCCGGTATTTTGAATTGTGACAAAAGTGTCAGCAAAAACCACACAAAAGATAACAAAACAAACATTGAAAATATGAGAAGAGGTATTTTGATCGCTTTGCTTTCCGCAGCAGTCGGAGGGCTGACAGCTTATGCTGTAGTTAATGCTATGACAAAAAGCCAGGTGAAAATTGTTGAGACATCAGAAGGAGCCCAGTTCCGTACTGTCAATCTGATGCAGGACAACTGGCCGGATTTCACATATGCGGCAGAATCTGCTGTAGATGCGGTAGTATATGTAAAGGTCGTATCTACACAGACTCAGCAGCAGGCGCCGAGCTCGATATTTGATTTCTTCTTCGGCTTCCCTGAAGGGGGAATGGGTATGCCTCAGCAGAGGGAAAGGGTCGGCAGCGGCTCAGGCGTTATCATCCGTGAGGACGGATATATCGTGACAAACAACCATGTGATCGACGGAGCTACAAGGATTGAGGTGACTCTCAACAACAACCAGACATATCCTGCAACTCTTGTCGGTACAGATCCTGCGACGGATGTAGCCCTCCTCAAGGTCGAGGCTACAGGACTTCCTGTCATTCCTTTCGGAGATTCAGACAAGCTTCGTCTCGGTGAATGGGTCATTGCCATCGGATCACCATACGATCTCCGTTCGACCATCACAGCTGGAATCGTAAGTGCAAAAGGACGTTCAATGCCAAGCAACGGCGAATTCAAGATCGAATCATTCATTCAGACAGATGCTGCCGTAAACCCTGGAAACAGCGGTGGAGCTCTTGTGGATAAGGCCGGTAATCTCGTGGGTATCAATACTGCAATCATCTCTCAGACCGGCTCGTATTCGGGATATTCTTTTGCAGTGCCTTCTAATATCGTGAAGAAGATCGCTTACGATCTGATGGACTTCGGAAGTGTTAAGAGAGCGGTACTTGGCATCGCAATGAAGCCGATTGATGATAAAATTGCTGAGGAATTGAAACTTTCTTCAAGAAACGGCGTATATATTGATGAGGTTTCTAAAAGCGGTGCAGCGGATAAGGCCGGAATCAAGGCCGGTGACATCCTCATCGCGATAGAATCTACCAAGATCACCAATTCCGCTTCCGTACAGGAAGCCGTCAGCAGATTCTCTCCTGGAGACCATGCAGTCGTTACCGTTCTTCGCGACGGAAAGGAACTTAAGTTCGATGTTACATTCAAGGGTACATCTCAGGATACAGGTACGGTATCAGATGACGGATCGATTGCATTCTATGGATCGTCGATAAAGGCCGCCGATGAGTCTGTACTTGAGAGATTCGGACTTAAGAGCGGTGTTCAGATTGTAGAGCTTGGACCTGGTAAACTCATGGAAGCGGGAGCCGTTGAAGGATTCATCATCCTGTATGTGAATGATCATCCGGTAAAGACTCCGCAGGAAGTGATTGACATCGTCAAGAAGTCGAAGAGGACAGTCTTTATAGAGGGCGTTACTCCTTCAGGAAGAACAGGTTATTTCGGCTTCGGAGTTTAGAAGAAGGAATAAACTTAAAATATAGTTAATGAGACAGTTAAAGATTACAAAATCCATTACCAACCGTGAGAGTGCATCTCTTGACAAGTATCTTCAGGAGATCGGACGTGAAGAACTTATCACAGTTGAGGAAGAGGTGGAGCTTGCCCAGAGGATCCGCAAGGGAGACCAGCAGGCTCTTGAAAAACTTACACGAGCAAACCTTCGATTCGTGGTTTCTGTCGCAAAGCAGTACCAGAACCAGGGACTCAGCCTTCCGGACCTTATCAACGAGGGTAACCTCGGACTGATCAAGGCAGCGGAGAAGTTCGATGAGACACGAGGCTTCAAGTTCATTTCATATGCTGTCTGGTGGATCCGTCAGTCGATTCTTCAGGCTCTTGCAGAGCAGTCCAGAATCGTAAGACTTCCTCTCAACCAGGTAGGGTCGCTCAACAAGATCAACAAGGCGCTCCAGAAGTTCGAGCAGGAGAACGAACGTATGCCGTCAAGCGAGGAGCTTTCGGAGATGATCGACGTCCCTAAGGACAAGATCGCCGACACGCTCAGAGTTTCAGGCCGCCATGTATCAGTGGATGCTCCGTTCGTTGAGGGTGAGGACAACAGCCTTCTTGATGTGCTCGTGAACAACGATTCTCCAAGCGCAGACCGAGGACTTGTGAATGAGTCTCTCAACAAGGAGATCGAGAGAGCGCTTTCGACACTTGCGACACGCGAGAGAGAGATCATCAAGTCATTCTTCGGAATCGGATGCCAGGAGATGACCCTTGAGGAGATCGGAGAGCGTTTCGGACTTACAAGAGAGCGTGTGCGTCAGATCAAAGAGAAGGCGATCCGCAAGCTCAAGAACAGCCAGAGAAGCAAACTTTTGAAAAGCTATTTAGGATAATGACACCGGAAACATTCATTATAGCTAAAGCGTCTGAAGCAATTCAGGCGCTTTACAATGTTGAAGTACCTGAGGCTCAGCTCCAGGTGCAGGTAACTCGCAAGGAGTTCGAGGGAGATTATACACTCGTAGTGTTCCCTCTTTTGAAAGTATCGAAGACAACACCTGAAAATACAGGTAACGCGATAGGAGAGTGGCTCAAGACAAACGTTCCAGAAGTCGCTGCTTACAATACAGTAAAGGGCTTCCTTAATATCTCTTTCTCTGAGGTATACTGGAACAATGTGTTCGCACAGATCGCTGCAGCCGAGGATTTCGGCCAGCTCGCCCCAACAGGCAGGACCATCATGGTAGAGTATTCGTCACCGAATACAAACAAGCCTCTCCACCTCGGCCACATCCGTAACAACCTCCTCGGATGGTCTGTTGCAAAGCTTCTCGAGGTTTGCGGCCATAACGTGATGAAGGTGAATCTCGTGAACGACCGTGGTATCCATATCTGCAAGTCGATGTATGCATGGAAGGTTCTCGGAAACGGCGTGACTCCGCAGTCAAGCGGCAAGAAGGGTGACCACCTTGTAGGAGATTATTATGTAGCGTTCAACAACCTTTATAAGAAGGAGGTGGACGAGCTCGTAGCCGGAGGCATGAGCAAGGAGGAGGCGGAAAAGAACGCACCTTCGCTCAAGGCAGCACAGGAGATGCTCTTCAAGTGGGAGAACGGCGACGCCGAGGTTGTGGAGCTCTGGAAGACAATGAACGGCTGGGTATACGAAGGCTTTGACAAGACATATGCCGACCTCGGAATCAGCTTTGACAGGACTTATTATGAGTCTCAGACATATCTTTTCGGAAAGGCACTCGTTCAGAAGGGACTTGAGGCTGGTATCTTCGAGACTCAGGAGGACGGATCCGTATGGTGCGACCTTACAGCTGACGGTCTTGACAGAAAGCTTCTTCTCCGTGGCGACGGTACGTCAGTATACATGACCCAGGACCTCGGAACTGCAGAACAGCGTTTCGCGGAGTACAGCCTTGACGAACATATATATGTGGTTGGTAATGAACAGAACTACCATTTCCAGGTGCTCAAGCTCATCCTCGGCAAGCTCGGCTTCGACTGGGCAGAGAGCATCTATCACCTTTCATATGGTATGGTAGAGCTTCCGGAAGGAAAGATGAAGTCTCGTGAGGGAACTGTAGTAGATGCGGATGACCTTATCGCAGGTATGTACAATACGGCAAAGGAGACATCTCTCGAGCTTGGAAAGATTGACAATCTTTCAGAGGAGGAGCAGGACGCTCTCTTCAAGATGATCAGCCTCGGTGCGCTCAAGTACTTCATCCTCAAGGTGGACCCACGCAAGACAATGCTCTTCGATCCGAAGGAGTCTATCGACTTCAACGGAAATACAGGTCCGTTCATCCAGTACACTCATGCCCGTATCAAGTCAATCCTCCGCAAGGCTGACGAGAAGGGTATCGCACATGTTGCAGATGCTGTGAAGCCTGATTCTGAGCTTACTCCTAAGGAGATCCGTATCATCAAGCTCCTCAACACATTCCCTGCAAAGGTTGCAGAAGCAGGAGCTGCCCATTCGCCTGCACTTATCGCAAACTATGCATATGAGCTTGCGAAGGAGTTCAACCAGTACTACCATGATACGCCGATCCTCCGCGAGGAGAATCAGGAGCTTCTCCAGTATCGTCTCGTTCTTGTCGAGACAATCGCAAAGATCCTCAGCAAGGCAATGTCGATCCTCGGTATCGCGCTCCCTGAAAGAATGTAATATCATACATATTTTATAGGCGGACCGGGATAGTTTTTCCCTGTTCCGCCGGTTTTTTTTGTAAA
>JAZRQM010000013.1:0-15581 GCA_045649795.1 Candidatus Cryptobacteroides sp. | reverse complement strand
AGAAATATAAAAAATAAAAACAATGGCAAATCACGCATCAGCAGACAAGCGCTATCGCCAGAGCGAAAGGCGCAGATTGCATAATAAGTATTATGCAAAGACTACAAGAAACGCAATCCGTGCGATTCGTAACACTACCGACAAGGCAGCAGCCGAGGCTAACGCTCCTAAGGTCTATGCAATGATCGACAAGCTCGCAAAGATCGGTGTTATCCACAAGAACAAAGCTGCAAACCTCAAGAGCGGTATCGCAGTTTATATCAATAAACTTTCATAAAGAAAGATTTCCTTTTAAAGGGTTCTATAGCTGGAAAGCGGCAATCTGAAAAGATTGTCGCTTTTTCCTTTATATATGTCAATCTGAAAGGCATGAAAATCCAGGATGGGGCCTTGGCATGTTCTTATCTAGTGCAAACAGGACGAAAATGGTCATAAAAACGCAGTAAATAACAGGAAAACGGCCAAAATCAGCAAAAAGTTAAATTTTTGTTAAAATTTCATTTTTAAACTACGAGAATGGTAATACTTACAGATTGTAATTTAGGGTCATTGGCAGACCTAACAATCGGCCGATAAATCGCGGAAAAAGTCAAGATTTTCTACTTAAAGCGTCCAAAAGAAGTTTGGAATTGTAAAAAACATTGTTGAACTTTGTAAAGACCACATTATTGCAAACACTCACATAATTGTATTGATTTCATTTTAAAACAAGCAAATTCTACCATTGCAGTTACAGTGTAGTGTACACAGTGTATCAATATTTATGTTTAACAACTAAAAGTAACAACTATGAGAAAAATGAAACTATTTTTCACAGTGTTGGCGGTACTGATCAGTTCAGCAGCGATAGCGCAGAACATTACAGTAACCGGAAGTGTAAAAGATTCATCGACAGATGAATTCGTGCCTTTCGCTTCTATTCAGCTGAAAGGCACAATGACAGGAGCCAGCACAGACGCAGATGGTTTGTTCACAATGACAGTTCCAGCAGACGGAATCCTGGTGTTCTCTTCACTCGGATATCATTCTCTGGAAGTTCCTGTTGAAGGCAGAAGGACAATCAACGTAGTCCTCTCTCCAGACACAGAGACTTTGAACGAGACTATCGTCGTGGCATTCGGTACCACAACAAAGGAGGCCTTCACAGGTTCTGCAAAAGTTTTGGACGACGAGAAACTTGCACAGTCGCAGGTATCTAACGTAACCAACGCTCTCGCAGGTCAGGTAGCAGGTGTACAGTTGATTTCATCAAACGGTGCTCCAGGCTCATCATCGACTATCCGCGTACGTGGTATCTCATCAATCAACGCAGGTAACGACCCTCTCATCATCGTTGACGGCGCTCCATTCGACGGCGACATGAACAATATCGCTCCAAGCGACATCGAGTCAATGACCGTCCTTAAGGATGCTGCTTCAAATGCACTTTACGGTGCACGAGGTGCAAACGGTGTGATCATGATCACAACCAAGAGAGGTAAGCAGGGACAGCCTATGGTATCGTTCGACGCGAAGGTGGGTGTGAACACAAATGCTCTCCAGGAGTATGAGACTATCACTGACCCACGCGCATTCTACGAGCAGCACTACAAGGCTCTCTACAACTATTATACAGCTCCAGACGGACTTGCTCTTTCAGCAGAAGAAGCTTACATGAGAGCAAACGACAACCTTTACAATGCAGCTGCCGGCGGTCTCGGTTATCAGGTTTACACAATTCCTGAGGGCCAGTACTCAATCGGACGTAACGGCAAGTTCAACCCAGGTGCAACTGAAGGATATGTTTCAGGCGACCACATGCTCAAGGCTGACGACTGGGCTAATGAGGTTTACCGCAAGGGTATCCGTGAGGAGTATACAGTATCTATCGCAGGTGCTCAGGACAAGATGTCTTTCTTCTCATCATTGAGCTACCTCAACAACCAGGGTATTACAGAAAAGTCTGACCACGAGCGTCTTTCTGCACGTCTCAAGGCTGACTATCAGGCAACTAACTGGCTTAAGGTCGGTGCGAACATGTCTTACACCAAGTTCGAGTTCAACTCACTCTCAAACAACGGTTCAGACGGTTCTACAGCAAACATCTGGGCATTCACATCTCAGATCGCTCCTATCTATCCTCTTTATGTAAGAAATGCTGACGGATCACAGTACTATGACGTGAACGGTATCGCCCTTCTCGACCATGGTAACGGTAACCTCAAGAACGGTGGTATCCCAGGCGCATCACGTCCGTTCATCACTGATGCAAACCCTGTACTCGGTAACAAGTACAACACTAACAACTCTGAGGGTAACGCACTTTCAGCACAGGGTTTCATGGATGCAACTCTTGCAAAGGGACTCACATTCACAGTAAACGCATCTACAACTCTCGACGAGACTCGTAGCAACTACGTATACAACCCATATTACGGTCAGTTCCGTACTACAGGTGGTACAGTTTCAGTTGGCCACAGCCGCAGCTATGCATGGAACACTCAGCAGCTCCTCAACTATCAGAGGAAGTTCGGAAACCACAATGTAGGTGTTCTCCTCGGACATGAGTACTACAGCAACAGATACTACTATGTAGGTGCTGGCAAGAGCCAGATGTTCTCACAGGAGAACAAGGAGCTCAACGGTGCCGTTGTTGACGGACAGAGCGCAGAGTCATACCAGACTTTCTACAACAATGAAGGTTACTTCACACGCGCACAGTATGACTACATGGAGCGCTACTTCGTATCTGGATCATTCCGTAGAGATGCTTCTTCTAAGTTCCACCCAGACAACCGTTGGGGTAACTTCTGGAGTGCAGGTGCTGCATGGATCGTAAGCAAGGAGGATTGGTTCAACTTCCCTGCAATGAACGAGCTCAAGGTTAAGGCATCTATCGGTAGCCAGGGTAACGACGCAATCGGTTCTTACAGATATACAGATATCTTCAAGATCGTACCTTCAGATGGAAAGATCTCTACTCTCTTCTCTACAAAGGGTAACAAGGACATCACTTGGGAGACTAACACCAACTTCAACGCAGGTATCGAGTTCGGTTTCTTCAACAACCGTATTTCAGGAGGTATCGAGTACTTCAACCGTATGACTACAGACATGCTCTTCCCAACTCCGGTTGCCCCATCACAGGGATATTCTTCTATCTATAAGAATGTCGGTGACATGAACAACTACGGTGTTGAGACTGACCTCCACTTTGTTCTCGTAAACAACAAGAACGTACAGTGGGACTTCAACCTTAACGCTTCATACCTTAAGAACACAGTCGTTTCATTGGCTGACAACGTAAAGGATTCTAAGGCTTATGACGCTGAAGGAAATGAGTACGAAGGTTTCACAAGCGGTTCATTCTTCGTAGCAGAGGGTTCTTCAATGTACACTTGGAACACATATGACTACGCTGGTATCGATCCTGAGACCGGTAAGTCACTCTGGTGGAAGAACATCCTTGACGACGAAGGAAAGGTCACAGGCCGTGAGAAGACAGATGACTTCTCTACAGCATCTAAGTATATGACTGGCAAGAGTACACTTGCACCTCTCTTCGGTGGATTCGGTACTTCAATCAGCGCATACGGTTTCGATTTCGCAATCAACTTCACATATCAGGTAGGTGGTAAGCAGCTTGACGGTTCTTATATGACATTCATGTACTCTCCTACATCAAGCCAGACAGGTTTCAACTACCATGTTGACCTCCTCGACGCTTGGACACCAGAGAACAAGAACGCAACCGTGCCACGTTTCCAGTATGGTGACTCTTACAGCAACGCTACCTCTACACGATTCCTTACATCAGCTTCTTATCTTAATCTCCAGAACGTAAACTTCGGTTATACTCTTCCTGCAAGATTGACAAAGAAGTTCCTCGTAAGTTCACTCAGACTCTACGTATCTGCAGAGAACCTTTACTATTGGTCTGCACGTAAGGGATTCGACCCACGTCAGAGCTTCTCATCTTCAACTACAGCCACAACATACTCTCCAATGAGAACAGTATCTGGTGGTATCACAGTTAAATTCTAATGAAGGAGGATAGAACAATGAAAAAAACAATAAAGACTATACTCATCGCGCTTGCTTCAGTTTCTCTCGCATCTTCTTGTATCGAGGAAACATTCCCACTCGAGGGAGCGGCAACTTCTGAGCAGCTTGCTCAGTCTTCAGCAGGTATGGAAGCAGCTGTGGACGGTCTTCTCGCCCAGATGTATCAGCGCTACTATTTCTTCGGATCAGACGCTCAGCGAGAATTCGATATGTCGTATTCGGGTATCCTTGTAACATATTCCCGTCTCCTTAACGACATGGTAAACAACTCATCTACTGAGGGTTATGACTGGTGGACTTCATACTGCGGATCGTTTGGTTACTCAATGAAGCCGAACACATACCAGCAGACTATTCCTTTCATGACATTCTACAAGATCATCAAGACTGCAAATGACATCATCGGTCCTCTTGCATCTATGAATCCTGAAGAACTCAATACTGACCAGAAGGCTTATCTCGGTATTGCATATACATTCAGAGCATTGATGTATCATGACCTGTACAACCTCTATCTTCCAGCACCTAACAAGTATACTGATGTATCGAAGGTAGAAGGCCTTACAGCTCCTATCATCGTGTCATCTGCAGAGCAGGAGCCTGCTTTCAAGACTGCACGTGCACCGAAGGAAGATATGGCTGCATTCGTTCTTGCTGACCTTGACAAGGCCGAGGCTCTCCTCGAGGGTTACACACCTCCTACAGGCAGATATCCAGGCGTTCCAGTAGTATACGGTATCAAGGCACGTATGTACATGGCAATAGAGGATTACGCTAACGCTGCTACATATGCACGTAAGGCTATCGACGCTTCTGGCAAGACTCCTCTTACTGAGGATGAGTGGCATAATCCTACAACCGCATTCTGCGACGCATCCGGCAACAACTCATGGATGTGGTACTACAATATCCCTGGTAACACAATGGGTAACCTCTGTAACCCTACAGGCTTCCTTTCAGGTGAGTCAGACTGGGGATACAACTCACTCACCCAGATGGCTATCCAGCGTTGGCTTTATGACCGTATGAACAGAACTGACTTCCGTAAGAGATCATTCATCGATCCAGACAGGGAGACATATCCAGCTGAATACTACACATGGGCAGATGCTGCAGGATATCTCAAGTCTTATCCTTTCGAAGACCAGCCTGACTACAAGTCTCTCAAGATCCGTTGCAAGGAGGGTAACTGGACTGCATACGAGATCGGTGGTGCAGTTGACTGGCCGATGATGCGTGTAGAGGAGATGTATCTCATCGAGGCTGAGGCAGTAGGTATGAGCCAGGGTGAAAGCGCTGGTATCGCTCTCCTCGAGACATTCATGAAGAGCTATCGTGACCCAAGTTACACATACGCAGCTGCAGCTGAAAGATTCAGCGAAGGTTTCGTAAAGAACTTCCAGGAAGAGGTACTCTATCAGAAGAGAGTCGAGTTCTGGGGCGAGGGCGTAGGTTTCTTCGATGCTAAGCGTATCAGACCAGGCGTGAAGACTTGGTACAAGGGATCTAACGTAATCCACGAGACACTCAAGTACAACATTGAGGAAGTCAGTCCATTCTGGAACTTCGTAATTCCTGAAATGGAGTTTGAGGTAAATGACTATATCGTTAAGGAGGATGACATCGCAACTGAGATCGACGGAGTCATGACTACTCTCAACAACCCTGACCCTACAGGAAAGGTGGAGACAGATAAGACACAGTTCTAATTTAAAACGACAGAAAAATGAATACTAACATACTTTCAAAAGTAGTTTTCGGCTCGTTCCTGGCACTTGCTCTCGCAGCTTGTACAGAAGAGTTCGTATACACTCCCGCACCGCAGGAGGACGCTACAAAGACATATGTAAAGGTAGACGAGACAGTTCAGAGAAATCTTGATGTCGACGGTTCAGATATCCTTGTTCCGTTTGTAAGAACTAATGGTAATGGTGCTATGGATATAACTGTTGAATTGGCTGATACATCTGGTTTGTTCTCTCTCAAGAGCACAACAGTATCATTCGCAGCCGGCGAGACTACTGCAAATGCTGCCGTGACATATTCATATGACGATATGGATCCAGACGCAACTTATGCATTTACCGTAAGCCTTGCTTCAGGCGAAACTTCACAGTACACTCCAATTGCTCTCCCTATGACTTGCAAGAAGGCATGGCAGAACCTCGGAATGGCACAGTTCTATGAGGGATTCTGGTTCGGAGCATATATCGGAGAGAATAACATCTACGAAAAGCAGCTCTTGAAGGCACCGGATGGAAGCGAGACATACAAGCTCGTTGATCCATGGGACAAGGCTACTTCAGACGCTATCGGATATGAGTATTGGGGTCCATCACCTGACTTCGTATTCTATGTAGATGAAGAGGGTTATATCACATATAACGACATCGACATCAACCTCAGTCCAGATGGAGCTAGAACTATCCGCTACTGGTTCCCTGCAGGTGTAATCGATTCAGACGTTCCAAAGAACCGCATGGTTATGGAGAATGTTGCACAGATCCAGTGGGTTCCTATCTTCAGCAACAATGGTTGGTTCGGCCAGTCATTCCCTGCATACATCTCATTCCCAGGTGGTCCAGACCTTGCTGAACTTCTCGGACTCTAATATTAACACTATAATCTAAATTGATTGAGGCTGACCAGAGGGCCGTTAAGACCTCAAGGTCAGCCTCTTTTAACTTAAACGGATATGAAAAAGGCTTTTCATATAATCCCGATTCTGTCTGCTATCCTGCTGATGTCATGTCAGCAAGAGACTGTTTCCACCATAAAGATTCAGGAAGAAGCGGCAGAAATGAACCATTACGTACCTGGCAAGGCTGTGGTAAAGGTTTCTGCTGCCCTTGCAGAAAAGCTTGAGGCTGAAGGAAACGGTGATGGCATCATACCGGGCGGAACGATGAAACGTACATTCCAGCCTGGAGGAAAATATGAGAAGCGTATGCGTAAGGAAGGACTTCATCTGTGGTACAACGTCGAATTCGACGAGCCCGTTCCTCTTACCAAGGCAGGAAACGACCTTCACAATATCGAAGGTATCGAACTGGTAGAATACGTACCTGTTATTAAAGTCCATGACGAAACTCCTGTATTCAACGATCCTGAGCTCAAGAAGCAGTGGCATTACAAGAATGCCGGAAATGTAGTGACAGGTCTCCAGGAAGGCTGTGACATCAACGTTACACCTGCTTGGGAGCGTGGAATCGTCGGAAACGAAAATGTGATTGTGGCAGTCATTGACAGCGGAGTCGATGTAGCTCATGAAGACCTCAAGGACAATATCTGGCAGGGTACTGATGATAAAGGAAACATCATCAACGGATATAACGCATTCCAGGAGAACCACAAGATCAATCCGGAAGATCATGGTACACATGTAGCAGGAACCATTGCTGCTGTGAACAACAACGGCATCGGCGTCAGCGGCATTGCAGGCGGAGACGCAGCTGCCGGCAAGAAAGGAGTAAAGATCATGTCATGCGTGATCTTCGACGGCGACCATATGGGTAACGAGGCACAGGCTCTCGTATGGGCTGCCGACAATGGAGCAGTCATCGCTCAGAACAGCTGGGGCTACCTCTCGGGAAACAATCTTAAAGACACTCCTGAATATACTAAGAAGGCAATCGACTATTTCGTCAAATATGCGGGATGTGATGAGGATGGAAACCAGCTTCCAGATAGCCCTATGAAGGGTGGCGTAGCGATTTTCGCATCAGGAAACGACGGTCTGCCTGTGGGATATCCTGCTTCATATGAAAATTGCGTGGCAGTTTCGTCAGTCGCAGGTGACTATGAAATGGCCTACTATTCAAACTTCGGCGACTGGGTGGACATTATGGCTCCAGGCGGAGACACCCAGAAGAATCAGATGGTACTCAGTACCGTTCCGAACAACAGCTATGACCGCATGCAGGGCACCTCGATGGCATGTCCTCATGTAAGCGGCGTTGCCGCATTGATCGTCTCTGAATTCGGTGGTCCCGGATTTACAAGAGAGGATCTCATCGACAGACTTTTAAAGACAGCATCAGACATATCACTGCCTGCATACGAGATGGGCCACGGACTGGTAAACGCATCTGCCGCTGTCGCACATTATGGCGAATTCAAGCCAAATGTACCCGAATTTGCAAAATACGAAGAGCTGTCAGGAACAGCCCTCACGCTTAAATACATAATGCCGGAAGACAATAACGGCGTAGAATGCAGGAACGTTGAGATCTATTGGTCAGAAACTCCTTTCGAGCAGATATCGGAGTCAATGAACAAGCGCACGATAGCAACAGGAATAGAATACAATGCAGGAGACACGCTTGCATTTACTGTGGACGGACTTGCAGAAAACACAGAATACCATTTCTCTGTGATGGGTATCGATGCCCTGGACTACACAAGTGAGTTATCCGAGAACATCTCCATCACAACCCGAGGCAATCTTCCTCCGGAAATCGTTGCTCTTGACGGAACTGAGCATACTTTCAAGCAGTATATGTGGACAAAGCTCAGATTCAAGATAAATGATCCTGAAAATGAGCAGATTGAGGTCAAATACGAAAATGCCACTGAAGCGGAATCGTTCTATTATGAGGACGGCATGTACTATCTGGTGATCGACTCCAAGCTGGCGTCTGCAGGCTCATACAGTTCACGGATCATCACGACAGACGCCCGCGGCAATTCATCAGAATGCACTTTGGCGTTCGTCATTGAAGAAAATAAGGTTCCAGTCCTTTCAGCGGAAATGGAGAATATGATATTCTCTTCAAAATCGGTCACTAAAAAGGTTACTCTTTCAAACCACATCACTGATTCGGATGGAGAGGAACTCACATACAAGGTGATCTCATCAGATGAAAACGTCGTCAAGGTTTCAGTCATGAGAGGAGAGATATCGCTTACTTCGGCCGGATTCGGAGATGCGACAGTAACGGTTACTGCAACTGACGCTATGGCAACGTCTGTCCAGACAAGCTTCCGAGTCGTGGTAAGAGACGGTTCACGGGAATTTGACCTCTACCCTAACCCGGTGACTGACGGAAAGCTCCACATAAGAGCGTCAAACGCTGCCGAAGCAGATGTGAAGATCATCAGTTCATCAGGAGCTGTCGTATATGAAAACAAGGTCATACCTGATCCGTTCAACCCTGCTGTGGAAGATGTTTCAGGGCTCGCACCAGGCGTATACAACGTAAAGGTGACCAACAGTCTTGGAAAGGTATTCACTCAAAACATCGTCGTGCTATGAGAATATTCAGATATATCATATTGTTGGGGATATTGATATCATCTGCGTTCTCCGTAAAGGCGCAGACAGGATCCTTCCTGAACATTCCTCAGAATACCAGAGAACTGGCAATGGGTGGTGTCAATGCCGGTTCAGATGCTGAAAGCGCACTGAACGACGGAACAATCACGGCTGACGCGTCATACATGATATGGAGCCCTGGAGGAGTCGGCACAAATCTGATGACAGCAGAGCTGGGTTACCGTATAGGAAAGCTTGCAATACTTGCAGAAGGCGGAGCAAATCTGTATAAACCATATCCATCATTTGACGAATATGGAAACAGTACCGGAGAATACACTCCTAAAGAGACTGTATTCGGAATTGGAGCGGCATACAATGTCATTCCTGGTCTCGGAATATCACTCATGGCCAAATATGCAGGAGCGAACCTTGCTCCGACAGCCAAAAAGGCAGCCTTCTGTGCAGATGTAAATGTAGCATACACCCTCAAATCCCTTACATTGGGCGTATCCGGATCAAACATCGGCTCCGGAAATCTCCCGATGCTGCTGGAAGCAGGCGCCAGAAACACATTCAGTTTCGGCGAAGCATTGAAGCTTGGAGTGGGACTTGATGCAGGACTTATCGCCCAGGGACAGAATAATGCGGTCATCGCATCTGCCGGACTGGACTTGAAGATAAAAGATTTAATTTCCATAATGGCCGGATATCATCTCTCTACCAATACAGCATTTGAGCCATCATATGTTTCTGCCGGAATAGGAGCAGACATATCGATGATAAAAATATCTGCAGCATATCTCACGGGCAATCCGTATGTAGGCAATACCATCGGATTCACCATCGGATGTGCCTTCTAGAAAGAACCTTCTGGTTATTTACATAAATATTGGCAAGCGGCCGGCCCCTGTGAAGGAACCGACCGCTTTCTTTTATGGATATGCTATTCGTTTGCTTACATCATTCCGCCCATTCCGCCGGCTGGCATTGCAGGAGCTGCTGGCTCCGGAAGATCTACGATAGCGCACTCTGTAGTAAGGAACATTCCTGCAACCGAAGCTGCATTCTCGAGAGCCACACGTGACACCTTTGTAGGGTCGATCACACCAGCCTCGAACATGTTCACATACTCGTCTGTACGTGCATTGTAACCGAAGTCTCCCTTGCCCTCGCGGATCTTGTTGATGATCACGCTGCCTTCTACGCCTGCATTAGCTGCGATCTGACGGAGAGGCTCCTCGATAGCGCGAGCCACGATATGGATACCTGTAGTCTCATCCTCATTCACTCCCTTGAGGTCCTTGATAGCCTCTGATGCACGGATGTACGCCACTCCACCGCCTGGAACGATTCCTTCCTCGACAGCTGCACGTGTCGCGCTGAGAGCATCCTCTACCCTATCCTTCTTCTCCTTCATCTCAACCTCAGTAGCCGCACCTACGTAAAGAACAGCCACACCGCCGGCAAGTTTGCCGAGACGCTCCTGGAGCTTCTCACGGTCGTAATCAGAAGTTGTTGTGGAGATCTGCTTGCGGATAAGGTCTGCACGCTCCTGAATAGCCTCTGCAGAACCTGCTCCGTTGACTACAGTAGTATTGTCCTTAGTAACGACTACCTTCTCTGCCTTTCCGAGCATGTCAGGAGTTGTGTTTTCAAGGCTGAAGCCTCTTTCCTCAGAGATGACCATACCTCCTGTGAGGACAGCGATGTCCTGAAGCATCTCCTTGCGACGGTCACCGAAGCCAGGAGCCTTTACGGCAGCGATCTTGAGTGTACCGCGAAGCTTGTTTACAACAAGAGTTGTAAGTGCCTCACCATCAACATCCTCTGCAACAATGAGAAGTGACTTGCCCTCGCGTGCGATAGGCTCGAGTACAGGAAGGAGATCCTTCATTGTAGAGATCTTCTTGTCTGTTACGAGGATGTAAGGGGTGTCAAGGACAGCTTCCATCTTATCGCCGTTTGTCATGAAATATGGAGAAATGTATCCTCTGTCGAACTGCATTCCCTCGACTACCTTCACCTCTGTCTCGGTACCCTTTGCCTCCTCTACTGTGATGACACCGTCCTTCTTCACCTTTGACATTGCGTCAGCGATGAGCTTTCCGATGTAATTGTCATTGTTTGCAGAGATGGTTCCGACCTGCTCGATCTTAGCATAGTCCTCACCCACTTCCTGACTCTGAGCACGAAGATTCTCAACGACAGCAGCCACCGCCTTGTCGATACCTCTCTTGAGGTCCATAGGGTTAGCACCAGCTGTAACGTTCTTGAGACCTACATTGATGATAGCCTGAGCAAGTACGGTAGCTGTAGTGGTACCGTCACCGGCCTGGTCATTTGTCTTTGATGCAACTTCCTTCACCATCTGTGCTCCCATATCTGCAAACTGATCCTCAAGCTGGATCTCCTTTGCTACAGTCACACCGTCCTTTGTAACCTGCGGAGCGCCGAACTTCTTGGCGATCACCACATTACGACCCTTAGGGCCAAGGGTTACCTTTACTGCATCTGCAAGTGCATCAGCGCCTTCCTTCATCTTGGCGCGAGCGTCTATATTGAATTTGATATCTTTTGCCATAATCTTTAAAGTATTGCCAGAATGTCAGACTGTTTCATGATGAGGTAGTCCTTTCCCTCTACAGACACCTCTGTGCCTGCGTATTTGCCGTAGATCACAACGTCACCTACCTTTACTTCCATAGGCTCGTCCTTCTTACCTGGGCCTGCAGCTACTACTGTTCCCTGCTGTGGCTTCTCTTTTGCTGTATCAGGAATGAAAAGTCCCGATGCTGTCTGTGTCTCGGCCGCTTTCGGCTCGATGACTACTCTATCTGCTAGTGGTCTGATCATATTTGTTTGATTTTATTATTGCTTTTAAAGGATGATAATGCTTTTGACAAACTGAATGCCAATACAAAATAACTGACAATTTGTCACACATTAAAATATTTTTCAGATAAAAGTTTCTAATTTTGTCATAACTAAAACCTACAAATGCCATGAACATACTGAACATGATCATACTGGTCGTGGGATTCTGCCTGATTCCGACCGGTGTCTTATGGCTCTGCCGTCGTTTCAGCTGGCTCGGAAAAATCGGTCCGGTCCTTATCCTCTATTTTATCGGCATCATCATCGGAAACATTGGTCTCATGCCAGAGCAACTCCCTGTGGTTCAAGAGTTTCTATCCAACGCCATGGTTCCACTTGCCATACCTCTGATGTTGTTCGGATGCACATTCAAGATGAGCGGAGCGCGTTCGCAGATCCTTGCATTGGTAACAGGCATGATCTCTGTCGCCGCAGCCGTAGTCATCGGATATCTCATATTCGGCAAGAATCTGCCTGAAGGAGCCAGGATAGGAGGCATGCTGACAGGTGTCTACACAGGAGGTACCATCAATCTCGCGGCACTCAAGACCATGCTGGGAGTCAAGGACGAAACATATATCCTCATCAACTCATACGACATCCTTGTCAGTTTCCTCTACCTGTCATTCCTGCTTGCGATAGGAATCAAGCTGTTCCGTAAGTTCCTTCCGAACTCCCTCGAGAATTTCACGACTCAGGATGAGGCCGCAATCCAGAAGGAAATGCAGAAGGAAGACAAGAAACCACACAGAGGATTCATGACCAGGATCGGAATCGCTTATACGGCAAAGCTTCTGGGACTTACCATTCTGATTGTGGGAATTTCCGCAGGCGTGGCCCTTCTCCTGCCGGAGTCGATGTTCATGACCATCTTCATCCTCATGCTGACCACCCTCGGCATCGCCTGCTCATTCATAAAGAAGGTCCACAACATGAAATACAGCTATGACATCGGCATGTATTTCATCTACATATTCTGCATCACAGTGGCCTCCATGGCCGATTTAAGCGAACTGAACCTGATCGGAGGCCTTGATCTTCTGGGCTACCTCCTGATAGCCGTATTCGGTTCCCTCCTGCTCCAGGTGATATTCGCGAAGATATTCCGCATCGACTCGGACATGATGGTGATTGCCTCGGTGACATTCATCAATTCGCCGCCTTTCGTACCGATGATGGCGGCAGCAATGAAGAACAAGGACGTGCTTATTCCGGGACTGACAATTGGCGTCATCGGATATGCCGTCGGCAATTATCTCGGCTTCCTGATGTCACAGTTCCTCGGCCTGCTATAGGTGCAGACGGAAATGCCAGAGGATGACTCCGACGCTGACCGATACATTCAGAGAGTGCTTTGTACCGAACTGCGGAATCTCAAGGCACATATCGGCAGCATCCACGACATCCTGACGGACTCCGGCCACTTCGTTTCCGAACACTACCGCATATTTTCTGCCCGGCTCCGGTTTGAAGGTATCAAGCATCACCGAACCCACTGTCTGCTCAGCACATACCACAGTATATCCGTCCTCTTTCAGGCGACGGATGGCATCCATCGTATCCTCGACATGTTCCCATGCGACGCTGTCTTCTGCACCGAGGGCCGACTTATGGATTTCAGCAGAAGGAGGTACGGCACATATTCCGCAAAGCCACACCTTGTCTATCTTGAATGAATCCGATGTACGGAAGGCTGAGCCTACATTATGGGCGCTGCGGATGTTGTCCAACACCACTACAATGCCTGATTCGGGCAATTCCTTATACTGGCTGGCGCTTACTCGACCAAGTTCTATGTTCAAAAGTTTCCTGTTCTGCATATAAATCCAAAAAGTTATCAACACAAAGGTAATAAAAATAAAAAAATGAGTATTTTTGCAATCGCTTAAAACAAGATTTATGAAACAGGATCTCCAGATTTTCAATCTCATCAAGAATGAAGAGGACAGACAGACCTCAGGTATCGAACTTATCGCATCGGAAAACTATGTAAGCCAGCAGGTGCTTGCAGCCCTCGGCTCAATCTGCACAAACAAGTATGCAGAAGGCTATCCGGGAGCAAGATACTACGGAGGATGTGAAGTTGTTGACCAGATTGAGCAGCTTGCAATCGACCGTCTCTGCCAGCTTTACGAAGCTGAATATGCAAACGTACAGCCGCACTCAGGTGCACAGGCAAACATGGCAGTGATGATGGCTTGCCTCAAGCCAGGAGAGACTTTCATGGGTCTTGACCTTGCCCATGGCGGTCACCTTACTCACGGTTCACCTGTAAACATGTCAGGTATCCTTTACAATGCTGTGGCTTATGGTCTCAGCGAGGCTACCGGAATGATCGATTACGACCAGATGGAGCAGAGAGCTCTTGAGTTCAAGCCGAAGCTCATCATCGGTGGTGCATCAGCATATTCAAGAGAGTGGGATTACGCACGTATGCGTGAGATCGCTGACAAGGTAGGAGCTATCCTTTGGATCGACATGGCTCATACAGCAGGTCTTATCGCTGCAGGCCTCCTCAGCAACCCTGTGAAGTATGCACATATCGTAACATCGACTACTCACAAGACTCTTCGCGGTCCACGTGGAGGTATCATCCTCCTCGGCAAGGACTTCGACAATCCTTGGGGCCTCACAACTCCTAAGGGCGTAGTGAAGAAGATGTCTCAGATCCTCAACTCAAGCGTATTCCCAGGCGTTCAGGGCGGTCCGCTCGAGCACTGTATCGCAGCTAAGGCTGTTTCATTCTACGAGGCTCTCCAGCCAGAGTTCAAGGAGTACCAGAAGCAGGTCGTATCAAACGCACAGGCTATGGCAGACGCCTTTGCATCAAGAGGTTACAAGATCGTATCCGGTGGTACTGACAACCACCTCATGCTCATCGACCTCCGCACCAAGTTCCCAGAACTTACAGGTAAGGTTGCTGAGAAGGAGCTCGGAAAGGCAGACATCACAGTCAACAAGAATATGGTTCCGTTCGACTCACGCACACCGTTCCAGACTTCAGGTATCCGCGTAGGAACACCTGCAATCACATCACGCGGCTTTGTTGAGAAGGATATGGAGTTCATCGTGAACCTCATCGACCAGGTTCTCGCCAATGCAGCAAGCAACCTCGACCTCATCGCCGGTAAGACAGAGGAAGGCCGCGAGGCATACGAGGCTGTTCTCGACAAGGTGAAGAAGCAGGTACGCATGAAGACCAACGGCATGCCGCTCAACAGATACTAATCAGATCTGTATAAATATAAAATGGGCTGACCTCAATTGATGTGACCCCCAAAAGTTGGACGGTTTAACATTATTAAGAGGCGCTCTTAGATTGGAATAAAGCTCGGTATTGCACCGGGCTTTTTCCATTTAGCCTCAGTTTGATTCTATCATTATTGTAGTAGCGTATATACTTAAC
>JAZRQM010000012.1:0-11443 GCA_045649795.1 Candidatus Cryptobacteroides sp. | reverse complement strand
ACGAGATCGACAAGATCAACCAGCGCATCGACTCTCTCTGCAATGCGGTGAATACCAACATCGCATCTCTGCAGACGATCATCGATGTGATGCAGGACAATGACTATGTCGACAGCATCACCCCTATCGTAGAAGGCGGCGTGACCGTCGGATATGAGATCGTGTTCACCCAGAGCGGAAGCGTGAAGATCTATCACGGCAAGAAGGGTGATACAGGTCACACCCCTATCGTGGGAGTACAGCAGGCTGAGGACGGCCGCTGGTATTGGACCATCGACGGAGAATGGCTTCTCGACGGCGAGGGCGACAAGGTGCTCGCTGAAGCAATCGACGGTATCGACGGAGAGAAAGGTGAGGAAGGTATCACACCTAAGCTCGAGGTCAGAGACAATTATTGGTATATTTCGTACGACAATGGCGCGACATGGGTTCAGCTCGGCAAGGCTACCGGTGAAAACGGTAAGGACGGCGACTCTATGTTCAAGAGCATCTCGTACAATGAGGATTATGTTGAACTCGTACTTGCTGACGGCAAGACAGTCATCAAGATCCCTACATGGGCTTCGCATATGCTTCTCGTGGACGAGATCGCAAAGATCAACAACAACATATCTGCGATCCAGGCAGCCATAGAGGCGCTTGAGAGCAATGATTATGTACAGAAAGTTACACCTGTGAAGGATGAGGATGGTAACGTTATCGGTTACACTCTTCAGTTTGCATTCACAGGCGATGTTACCATCTTCCATGGTGAGGACGGAAAGGATGGAGAAGACGGTGAGGACGGAAAAGACGGAGTTGATGGAGAAGATGGTAAGGACGGTTATACACCGGTTATCGGAGCAAGGCAGCATCCAGACGGCATCTGGTATTGGACAGTTGACGGCGAGTGGCTCCTTGACACAAATGGAAACAGAGTAAAGACTACTGGTGACAAGGGTGCCGACGGTACTATCGGTATCACACCAGAACTCAAGATACAGGATGACTACTGGTATGTATCATACGACAAGGGTCAGTCATGGACAAAACTTGGCAAGGCCAAGGGTGAGGACGGAGTTGACGGTGGCGAAGGTGCTGCCGGTGACGCATTCTTCAAGGATGTAGATGTAACTGAGGATTATGTTACATTCACTCTCGCAGACGGCACTGAGATCAAGATCCCTACATGGAAGGTATATCAGGAGCTTGCAGATGCTGTGGCTCATCTCAATACAAACGTGCAGTCGATGCAGACTATCATCACTGCAATTCAGAATAACGACTTCGTAACAGGCACAACAGAAATCGTTGATCCTCAGACAAATGAGGTGATCGGATACACTCTTCACTTCTCTAAGTCAGGCGATATCGAGATCTACCACGGTAAGACTCCGAATGCGCCGGAGATCGGTATCAAGAAGCACCCTCAGTATGGCCTCTGCTGGACATACAACGGAGAGTATATCAAGGATCCAGGTACAGGAGCTCCAGTAGCCCTTCCAAAGGACGGAGCGAGCGGAGTTACTCCACAGTTCAAGATCGTGGATGGATTCTGGTTCGTATCTATGGACGAGGGAAGAACTTGGGAAGAAGTTGGTCAGGCAACTGGTGACCAGGGTGAGACTGGTGCTACCGGTGGTTCTGGAGACTCTTTCTTCAAGAGCGTTGAAGAGGAAATCGTGAAGGACGCAAACGGCAAAGACGTTGTTGCATACATCGTGATGACCCTCGCTGACGGCAGCGAGTACCGCGTACCAACCGCATACATCACCGACGAGCTCACAAAGAGAATCGCAGCTATCGAGGGACAGTTCACAGTGATCAGCACTATCGTGAACGCTCTCCAGAACGCTGAGTATATCAAGGAAGTTGTAGAACTTTACGACGGCCCTACACTCGTTGGATATGAGATCACATTCGTTAAGTACACAATCGGTACAGACGGAAAGCTCACAGAGACAACAAGAAAGAGCACAATCCGCAACGGTGGCGCAGGTGCTGCCGGTACAGTGGTGGCAGCTCAGTACGACGAGGCTACAGATACATGGTACTGGACTCTTGACGGCCAGCCTCTCAAGGACAAAGACGGTAACTATGTGGCTATCAACGGAAGACCAGGTCAGGCCGGTGTAACTCCTAAGATGCAGATCAACAAGGATACCAACGAGTGGGAAGTATCTTATGACGGTGGAAAGACTTGGGAGACTACAGGTGTAAAGGCTACTGGTCCTCAGGGCCCCCAGGGTAACCCTGGTCAGGGCGGTACAAACGGTGACTCATTCTTCGCTGGTGTATCTAAGGACGGCGACTACTGGGTATTCGAGCTTGTAAGCGGCGAGAAGATCATGGTTCCTACAGCTGAGGCATTCGCAAGCCTTGCTGGAAGAGTTGCAGCACTCGAAAAGTCTGCTGAGTCTATCCTTAGCCTTGTAAACGGCAAGAAGTACATTGAGTCATGCGAGCCATTCTCAAATGATTCAGGTTCAGGATATCACCTCGTACTCGTATCTCTCAACGCAGAGACTGGCGAGGCTACAAAGGAGGACTGCTACATCTATAATGGTATCGCAGGAAATACTCCAGTAGTAGGACTCCGTCAGGACGAGGCTACAGGCGATTGGTACTGGACAGTTGACGGCGAGGATCTCCTCGTTGGCGGCAAGCCAGTGAAGGCAAATGGTCCTCAGGGTATCGACGGTCCTGTTCCATCATTCCACATCGACCAGAACGGCCACCTCTGGGTAACTGTTAACGGTGAGGAAGAAGACCTCGGCCGCGTTGTTGGAACAAATGGTTCTGCAGGAGAGGCTGGAACTGACTCATCTATCAACGTAGATACAGCTGAGGACGGCAAGGTTACCATCACATTCATCGGCGGCGACGGCAAGACCAGCACAATCGAGGTTCCTTCTTGGGCTGTGTTTGTGGAGCTTCAGAATGCGGTGAATGAGTTGAATACATACGTCACAGCTCTCCAGGCTGCTGTTAAAGCTCTTGAGAATAACGACTATGTAACAGCAATTACTGACATTAAAGATGATGAAGGTAATGTTATCGGTTATACCCTTACATTCGCAAAGAGCGGCGAGAAGGCTATCTACCACGGTAAGAAGGGTGACAAGGGTGATGACGCTATTGCTCCTAAGGTCAGAATCAATGAAGAAACCAACGAGTGGGAGATTTCTACAGACGATGGTGAGTCATGGACATCTACAGGTGTCGTAGCTGTTGGTCCTAAGGGCGAAAATGGCGCAACTCCTAAGTTCAAGATCGAGAACGGCCAGTGGTATGTTTCATATGACAACGGCACAACATGGGGTGATCCACTTGGTCAGGCAACAGGAAGTACAGGTGCAACCGGTTCAAGCGGAGCATCATTCTTCGAGTCTGTAAGCGAGGAGAAGGACGCAGAGGGTAATATTACACATATCGTCATTGTCGTTCCAGACGAAACTCCGGAGGATTATAGCGATAATACAAAATATCGAATCCCTACTGCATTCACATATGCTAAGCTCGAGAAGCAGATCAACGAGGCTAACTCAAATATTGAGGCTCTCCAGGCTATTGTAGGAGCACTCCAGAAAAACGACTATGTAACTTCTATCGAAGACATCAAGGACGAGGAGGGCAACATCATAGGATATAAGCTCATCTTTGCTATCAGCGGTGAGAAGCCTATCTACCACGGCAAGAAGGGCGACAAGGGTGATGACGCTATTGCTCCTAAGATCAGAATCAACGAAAATACTAAGGAGTGGGAGATTTCTACAGACGATGGTGAGTCATGGACATCTACAGGTATCGTAGCTGTTGGTCCTAAGGGAGAAGATGGAGCAACTCCTAAGTTCAAGATCGAGAACGGAGAGTGGTATGTATCATTTGATAACGGTACTTCATGGAGCGAATCTCTTGGACAGGCAACTGGTGACAAGGGTGAAACAGGATCTACCGGTACAAGCGGAGCATCATTCTTCGAGTCTGTAAGCGAGATTAAAGATGATAACGGCAATGTAACTCATATTGTAATCACAGTCCCAGACAACACCCCTGACAATGATGAGGATAATGTCAAGTACGTGATTCCTACTCAGTTCGAGATCGAGAGAATCGAGGCACTCGTTGAGTCATACAACGATGCTGTTACAGCACTTTCAGACCTCGTAAACGAGAAAGATTTCGTGACTAGCGTTACTCCTGTAACTGACGAAGAAGGAAGAAACGGATGGAAGATCACATTCACAAAGAGCGAGCCTATAACCTTCTACAACGGCAAGGATGGCGAGACTCCGGACGCACCGACCGTAGCGATTGGTGATAACGGCAACTGGTTTGTAAACGATAAGGATACAGGCTGTCCTTCTACAGGTAAGGATGCTGTGACTCCTAAGTTCAAGATTGAGGGAGGATATTGGTACGTGTCATATGATGCTGAACACACAAAGTGGGAACAGCTTCTTGACGAGGAGGGAAATCCAATCCCAGCTACAGGAGAATCAGGCGCATCATTCTTCAATAATGTAACACCTATTCCTGCTAAGGATAACGAGGCAGTATATGCTTACCTTAAGCTGACTGATCCAGCAACAGGAGCAGAGTACATGATTCCTACTCAGTATGAAATCGAGAGAATCGAGAATCTTATTGGAGGATTGGAAGAGCAGGTAGAGGCATTGACTACCCTTGTTTATGGTCAGACATACATCGTATCATGCACTCCACTTGAGGACAATTCTGGCTATGAGCTCAAGACTAAGTCATATGATTCTGAAAAGAAAGACTGGACAGAGTCATCTGTGATCATCAAGCATGGAACTACACCTGACACACCAAAGATCGGACTTCGTCCAGGTAATACAGAGAATGGCGAAAACGCAGAAGACTGGTATTGGACTATTGACGGCAACGATCTTCTTGTAAACGAGAAGCCAGTAAAGGCTAATGGCGCTGATGGTACACCGGGAAAAACACCTTCATTCAAGATTGGAGAAGGCGGTGAGACTGACCTCGAAGCAGGCGTGCTTTACTACACATTCGATAATCCTATTACTGAGGAGACAGTATGGACTGAGCTTGGAAATATTCAGGGACCTAAGGGCTCATCTGGAATCAACGTTGTAACTAATGAGGACGGTACTGTAAGTATCTACTATGATGCTGACAACAATGGTACATTCGAGGATACAGAGCTCATGACAACTGTACCGAAGTGGATTGATCCTAGCGAAGCAAAGATCGAATTCAGTACAAGCTCACTTGATCTTGGCACAGCTCCTTCTGCAACAGTAGAGTGTACTATCACAGGTAGCTTCAGCACTGCACCTGAGATCTACACAACTTGTGAAGGTCACTTTACTTCATCAGCAGTGTTGAAGGAGTCAGGCACGAACTCATACACATATACTATTACAGTAAAGGCAACCACTGCTTATGCAAATGACGACATGGTTGGCAAGCTGACAGTATACTGCCCATATTATGGATCTACCGTGATCGGACAGCTTGAGTTGAAGGCTAATGCCGGTACCCAGATTGGCGTTACATCAAAGAAGTGGAATGATGAGAAAGTTACTATTTCAGTCGGAATCGACGAGGACGTACAGAACGGCCTTACTGTCAAGACTGATACTGAAGTAGACTGGCTCAGCATGGGCACTGCCAGCCAGAGCGGCAGAACTATCACACAGGAACTGAAGTTGGACAATTATATTCTTACTGCGGAGGAGGCCTATACGGTCTCCCCCAGGTCCTGTACAATTGCTATATACAGCCCCTCAGGTCGCGAGGTTGGGAGGCAGCAGATTGTACAGTACCCTATCGTAAATCTCGCATCTACAGAATCTGCTAATTGCTATATCATTTCGGCTCCGGGTAGGTACATGATTCCTGCACGCAAGGGAAATTCAAACGAAAGATTAAATCCTTCAAATCCAAGCGTCAGCTTTCCAACTAATGACAATGCAAATAGCGTATCATATGTGGAAGTCATTACTTATCAGGGAGAGAAATATATCGTATTCGATGTAAACAGAAGTGGATTTGAAAACAATGTTCCTGTATATGAAGGAACAGAAGTTAACCCAGGTAACACTATTATAGCTCTTCAGGACGGGTCTACTGTTCTCTGGTCATGGCATTTATGGTTTTGCGAAGAAGCTACAAGACCAAATAAAGAAGGTCAGCTCGATGGACAGCTTGATAGGTATCCGACACTTGGTGGAGAGTTTAATGGTAAATACGTGATGAACAGAGCATTAGGCGCTACTACAGGCGTTTCAGTTCTAAGTCTTTCATTTGTCTGGCAAGATGGATTTTACTATCAGTGGGGAAGAAAAGACCCGATGAAACTGACTGCAAATAATAATGTTGAGAAGGTAAGCAGTAACGCATCATACGATAATGCCGTTCAGAATCCATCAGTATTTTACTCAGATTGGACAGGAAATATGGGAGGTTGGTCTGATACTAAATCCGTAAATGACCCATGTCCTCCTGGTTACAAAGTACCTTCCAGCGACGTTTGGAGAGAGAGTAATCCAGATGCTGATAAATTAACTTCAACAGGTACTGCATATACTTATAATACAACCGCATCTGTATCCGGAACTTCCGCAAGCACTTATATATTTTATCCATACTCCGGATATATTAAAACTGATGGATCAAAAAATGAACACATCTCTAAAACTATAGAATATAATGATCCAACTTTTAAATTTGAGTCTATTGGATTGGGTACCACTGATGAATACACTAATATTATAATGTCAATAGATGTTGATGTGGTTATGGGTTCATTATGGAGTCATAATAAAATAGCACTTGAATATTCGTTTGGTGACATCCCATTAACAGAGCTACAAGAGAGAATTACTATTTTAAGCGCGACAAAGAGATCTAAAGGATGGTTTGGTAGTTACGGAAATCCAACAACTGTTACCGGCTCTCAGATTTCCACAAATGATAAAGTACAGCTATTGATAAGCTTATTAAGACAAGGTAGGACTTTAAATAGTCACTCTTATACGCATAGTGACTTATATAGCCCAGCCAACGCCCTTCAGGTACGCTGCGTAAAGATGTAGAAGATCAACACAAATAGCAATACAATAAGATTCAAGACCGATCGAGCCCTAGCATGCGGGGCTTTGATATGAACAACTTCAACTTTTCATTTTTGGTCCCGGCTTTCATGAGATATGAGGTCGGGACTTTTTGTATGGGATATGAGGGAGAGGAAGAAGGCATCCGACGGAAAAAATGTATATTTGTAAATCTAATCTAAAAACGGTATTTATGAAAGTTAAGATGTTGATTGTAGCTATGATGCTACCCTTTCTGTTTTCTTGTAAAACCAAGAAAGCGTTCGATGAGGTTGCAATGGAGCGTGACTCTTTGTTAGTTGAGAATAGTAATACTAACGCTCAACTTACAGAATTGAAGAGTTATATTGATATAATGACGACAACATTGGATAGCATTGCAATCGAAGAGGGGCTTCTTTTCGTACCCGATCCCGAGCATCCTGAGAAGCCGTTGTCGAAGAAAATGATCCGAGAGCGTATTACCAGATTTGAAGAACTTGT
The DNA here is from genome assembly GCA_045649795.1 of Candidatus Cryptobacteroides sp. GTDB lineage: Bacteria > Bacteroidota > Bacteroidia > Bacteroidales > UBA932 > Cryptobacteroides. Next base: position 3,875 of record JAZRQM010000012.1, on the reverse strand, counting down.
TGAGCGTCAGCATTTAAGGATAAAAGAACTGGAGGATTCGTTGTTGGTTAAAGAAAACGCTTACGCTAACATAAAGACCCTCATTACATATTACAGGGAGGAAATCGAGAAGAAGGATGCGGAGATCGAGCAGATGAAGAAAGAGCTGAACAATCGCAATGCCTCTATACGCAAGCTTGAGACGAAAGTATCTGAGCTTCAGTCTGATATGGATTCACTTAATACAGGAATGGCTCAATTGCAGGAAGTATCGGATCTGCAAAAGGACATACTCAAGGCACAGGATGCAATTCTTAACGAGGGTTATTATATCATCGGCAGCAGAAAACAGTTAGGAGCTGAGGGAATAGTCAAGAATTCGAAACTCACAGGAAATTCGATGGATCTGACATTGTTCGAAAAAGTGAACATCAAGGAATTCACATCATTGGAAATAACCGGAGCAAAGCCAAAAGTTTTGACTCCGATGCCGGTAAGTTCTTATATTTTGACAGAGATGCAAACCGGACATTACCTATTGGAAATCATTGACCCTGCGGAGTTCTGGAAAGTGTCCAACATACTTGTCATTCAGACAAGATAAAAACGGTTGATTATGAAAAGGAGTATTGTAAAATATGCAGTCATCACATATTGCTTTTTGTGTTCTTTGATTGCATCGGCTCAGACAAGGACGCATAATGTACGTCCTGGCGACTCCTTTGCGTCTATTGCGACTAAATACGGAGTCTCGGAGCAGGCGCTGCGTGAATTGAATCCTGCATTGGATGATTGTTATGTAGGAATGACCCTTTCAATACCTGATATACCTGACAAGGAAGATAGCAACAGCACTATTGTATCAGAGCATATGATGCTGCTTCGCGAGGCTATTGCACATTATGAGGCTGATGATTATTCAAGGGCGGTCAGGATCCTGAATAAATCCATTCGAATGTCTCCGATGGGTGCATCATATTATTACAGGGGAATATCACATTATAATCTCGGACATTGGAAAAATGCTGTTTCAGACCTTAATTTTGCTTCAATATCTTCTGACCTGACATCATCACAGAAAGAAGTAGCCAAAGCTTTTCTTGAGCGTTCTGTAGCAAAAAGAGAAGAGCAGCAGGCAAGGAATAAAGAGACATGGGCGAATGTGGGTAAAGTGGTTGGAGGTGCTGTCCTGGTCGCAGGAGCTGTTGCAGGGGCTGTGATGCTTGATAATTATATGGACTCAAATACGATGTCTTCAACTTCATATAACACTCCAAATACAGATAAGCCATATGGATTAATGACAGATGAGGAGCTTAGTGCGAAGTGGGACAAGGAGATGAATCAGATTTTTGCTGCTACACTTATTCAGGGAAAGCTTGAGGAATGGGCGGAGTATGAGAATTATTGTCAGATGGTCGAGAGTTTGGGCCAGCCACGTCCGACAATGAATGAATGGAGAGCTATTCAGGGAGCAGCAATAATGCAGATGAAAGAAGAGGGATATGATATCATTGCGGAACAAAAGGAAATGATCGAGCAACAGCTTGCCGATAATGAGCAAAGACGAAAAGAGGATAAAGAAGACTGGTTCAGGCATATGGGTTATGATATTTCAACCAGCTCGTCGTCATCATCTTCTTCGTCGTCAAGGTCATCTTCTTCGTCGTCCTCGTATAGCAGTTCCAGAACATCGACGCGTGTGACTGAACAGCCTAAATATGATGCCAGACAGCAGTACAAAACGAGTGGTGTATATTCTGATGACTATGAGTATAAGAAGAAAGTGACCCTTTATAGTCGGAATGGAGATGATGCAAAGGTGAGATTCAGCAATCAGGATTTATGTAAAAAGGGAGCCTACTATTATGTGAAAATAGGCAATACTTATTATGCGGTAAACTATTCCAATTGGCTACGCTTTAATAAGTCCATCCTTTATGCACACGAATCTCTATACTTCAACCTATAAGGACGATCATGCCGATTTAACTAACAAGTGCCGAGACTTATGACAGTCCCGGCACTTGTTTTATTATTTCAACTGGTTGATCTCTTCGATGGAGAGTGTCGTGGCCTTGGCGATCTGTTCTGGGGTCAGGCCCATCTCCAGCAATCGCAGGGCGATCGATCGGCTTTCTTCGGCACGACCTTCCTCTCGTCCTTTCTCCAGGCCCTTAGCCAGACCACGTTTCTCGGCCTCCTCGGCGGCGGTGTCGATGATGTTGTAGTAATCGCTCATATCTTTCAAGGACTTCATGTACTGACTGTATTGTTCCGGTGTAAAAGTACCGATTTCTGCCAAGATAAACAAGCGTTTGAACTCCGGACCGGCAAATTTCTCCGGTATCTCCACCATCTCATGCATGTGTTTGAGAAGGTACATCCACTTGTCAAAGTCGCTCTCAAGCTCCCAGAGCCGCTTTTTGAACCTGCCCAGTTCTAGGAACACAAACCTCAGCACATCAGTCATAACCTCATGACTACAATCCTCTCTCAAGCGGTAAGAAGAGTGGTACCGCTCAGACGGCCAGTCCGCCTCGTGCTCGAACTTGAAGTTAAGCAGCGCCACTACCGTCACCGGTTTCAGGTCGAAATCCCATCTGAACTTCTCCCCATCATTCCTGCTCTCATGCTCCCGAATGAACCTCTCCCTTGCCAGACGGCCCTGCTCATTGATCGGGTAACTTGTATAGAACAGAGCACGTTTTCTGAAATGCTTCTGATAACCCTTCTGCATCTCGATGATGAACGATCGCCCGTCGGCACACCTGCATGAAATGTCGAACACTGCCTTGCTGTCCTCCTCAGTCATCCCCAGGTGTTCGGTCGGAATGAACTCCACCTCAATGATGTCAACATCCTCCAGAATCATGTTCAGGAACCATATCAGCACATCCTTGTTCTCCTCGCTGCCGAACAAGCGCTTGAACATGAAGTCGCAGAGCATCTCCGCATAAACCTGTCCCTTCTTTCCCGTTTCGTCCTTCCGGACTTCCATGTCTTTTGTCTTCATAACATTGCATTATTTACTTACGAGGCAAAGTTCCGGAGACTTATCCGTTGAATGAAAATTTCAACGGATAATTTGCAAAATCGGCCTCTGGTGGGCTTCCGTTGGGTTTTTGGGGTGGAATTTTGTTTGATTTTTTGCAAAATGGTGGTCTAAATTTGGCGGCGTGAATATACGCAACGGTGGGTGGGTATTGCATTGGGTGTGAGGGAGTTGGTGCGCACGGGGATGTGGTGAGTCGGGATGTGGCGGTGGGAGCGTGGTGGGTGGTCTGGGGGGGTAGTTCTGATTAGCACCGCTGCCGGAATGTACGATGTCCGGCAGCTATAGCTCGGATCGGCTGCGGGGAGCTCGCCCGGTGGGCTCTCCTCGCCGACCGGCTGTTGCTTCGACGCTATGGGACACAGAGTTTTTGGGCGGTTTGTATGTGTCGGTGGGGTGTACGGACTCGCGATGGCGGTTTCTCTTCCGCGATACAGAATTTTGGGGGTGAAAGTGTGTGTCGCGGTAAGGGAAAGGGGGATTTACAGATGTTTCCGGCAGCGACACAGGGTTTTTGTCCAGAAAGTGTGTGTCGGTGGGGTGTGGGGTGCGGGATGTCTAGTCCTGAGATAGGTTTACCGATTATTAAATAATAGATTGTTAGGACTTTGATGTCCTGATATAAGTTTACATGGTCCTGCAAAGATATACATTTGCGGGACTTTTTATGTCAGCACCGCTGCCGGAGTATACGGTTTCCGGCAGCTACCGTTCAGATCGGCTGCGGGGAGCTCGCCCAAAGGGCTCCCCTTGCCGACTGGCTGTTGCTGATCGTAACGTATCTTCCAGTAGTTTTTCCATAGTTTGTTAAGCTCACCTGACGCCCCCCTCGCTTCAACTG
>JAZRQM010000011.1:0-10523 GCA_045649795.1 Candidatus Cryptobacteroides sp. | reverse complement strand
ATCCTTGACTTCGATGAGGAGAACCACAAGCTTTCACTCGGCCACAAGCAGCTCCTTCCTAACCCATGGGATGAGGTTGAGGCTAAGTACGCTGTAGGTACTGTAGTTGAGGCTAAGATCGCTTCAGTAAACGAGAAGGGTGCTGTTGTTGAGCTTGAGGGCGACGTTGACGCATTCTGCTTCAACCGTGAGCTTGTTAAGGAAGACGGCAAGATGCCTGTATCAGGTGAGACTCTCTCATTCAAGGTTACTGAGCTCAAGAGAAGCGCAAAGAAGGTAACTCTTTCACACGCTAAGACTTACGCTGCAGCTGTAGAGGCTCGCGCTGAGCGTGCTGCTACTGAGGCTGACAACACTAAGAAGGCTGTGAAGAAGATCAACTCAAGCGTAGAGAAGACTACTCTTGGTGACATCGACGCACTCGCAGCTCTCAAGAGCCAGCTCGAGAACAAGTAATTCCTAATGAATTTCACTCTTAACGTATTGGGCACGGCTTCGGCCCTGCCCACTACAGAAAGATATCCAAGCGCCCAGGTACTGAACGTACGTGGGCGCTTATTTATGATAGATTGCGGTGAGGCCGCTCAGATACAGATACGAAAGGCCGGGATCTCCTTCCTCAAGATTGAGCACATTTGTATCTCGCATATACATGGAGATCACATATTCGGCTTCTTCGGTCTTATTTCGACCATGGCCATGCTCGGCCGCTCGGCTCCTCTCGCCATCTATGGACCAAAAGGTTTTCTGCCTGTTCTGGAATTCTTCAAGTCCACTTTCGGGGAAGGCATCCTCTTCGACATAGATTTTACCGCTCTTGAGATGTCCGAGCCGGAGGTGATATACGAAAACAGGAATGTAGAGCTTCTTGCATTCCCGCTGAACCATCGTGTCGAGACCTTCGGATATATGATAAGGGAAAAGATGCCGCAGCATAATGTCCGTAAGGAGGCCATCGCAAGATATGGCCTGTCGCTCGCGGAGATCGGTACATTGAAGAGGGGAGAGGATGTACTCAGACCGGACGGTCAGGTCATCCCCAACAGTGAAGCCGCATATATTCCATATGAGCCGAGAAGCTATGCCTACTGCAGTGATACTGCCCCTTTCCCTCAGTTGAAGGAATGGGTCAAAGGAGTGACCCTTCTTTACCATGAGTCTACCTTCCCTGCCGAAATGGAGGAGATGGCTGCAAAGACATACCATTCTACGACTCTTCAGGCTGCACAGACGGCCAAGGATGCCGGAGTCGGAAGACTTCTTGTCGGTCATTATTCGTCGCGTTTTCCCTCTCTTGACTTCTTTCTGGACGAATTGCGCTCGATATTCCCGAATACCGATCTCGCCCATGACATGGATGTCATAGAAATTTAGTATATTCGCAGTTTAAGTGATTTTTAAGATATGAAAAGAATATTGACAGTCATCCTTTTTTCATTGGTAGCCCTGATATCTTCCGGCTTGTCTGTAAATCCGGACAAGACCCCGCAGGAGGTGTATATCGAGCGATATTATACCCTCGCTGTAGAGGAAATGTACCGTAGCGGTGTACCGGCCAGCATTACGCTTGCCCAGGGTCTTCTCGAATCAAGATCGGGACTGTCGGATCTGGCCCTCAGGTCTAACAACCATTTCGGCATCAAATGCCACAACTGGGCCGGAGCCAAGATATATTATGATGATGACAAGGCCAATGAGTGTTTCCGTAGCTATGCATCGGTGGAGGATTCATTCAAGGACCACTCGGACTTCCTGAGGTATCGCGACAGGTACAAGTTCCTTTTCGATCTTGACATTACCGATTATAAAGGATGGGCTTACGGTCTCCGAAAGGCAGGCTATGCGACAGATCCAGCATATCCGACCAAGCTGATAAGGCTTATCGAGGAGTATGGACTCTATCTTTTCGACACCCTTCCGTCAGGTGGAGTACTTCCAAAAGACGATAAGGCGGACAAGAACGACAAGGCGGAACGAAAGGCAGCAAAAAAGAAGCGCAAGACCACAAAGAAGGCCTCACGCAAGGAGTTGCCGGAGTCTCCTAATAAGATCGAGCAGCCTAAACGTATAGCTTCTGCTTACAAGGAATCATTCAGTTTCCCTCTTTCAAGGCAGATGTACTCGCAGAACGGAGTGCCTTTCATCTATGCTGCAGAAGGTGAGACATACGAAAGCATCGCTGCTTCATATAATCTCTTCCTTAAGGAGATTCTTAAATTCAATGACCTTGATGTGGCATCTGCTCTCAAGCCGGGCGAAGTAGTATATCTTCACGCAAAGAAGAACAAGGCTGCATATGGCCTGGATAAGTACATTGCAGAGGAGAGCGGTGTGAGCCTTCGTGAAATAGCGCAGAGATTCGCTGTAAAGCTCGATGCTTTGTGCAAGATGAACAATGTGACTGAAAACTATATCCTCAGGGAAGGTGAGGTTCTGAAATTGAGAAAATAAGGCCGATTATGACTGTAAAAGCTAAGATACTATGGACATTGGCAGCTGCTATGCTTCTTCTTGGAGGCGTGGCGGCATTCGTAGCCGGACGATACTATGTCGACAACAAGATGCCTAACTTCACGCAGAAGCATGTGCTTTATGTGTATCCGGACATGACTGTTGCCCAGGTGATGGATTCATTGCATACAGGTGCCGGTACGATCCGTCCCAAGAGCGTAGAACGTGCGTTCAGGAAGATGGATGTGGCGCATGCCATGAAGCCGGGAAGATATGTCGTAGAGTCTTCATCAAGCAGTATATATGTGGCCAGAATGCTTGTCTTCGGATGGCAGACTCCGCAGAATATGACCCTTTCGGGCACATTGCGTGCAAAGGGACGCATCGCGCAGAGGATAGGTTCTCAGATGCTGGTGGATTCGGCTGAAGTCGCCCAGGCACTGAATGATGAGGCCTTCCTTTCAAAGTATGGATTCACTCCTGAAAATGTTTTTGCCTTGATCCTTCCCGATACATATGAAATGTATTGGACGGCATCCGTTGAAGAAATCTTCGACCGTTTCAAGAAAGAATATGACGCATTCTGGACTGAGGAACGTCTTGCCAAGGCAAAGGCTCAGGGACTGAGTCAGATGGAGGTGTCGATAATGGCTTCCATCGTAAGCGGAGAGACTCTCAAGGCGTTCGAGTATCCGGTAATTGCAGGTGTATACCTCAACAGATACAAGATCGGAATGAAGCTTCAGGCCGACCCTACCATCGCTTTCTGTTTCGATTATACCCTTGACCGTATCCTCAAGAAGCATCTTACAGTAGATTCGCCATACAATACCTACAAGCATGTGGGTCTTCCTCCTGCACCGATCAACGTGCCTCCTAAGGCGTGTCTTGAGGCTGTGCTGGACCCTCAGAAGCATAAGTACATATACTTCTGCGCAAGTCCTGCCTTTGACGGCACTCATCGCTTTGCCGTCACATACAATGAGCATCTGAAGAATGCGCGTGAATTCCAGAGGGCACTTACCGCTCGTAGAAAAGCGAAGTGATCAGACGAGTTTTCCGTAGGTCTCTTTCAAAATTGAATCGTCACCCGAAGAAAGCAGGGTGATTCCATATCCGTCATGTCTTACCAGCCCTTCCTGCGTCATTATCTCAAGCAGATGTCTTGCAATAGCAGGGGCTGGATCGATAATTCTGATATCCCTTTCGGGAGCAAGCCTGGCGGCAATTGCAGATATGGTCTCAGTCAGGAACGGGTAATGGGTGCAGCCTAAGACTATTCTGTCCGCTCCTTCGTCAAGCAGGGGCTTCAGACTTGCTGTTACAATCTCTTCGGCTACAGGACCGCTTGTCTCTCCTCTTTCCACGAGCTCGACAAAACCCTGTCCGACATGCTCGGCAATCTTGACCCCTTCTGCCCACTTCTCCCTGGTATTCAGATACTTGTCCGCTTTTAACGTACCTGCTGTGGCAAGGACACCGACCGTTCCGGTCTTAGTGGTCATCGCTGCGGGTTTCACTGCCGGCTCCATTCCGATGAACTTTATCGGGAACTCTTTCCTGAGAGAAGCTATTGCAGCGGCAGTCGCTGTATTGCATGCGACTACGATTATGTCGGCACCTTGTGAAATGAGGGATCGTGTGATCTCGCGCGAACGGTCGATTATGTATTCCTGTGATTTCTCTCCGTATGGGCAATGGGCATTGTCCGAGTAATAGATATACTTCTCCTCGGGAAGCACCTTAAGTATTTCCCTGAAGACCGAAAGTCCGCCTATTCCTGAGTCAAAGATTCCTATCATTACTGCAAATATACTCTTTTTTGCTTAATTTTGTCTTGTATATGAAATAGAGATTATGTCATTGATGATACCGGAAGGCTACCGTAATATTCTCGGTAGCATTGAAAATACAGAAAAGGCCATCAAGGCCGTCAAGGATATGTTTCAGGAAAATCTGTCTGCCCAGCTGGCTCTTCTGAGAGTTACGGCTCCAATGGCAGTGCTGAGCGGAATGGGATTGAATGATGACCTTAACGGAGTCGAGAAGCCTGTCTCATTCAAGGTGAAAGACATGGAGGACCGCGATGCGGAGATCGTGCATTCGCTGGCTAAATGGAAGAGGATGAAGCTTGCGCAGATGCAGGTGGCTCCCGGTCGAGGTATATATACCGATATGAATGCGTTGAGACCGGAGGAAGAACTTGACAACCTCCATTCGATTTACGTCGACCAGTGGGACTGGGAAAGGGTGATTGCAGCAGAGGAAAGGACCCTCGAATATCTTAAAAAGACGGTCCGCAGGATATATGAGGCGGTAAAGGTTACGGAGAACAAGCTTTATGTCGAGTTTCCCCAGATCGAGCCTATGCTTCCGGAAGATATATGCTTCATCCATGCAGAGCAATTGCTTCAGATGTATCCCGGCCTGAGTCCGAAGGAGAGGGAAGATGCTGTCGTAAAGGAACATAAGGCGGTCTTCATCATCGGTATCGGAGGCTTGTTGTCTGATGGCAATGCACATGACGGTCGTTCTGCGGATTATGATGACTGGAGCTCCGTCAATGAGGATGGATTTCATGGCCTGAACGGTGACATGCTGCTTTGGAATCCTGTGCTTCAGTGTTCATTCGAGATATCCAGCATGGGCATAAGAGTTGATGCAGAGGCATTGAGACGTCAGCTTGAGCTGCGTGGAGAGACCTGGAAGTCGGAACTTGCATATCATAAGGCTCTGCTTGAGGATAAGCTTCCATATACTATCGGCGGCGGTATCGGACAGTCGAGACTTTGCATGTATCTGTTGCGTAAGGCCCATATCGGTGAGATTCAGAGCAGCATATGGCCTGAGAAGATGAGGCAGATGTGCCATGAGGCGGGGATTGACCTTGTGTAGGTGGGTGAAAATGACTAATTTTGCAGGATATAAAGATAGAAAATGATAAGTGTAGAACAAATAAAGGATCTGCAGCAACGTGTCGATACGTTGGGAAGATGCATAGATGTAGAGGGAAAGCGTGCTGATGTGGCTGCGAGGCAGGAAAAGACGCTGGCGGCGGATTTCTGGGATGACCCAAAGGCTGCGGAGAAATTCCTGAAGGAACTTTCCGGAATCAAGTTCTGGGTCACCGGTTTCGATAAGATCGCATCCGGAGTCGAGGACCTTAATGTGCTTCTCGAGTTTGAGGATGAGGAGATTGACCAGGCCTATGCCGATGTGGTAGAGGAACTTGAGGCTCTGGAGCTCCGTAACATGCTCGGTGAGGAAGGAGACAATCTCGGAGCCGTGCTTACAATCAATTCGGGTGCCGGCGGAACAGAGGCTAATGACTGGTCTGCAATGCTTATGCGTATGTATGTGCGCTGGGCGGAGCGTAACGGATATAAGGTTACTATTACCGATGAACTTGAAGGCGAGGATGCCGGTATCAAGTCTGTGACAATGCAGGTGGAGGGTGACTATGCCTTCGGATATCTCAAGGCCGAGAGTGGAGTGCACCGTCTTGTGCGTATCTCTCCTTTCAATGCTCAGGGCAAGCGTCAGACAACATTCTCTTCAGTGTTCGTATATCCTCTTGTGGATGATTCCATAGAGATCGAGATCAATGCCGGAGATCTGGAATGGGATACATATCGTTCAAGCGGCGCCGGCGGACAGAATGTGAACAAGGTCGAGACCGGAGTGCGTGTCAGGCATATTCCTTCGGGAATCGTGGTTGAAAATACCGAGACACGTTCGCAACTTGACAACAGACAGAATGCTCTTCGAATCTTGAAATCACGTCTTTACGACATAGAGCTCAAGAAGCGTCAGGAAAAGCAGGCAGAGCTTGAGGGACAGAAGAAGAAGATCGAGTGGGGTTCGCAGATACGAAGCTACGTGCTGCACCCGTACAAGATGGTCAAGGACCTTAGGACAGGACACGAGACATCGGATACTCAGGGTGTGCTTGATGGAGATCTGAACGATTTCATGAAGGTCTTCCTGATGGAAAACAACTAGATGTTAAAATATCGTTAATTTACGTAAATGCCTGCAACGATTGCAGGCATTTCTGCATCTTATGTGGCAGTGTAGTTATTTTTGAACTTTAATGAAACGTATTTTAACATCTTTACTTGCAATATTTCTCTTTGCCGGTTCAGCTCTGGCTCAGGAAGCGGCAGTCGCGCAGCAGTCAAGCGACAAATTCCCTTTTTCTATCAAGGCATATCCATTCAGAGGAACTTATCTTGACGGTGGCGTACACTGGGAGAAGTTCGGAGGAGCCTATCCTGCCGGTGTGAATCTTGGTTTTGAGCTTCCTTCAACCCAACAGTATCCATGGCAGCAGTACCTTGGCAACGCGACAGTCGGTGTCGGACTTTCATGGATCGATTTCGGACATAAGATGCTCGGACACGGTGTGTCCTTGTACCCGTATATCCTCTTGGATGCCATTGATACCGAGTATTTTCAGATGAGATTCAAGGTGGCCGGCGGACCTTCAGTGGTGACTGAGCATTGGTATACACAGGCCGACCAGGACCCTGATAATTACTATGAGCCTACGGTAAATACCATTTTCGGCTGTACGATCAATGCATATCTGAATGCGGGAATCAACATGAATGTCCCGATAACACGTTACCTGGCTCTCGGCGGAGAATTCGGCTTTTTCCATATGAGCAATGGCCGTACATGTATGCCGAACATCGGTGTGAATGCCCTCTATGGCTCTGTGGGAGTTACAACTACATTCAACTCGGATGTAAGGAAGAAACCTGTAAATTTCCCAGATCAGCCTTATGGATGGGCTATCAATATAACAGGAGCGGCAGGAGCACAGAAGGCAGCAATTGAAGATCCCAACAGATTCCTTATTTCTTCTTTCCATGCAGGTGCTGTCTACCATGTGAACAACTGGTATGGTATCGGACTCGGACTTGATGTTTTCTATAACGGAGGCATTACAAAGAACACCGGTCGAAATCTGTATTGTGACGGAGATTATGACTTTGATTTCAATGGAAATGACGAGATAGAGAAGAACGAGGAAAATGTCAAATGTACTACCTGTGGCGACGAAAAGGGTGTGGACTACACTTTTGCCCAGAAGACACGTGCTGCATTGGCAATGAACAATGAGTTCAAGTTCGGAAGGGTGACGGCTCTCCTTGACTGGGGTGTGTATTTTTACAATCCAGCCCGTAATATCTACTATGATTATCATAAGGACAATCATGGCACGGTCGTACCTAAGCGTCCATTGGCATATAAAACTCCGCATGGAGCAGGTGGTGAAGAGGCTCCGCACTATTTCAGGTTGGGTGCAAAGTGCCGCCTATGGGATAATCTGTATTTCCAGACTACCATGAAGTGCCATCTCCATATCGCTGAGTTCATCGAGTTCGGAATCGGCTACCAGATCCCGTTCTATAAGAAAGGCTGCCGTCCGGAAGGCAAAGGTAAGGTCTTCCACCACCACGAGAACTGGTGGAACGAGTAGCAGGAAGGATTGACAGCTGTTTTGCGTGAATTTTGCAAATAGAGAAAAACTGCATATCTTTGCGAAGTCAATAGGGGAATTCGTAGAAGGGATGACAACCCTTATCGCTCCGGCGGTTCCGAGCCCCAAAGTCTAGCCACCGCATTTGCGGTGGTTTTTTATTTTGAGACCGAACCTAATGCAGTGAGACAGTACTGAACCTTTTCCTGAGTGGTCTTCTGTACTCCGACAGTCAGTTTTATCCCGTCATATAGCAGAATCAAAAGTTTAGAGTAAGGCTTCTGGTTCTTGTCGCCAGGTTTTGTCGGTTTCTCCTCTTTGAAGACTGCCTTCTCCATTACTTCTGTCAAACGGAATATAGCAAGGGTAGATTCGTATCTTCTTGCAGCCTTGTTGTATGTTTCGTTGATGGATTGATATTTGACACAGATATAGTCCTGAAGATCTTCATTCCATATCTTCTTGTCCGGATGCTCACTGATCCACTTCGCATAAAAGTCCTTGATGATCTTCTCTCGGGCTTTGATATCCTCCTTCCTCGTTCCGGTAGGAATCGTAATTCCATTATTTTCCATAGGGCAAATATAATGTAAATCCATTTATATTTACTATTTTTGTGTGATTTGAAATGATGCATTAGAGAACAGTACAATGGAAGACCTTTTTATCGGATATATTGAAGATAAAAATTACAAGAAAATCAAGAAAAGCGATAAGCCAGTGGTCTTTACAGGACGTAATGGGGCTATATGGGGAATCGTGATGACTTTACTTCTTGCTGCATTGTTAGGTTGGTGTTTTACAGCTCCTTTCGACCCCGAGGGGGCGTGGTTTAGGTGGCCCTTTGGGATTCTCTGTTTATTGATGGTGCTATGGTTCTTGTTCTTTTCCTATGCCAACCTCAATGCCCGTGTTATCCTGACAAAGGAATCCATTTCTATGATCGGACCTGTGCGGGATTTTGAGGACGGATTTTTAGCCGATATCAAGGCGTCATTGAGACAACTTTTCCTTGTGAACCGTCATGTGGAAATGAAGTGGTCTGAAATCGAGAAGGTTGAAAGGCCAGGCTATAGGGGGCTGGGACTATACTTTTATACAAAGGCAGGCCAGCGTTACTTTCTCAACACATCATTATTGGATATTAAGTTCATGCCTACATTCAAAAGGTATATGAAATACAAGACATGTATCAGGTGGTGGTAAAGCATAATAGCGGCGCTAAATAATTAACGTAATCAATAAATAACATAAACAAATTTTCAAATGTTTAAGTACGCACCAATGTTTCAGCTTGGCGAGGACAAGACTGAATACTACAAGATTCCGGGTTCTGAGCAGTATGTAAGTACTGGCGAATTCGAGGGACATGAGATTCTTAAGATCGAGAAGGAAGCTCTCACAGTGCTTTCAAACACTGCTTTCCGTGATGTTTCATTCATGCTCCGTCCTGAGCATAACGAGATGGTGGCTAAGATCCTCCACGATCCTGAAGCTTCAGAGAACGACAAGTATGTGGCTCTTACATTCCTCCGCAATGCAGAAGTTGCATGCAAGGGTAAGCTTCCTTTCTGCCAGGATACAGGTACAGCTATCATCCACGGTGAGAAGGGTCAGAGAGTATGGACAGGCTGTGATGATGAAGAGGCTCTTTCACTCGGAGTCTACAAGACTTATACTGAGGAGAACCTCCGTTACTCGCAGAATGCTCCTCTGAACATGTACGACGAGGTGAACACAAAGTGCAACCTCCCTGCACAGATCGATATCGAGGCTACACATGGCGCTGAGTATCATTTCCTTTGCGTTACAAAGGGTGGTGGTTCAGCTAACAAGACATACCTCTATCAGGAGACAAAGGCCATCCTCAATCCTCAGACTCTCGTTCCGTTCCTCGTAGCGAAGATGAAGACTCTCGGAACTGCAGCATGCCCTCCATACCACATCGCATTCGTGATCGGCGGTACTTCAGCTGAGAGAAACCTTCTTACAGTGAAACTCGCTTCATGCAAGTACTATGACAACCTCCCTACAACAGGTGACGAGACAGGACGCGCATTCCGTGACATCGAGCTTGAGAAGCTCGTTCTCGAGGAGGCTCACAAGATCGGTCTCGGCGCCCAGTTCGGCGGCAAGTACTTCGCACACGATGTACGTATCATCCGTCTTCCACGCCACGGTGCAAGCTGTCCTGTAGGACTCGGTGTAAGCTGCTCGGCTGACCGTAACATCAAGACAAAGATCAATAAGGACGGTATCTGGATCGAGAAGCTCGATGACAATCCGGCACGTCTCATCCCTGAGGAACTCCGTCAGGCAGGCGAGGGCGAGGCAGTCAAGATCAACCTTGACCAGCCTATGGCAGACATCCTTAAGGAGCTCACAAAATATCCGGTTTCAACTCGTCTGAGCCTCAACGGTACAATCATCGTAGGCCGTGACATCGCTCATGCAAAGATCAAGGAGCGCCTCGACAGAGGAGAGGAGATGCCTCAGTATGTTAAGGATCATCCTATGTACTACGCTGGTCCTGCGAAGACTCCTGCAGGAATGGCATGTGGTTCTATGGGACCGACTACAGCTG
>JAZRQM010000010.1:0-2695 GCA_045649795.1 Candidatus Cryptobacteroides sp. | reverse complement strand
GCGTGTTTTACTATGGACAGTCCTAGTCCGGTGCCTCCCTTTTGTCTGGATCTGCCTTTGTCTACGCGGTAGAACCTCTCGAATAATCGTGGAAGACATGTTTCTTCCACACCGACTCCATCATCTTCGAAAGAAATCTTGCAATAATTCTCATTGTTTTCGATCAGAGTTATGTAAATTGTCCTTCCTTCGGAGTAGGAAATCGCGTTTTCAGTAAGGTTCCTGAATATTGAGCCGAGCAGCGATGGATTTCCATGTATTGTAACTGTCTCATTGAAATCGACCTTGAGGTCAAACTTCTCTTGCTCTGGCATGAGTGACAGTTCTGAAGATATATCCTCAATAAGATCGTTGATCACGACGGTTTCACGTTCAATATTGACCGCACCATCTTCTATTCTGGTGATCAGGGATACATCTGCAAGCAGACGCCTGAGCCTTTCATTCTGGGTGTAGCATCTCTCAATAAGTTCCTGTTTCTTTTCCTCAGTAAGGGTTATCCCTGAAAGAAGTGTCTCCAGGCATACCTGAATCGATGCAACCGGAGTCTTCAGCTCGTGATTGATGTTGTTGGTAAGCTGACGCTTAAGTCTGTTCTTTTCCCGCTCATCATTGATGGCTCGTTCCTGTTCACGATACAAGTTCACTCTTTCGATCGTTCTACCAAGCCTTCTGGTGCTGAAGAATCCTGCGATGCTTACCAGTAGACTTATGCCTATCATAGTCCAGAAGAACGCCTGGTCAGCTTTCAACGTATCCTTCAGGGAAGCTGTATATGGGATAGCTGTCCTTACTATATGCTCTCTTCCCTTGGTTGCCGAGTAAAAGTACTGACGGCCGTCACTTGCTGATAGGCGTCTTATATTATAACCTCGTCCCGTCTTTAATGCAGATAGAATTTCCGGGCGTAAGGCATGATTGCCCAGGGAGTCCGCAGAATGCCTGTTGTCATAAAGGACTATGCCTGCAGTGTCCATTATGGTCAGACGCGCATCACTATAAGTGAGCCCTTCAGGAAAAGTACATTCCTCTGGAAGCGAACCATTATTCAGGGATTCAAGAATATGTACATTGCACAATTGCAGCTGTTCATTAAGACTGTCACTCTTGTAGTCTTTTTCGCGTACATACTGAAAGGTGATGAAGCAGCCCAGCTGGATCCAGATGAATCCAAGCAGGAGGATATACATTCGCTTATGATAAGAGAGACTAATTCCTGAATCCATATCCGAAACCTGCTCTTGTGATTATACAAGCCCCATACTCTCCGATCTTCTGCCTGATTCGTGTGATGTTTACGTCTATAGTGCGATCAAGCACGATGACCTCGTCACTCCACACGTTTGCCAGGATCTGATCTCTCGAACATATCTTTCCCTTGTTGGAGATCAGGAAGGCTAGTAGCTCGAATTCCTTCTTTGTAAGATTTACTTCATTGCCGTCAACGCTGCAAGTCTTCAGGTCCATGTCCAGAATCAGTCCGTCAACCGCAAGTCTGTTGTGCTTGTCCGCAATCTTTTGAACTGATGTCCTCCTGAGGACGCTCTTCACTCTTGCAATGACATTCCTTATAGTGTATGGTTTGGTGATGTAGTCATCTGCACCAAGATTGAGCCCCTTGACCATGTCGTCTTCTGAATCTCTCGCAGTGCAGAAGATTATAGGAATATCTGCCGTCTCTATATCCGACTTCAACATCTTTGCAAAGCGGATCCCACTGATCTCTCCCATCATTATATCCAGGAGAATCAGTGAATATTGTCTGATGTCCAGTTTAAGGGCCTCTTCAGCACTCAATGCGATATCGACATCGTATCCTTCGTTCTCAAGATTGAGTCTGAGGACTTCACATAATGTCTCCTCGTCATCTACCACAAGTATGCGTTCTGTTGTCATTACGTTCTTCAGTTTGAGGCAAAATTAAGCAATAATGGGGACATCGCGCAGGTCGGAGAAAATTTTAATGGATTTGTAACAGGATATTATTCTCCATTTAACACGATTGCAAATCCCATGAAATATGAGCAGGATAATTTTGCAGCCGTTAAAATCTATAATGACAAAAATCAATATTTATGGAATGGATTTATCTATGCTTTGTGATTTTCCTGTTCTTGCTCGCCATCTCCGACCTGTGGGTAGGAGTGAGCAATGATGCAGTGAACTTCCTGAATTCTGCGGTCGGAGCAAAGGCCGCCAAGTTCCGCACAGCCATCATCGTGGCATCCCTGGGCGTTTTTTGCGGAGCAACAATGAGCAACGGTATGATGGATATTGCCCGTCATGGCATCTTCCAGCCTGAACACTTCGCCTTCAGTGAACTGATGTATATCTTCCTTGCCGTAATGGTTACAGACATCATCCTTCTGGATGCCTTCAACTCTCTGGGAATGCCTACATCCACAACTGTTTCAATGGTGTTCGAGCTTCTTGGCGCCTCATTTGCCTTCGCCCTGCTGAAGATGAACAGCGGTGAGGGAGCGCTGGGATTCTCGGATTATCTGAATACATCCAAGGCACTGTCGGTCATTGTCGGAATATTCCTCTCTGTAGCCATAGCTTTCACTTTTGGTGTTGTAGTCCAGTGGATTACCAGGTCTATCTTCACATTCAGATACTCTAAGAACCTAAAGTGGAAGATCGGCATCTTCGGTGGCTTTGCCGTGACATGTATCGTCTATTTCATGCTCCTGAA
>JAZRQM010000009.1:0-13326 GCA_045649795.1 Candidatus Cryptobacteroides sp. | reverse complement strand
GTCCGCAGTAATCTGCTGAGATAAAAATCAGTGACCTTGATTCCAGCGACCCCCGCCTGCCCTTCGGCAGGCACCCCCTAGCCGGGGGTGGCATGTCGCTTACATCAATGGTCACTGATTTTTATTATGTCAGATTCTCTGAGCAGATTACATTCTATTTTGGGCTTCCGTACCGGCTCCGGTTCCTTTGTACTTGTTGTTTGAAGAGTTGAAGTTGTAGCGAAGGGTGACGTTCAGACGATGGTAGTTCGGCTTGCTTGTCTGATGCAGCTGGAAATATCCGTTGTCCAGAAAGATCTCTGTCACTCTCTTCTGAAGCACATCACTGATGCTTGCACGAAGACAGAGGGCATCATTCTTCAACCAGCATTTCTGAACGGTAAAATTCAGATTATATGTGTCTCTCAATAAAGTGAACTGCTGCATGTCTCCCTTAGTCATCACATTGAGATTTGCCTCGATCTGCCAGCTTTTCTTAAAGCGGAATGCATTGTTGAAGTCCATGAAAAACACCGGCTTTCTGGCACTCACTGTGCGCTGCCCGTCAGGATGAGAAGGATCGGGAAGTACCTGCGTATAAAAGTATCGCTGCGCTCCAAGAGTCCAGTTAGGACTGTAGCATCCGAAGGTAGGAGCAGCCGAAAGGAAGGCAGCAACATTACGCAAAGGATTATCCAGATTCATCTGTCTGATAACGACCACGCCCTGGTCATTATACTGGAAGGCGCCTTGTGTAAATGTATTGTCTCTCCTCTCGTATGCAACGAAGAGATTAAGCCATTGATATCCGACTGTAGTACTCACCTCATATATGGTCTCATTCTTCAGCCTGGAGTTACCCTGCTCCAGAGAGAATGAGTTCATATAGTTGATACTCTCATTCAATCTGTCATAGCTCGGACGTGCAACCTTCGCACTGTATGCCAGGGATGTCCTGAACTTGCCGAACTGATTTGACCATGATATGGATGGGAAAAGGTCGTCAGTATTTCTCGTGAGCGACTGGTCAGGATTCAGGATGTCAACATAATCGAAACCCACATGCTCATAACGAAGTCCTGCGCTGAGATTTCCGAACCCGTCAAGACTGAAAGCATAGTTCACGAAACCTGCATAATTCCTTTCCTTCACATCCGAATCAGTGGATGGCAGCGGATAACCGGTCATTGTAAAGCTGTTCGTACGATCCACGAAGCTCATCTCCGTACCCGCCTGCAACTGTCCTTTCCATATAGGATACGAGAGCACCAGTTTTGTCGCCAACAGGTCAGATGTGCTTTCACTCTCATGTCTGATTTGGGTCTCTACTTTTGTGCCGGTTTCAGAAATCTCTGACACATCTCCGTTTTTTCGGGTGACGAAATCTGCATTGAAATCGATGTTCAGCTTTCCGACCTGGCCGCTGTAATACGCGTTTCCAGTCCAGTAATATGGCATGCTCATAAATTCGATGCCTTCTGTAACACTTTCATTGATATAATCAGCGGAAGAATCAGCCAGATTTCTGAAATCAATTATATTATCAATCCTATGATCACTGACATGATTAAGGTTGTTGCGCGTCTCCACACGCACGCCGACAGAATGGTTCTGAGAAATCTGCCAGTTCAATCCCAGATTCGCATTGAGATTGTGATTTTCATGGTGATTGAAGAACGTTGACTTCTGATTGATATTGATGAGCTGACCGTTGTTTGTAAACCAGCTTGTCTGAACAGGCTCGCTTATATGGGCAGTGTTCATGTCATAATAGTTCACCATTCCGAAGACATCGATGGAATTATATCGATATTTCATGTTGAGAACAGTGCTTGGATCATTGTATCCATATACCAGATCCTGGTTGTCACCGGCCGCGATATCGAAGCCGAAACCTTCTCCTTGCCTCTTTACGGTCCTGATCCTCACAACAGATAACACAGACGCATCGTATATCGCCCCCGGATTTGTAATGACCTCTACATTCTGTATATCATTTGAGTGTAAGGTCTTGAGTTCTTCAAAATCCTGAACCTTGCGACCGTTGATGTAGAAGACAGGAGAACCTTTTCCGATCACCTCCAGCTGGTCATCCCTCTGAGTCATGCCGGGAACCTTAGAAAGCATCTCATGTGCCGTACCCGAATTGCCAAGGACCGTACCCTGGATTGTGGTAATCATCGAATTTCCGGTCAGTTTCGTCTTCGGCATAAAGCCCCTCACGACTGCCTCACAAAGCATATCCGCATCCTCTTCCATCCTTATGGTCTGTCCATTTACATCCTCGACAGGTATGGACAGAGTCTCATATCCAAGCATCGAAAGCTGAAGTACGCCCATGCTGATATCAGCAGACAAACTGAACATTCCATGCTCATCCGTCACTGTTCCATGCACAATCGTCGAGTCCGGCAGCGACAGAAGCACCGCATTGACAAAAGGCATAGCCTCTCCTTTTTCATCGACCACCTTTCCTGTCAGGTCTCTTGTCTGGGCAAACGCCACCCAAGGCATCATCAACGCAAAAAGCGATGATACCAATTTCATAAGATATTTCTTCATAGGAATCTGTCCGGGTTACATACTTGATATAAGTTTCTCAAGATCAGAACGGTTCATCGAACCTTCAAGGCTGAAGAACATGGTCTCATCATCGCCTTTCATCAGGCATACGAAGCTGTTGACCACCTTTTCATCTCCGAGAGTGTACATACGAATCGTGCTGCCGTTGTCCTTTACTTCCATCAAAAGCTCGAAGTTTCCTTTGCCTACCATGGCTGTCACTTCCTTGTAAAGTTCTTCCGAAACAGCAGACTTCTCATTGAAGTTCAGCATATAAAATCCTAAGAATGAACGGACAAGCGGAGCCATATCCATCTCCTTGCCATGGGTAGTCTTGAGATTGATGTCCGGCAGCTGACCCATAAGCTTGAACATGGTCGGAGATATATATACTGCGGATACGCCTTCCCTATCCGAATATTTGTTATACAGTCTCTTTCCTTCCTGAGCGTATGCTCCGACTGCGATAAGGAGCATTACTGATATTGCTATTATCTTTTTCATTGTTTTTAGCGCTTATCATGTCATGCTGAACGAAGTGAAGCATCTTTATACTGAAGATCTTTCGCTGACGCTCAAGATGACATATGGTTTATCATTCAAATACTGATGTAACTTTATCAAGTGCGGCCTCAGACTCTTCGGCCATGGCAAGAGCTTTCTGCACACCATCGGACATTATCGCTAACGCCTTTTCAAGCTCGGCATAGGCCATGTACGGGTCGTCAAATGTGTCCTTTGGCTCATCCTGCCATCTTGCGATACCCAGACCGATACCGGCGAGAACCGCGACCGAAGCTGCAGCCCCGACGATTCTTACCATACGGCCCGAATGCGAGTCTTCCGCTATCTCATCGATTATGCCTTGAGCGTCCACAGAGGCCTGAATCCTTTCAGCGAAGCCTTCAGGAACAGCCGTCCTCTCATCCAGAGAAGCCCTTTCCAGCTCCTCCAGACTCATGTTTTCGATATCCTTCAATGACTTCATAATGCGAGTTTTTGTTTAAGCGTTTTTCTTGCAGTGCTTATCAGCACCCTTATATGTACCTGCGAAAGTCCGGTACGCTTGGATATTTCTTTGTAATCCATTCCCTCCAGCACCATCATCTTCATGACTTCGGCCTGCTTCTGCGGCAGCTTGTCCATTTCCAGCATGACAAGCTTCAGCATGTCCTTCGCATCCGTCTGCCTGTCATGAGGAGGGCTCTCCAGAGGTGCTGCCAGATCCAATGGTTCCGATTTCCTCACCTCCCGTCGTCGGATCCTGTCAAGGCATATGTTCTTCAGAAGCGACAGACCGTAAGCGACAGGGTTGCGAAGCCCATGCACGCTATCCCGGGACCGCCATAGCTTCAGATACAGTTCCTGAACGGCATCCTCCGCATCCTGCTGTGACTCAAGCATATAGTATGCAGCACGATAGAACCGGTCTGAGAGGGGCAACCATATGTTCCTGAAATCATTCATTCGTCATTTTTGCAATTTCCCCAATATCCTTCATCTTCACGCTGCCGAAAAAGCAGACGAGAGAACATCCATCGGACGCATGGATCACCACATTGTTTATTTTTTCTCCGTCTTCTGATAGACTTCCATAGATATCGACAGAATCTCCGCTATCCTTCACTTCGATAATCTTTTCAACACCATCAAGAATCTTGGAAAGTTCCTCGCCGAAGGCTGCCTTTTTAGCTGAAGTGGCATCGCTGTAGTCAACCACAATGAATTTGTTGATTCCGTCAAACACTTCAAGGGCCTTCTTATCTTCCTGGCTTGCAGTAGCTTTTGCAATCATTTTGAAAAATCCCAAGGACAGATTGCCGAACCTTACTGTTTCGAAACCTTCCTCGTTTTCATACCTGGAGATTACACCGGCAAGGTCCGCTGCATCTACCTTGCGGACCGCTGCTGAAGCCTGTATTCCAATGCCTGCCATCATAAGAACAAGCATTATGACTGATATTATCTTTTTCATTTCTATCTGTTTTAAGTTCAACATTATTCTGAGCGCTCACTTATATAGACGCATGGCACCGGATTCTGTTAATAAAAAAGTCAGCACAAATATAACATTTTGTGCTGACCATGTCATTACATTCGGCTCTGGGCATCCTTTCCGGCTCCTGTGCCCTTGTAGCGGCTCTTTGAGGCGTTGAAGGTGTATCTCAGACTTATATCCAGACGGTGGTTGTTTCGGATCGGTGTCTCAGTATGTATGAGAAATCCTGCATTGGAATATGTATCCTGAAGACTTCGTTTCAAGACGTCCTGCAGGCTGATACGCATGCAGAGAGCATCGTTCTTCAGCCAGCATTTCTGCACAGCAAAACCCAGATTGTATGCATTTGACGTCATTCTGAAATTCAGGTTGTCACCTTTGGTCCTTATATTCATATTAGCCTCCAGCTGCCAGCTGCGTTTGAAACGGAAAGCGTTATTCAAGGTAAAGAAGAACATCGGCCTTGAATATGACACCATGACCTTGCCGGATTCGGTACGAGGATCGTCAAATTCGATATCCGTCCAAGGCTTTTGCATGCCGGCACTCCATCCCGGGCTATACACGCCCCATGTAGGGTTGGCAGACAGGAAGACAAGAAGGTTACGCACCGGCTGCGGAATATTGCTTCTTTTAACAAGCAACATATTGTCTTCTCCGTATATATTGAACATCTGTGTCAGGGCATCATCGAGACGCTCATATGAAACAGAAAGAGTCATCCATCTGTAACGTGCATTCATGCCGACCTCCTGCTTTCTTTCATTCTTCAGCTTCGGGTCTCCCTGCAGAAGGGTGAACGAATTTATGTACTTTATGCGGTCGCTCAGATCATCGTAACCCGGACGGCTGGTCCTGAGGCTGTATGACAGCGAAGCATGCACAGGGCCGAACTGTCCTGCCCATGAAAGGCTTGGGAAGAACTCATCCTGATAACGATCCATGTTGTTCGTGCCATCAAGAAGATCGGTATAATTGAATCCGACATGTTCATACCTCAATCCCGCGCTGACCGATCCGAACTTCGGAAGACCGAAGCCATAGGAGACGAATGCAGAGACATTGTTCTCGTTCACCTTCGAGTCGGAAGCCGGGAGCGGATAATTGGTAATCGAATAACTGCTGCCACGCTCGACAGACGTCGCCTCGGCACCTGCCTCCAGCTGTCCTTTCCATACAGGATATGTCAGAACAAGCTTTGCCGCGGCCAGCCTCGAAGTCGTCACCCCTTCCTGAAACCTCTCCTTACATCCCTCAGTATCAATGACATCCGATATATTGCAGAACATATCCTTTCTGTTGGAAAGATAATCAGCATTGAAGTTTATGCCCAGCCTGCCGACCATGCCGCTGTAATAGACATTGCCCTCCCAATCGTATGGAGAATGTCTCTTCTCGTCTTGAAGAGACTCGTTCACGCTTGAGACCTGTCCTGAAGATTCATCATAGCGGATGATGTCTGTGATGGAGCTATAGTATGTTCCGGCATCGACAGTCTCACGCATGACGAATCGCGCTCCGACGGAATGATTGTCCGAAAGCTGCCAGTTGAATCCCAGATTATAGTCCAGTCCGCTGGAATAGAAATGGTCATTTGCCACACAATCTTCGACAATATAATTGCTCTTGTCCGTAAACATCTTTACATGATCATAATATGTGCTTATCTGATCCCATTTCCAGTAATTCACAGAACCGAACAGGTCGAAATCCCTGAAGCGGTAGCGAAGATTCAAGGTTGTACTCGGATCGCTGACCCCATTCTGCAGGTCCTGGTTGTTGGCCGCATTCAGGTCGAATCCGAATCCTTCGCCTTCGTGTCTGAGAGTCTTGATACGCACGACAGCAGAAACTGTAGCATCATACTGTGCTCCGGGATTGTTGATGACCTCAACGTTCTGTACATCCTCCGAACGCATATGCTTGAGTTCGTTCATGTCATGCAGTTTCCTTCCATTTATATAAATCACCGGAGCACCTTTGCCGATGACCTCAAGCTCATCGCCATTGGCCATCATTCCCGGTACCTTGCTCAACATTTCCATGACTGAACCTGAGTTTCCAAGCACAGTCCCTTGGATTTCAGTCACCATGGAAGTAGCTGTAACTCTGGTCTTTACCATCATTCCAGTAGATACGGCTCCTTCCAGCATGGCAGAATCTTCCTTCAGCACGACGGCCATATCCTCAGACGGTGTCAGATACACGGTTTCATATCCGAGCATAGACACCATAAGGATTCCGTCCTCGTCGGTATGAAGGCTGTAAGCGCCTGACTCATCGGTAACGGCACCGCTGACGACAGTAGAATCCGTCTTTGAAAGCAGGACTACATTTGCATATGCAACCGGTTCGCCGCGCATATCAGTAACACGCCCTTTCCAATCCTCCAGGGCATAAGAGGTGAGGCCTGCTGAAACCAGCAGGCAGATCGAAATCAATATTTTCATTTTTCAGATTATTTTAATCAGATGCGGACTATATCCGATTGGCTGACGGTGGCTGCGAGTACAGCAATACATATGAATCCAAGCAGAGCATAACGCCACTGGAGGATAAGAGCTATAATCATGGAATCGCCTGTCAGAAACTGAGGAGTAATGAAGAAATACCCAGCACAAAAGATCGGCATGCAGATGATGACATTGACAAGAGTAAGGAGCAAGATCTGCTTCCTGTTATGCTTACGGACAGTTTCCATTACAGCAGTAAACATCCTCATGTTTTCCTGGATCTTGGCATCGCGGTCTGTCAGAGATGCGGGAGTCGGCAGCAGATTGATCTGACGCACCAGTTCTTCCATGAAGGCGCTGTCCTTCGGCAGCGGAATCCTGTTTTCCTGTATGAACCTTCTTATATCCTGTTCTGTCTTCATAATGTATCCAGATACTCTTTGAGATGCCTGCGGCCACGGGAAAGATGCGATCTGACCGTTCCGGAAGGCATTCCGGTGATTATTTCTATTTCCTTTATTGACTTTTCCTCCATATAGTAAAGCAGGATGACCGTCTGCTCCTGCAGAGGAAGATTTCCGATAGCCTGATGCAGCTGCTGATACTCGTGGGATCTGTCGATTTCAGATTCCGCTGCATCTGCCGGGGGCCACTCCGGCGGACGTTCTTCAAGAGAGAGCCACTCGGACTCCTTTCCGGCCCTCTTCTGAGAGTCGTACCAACAGTTGAATGCAATGCGGAACAGCCATGTGGAAAACTTGGACCGGCCTTCAAACCGTTCAAAAGAGAGATAGGCTTTCAGGAGGGCTTCCTGTGCAAGATCATCCGCACGGAACCCATCTCCCGAGCACAACCCGCATAGGAACCTTCTCAAAGATTCCTGTTCCAGGGCTATCATCTCTATGAACTGCTCCTTGGTCATTATTCCTTATCTTCTTTCTCTATCTGGGATTTGAGGTACTTCTTTCCATAGAAGAATGAAACAAGAAGACCAATTCCTACGGCAAGAAGAGGGAAACCGGGATAATATCCCCATGAAGGGAAAGAGGACAGGCCAAAGGCTGCCGAGAGAATGAACATAAGACCCAGGAATGCGAAGATGATTCCTGAACCAAGTCTGCTGACAAGTTCCTTCCTTGTCGACTTGACCTTTGACTTGAGTCCCATAAGGGCATTCTGATCGAGTTCTGCACCGTTCTCAATGGCCTTGATCATTACCTCCATCCTATGCTCAGACTTCTTTATGTAAATTCTCGCTATAAGAGCCATAATTGCGACAGGCATAACGCCGCTGACCACAATCGGAATAAGTACTTCTGTAAAATTCATGATGTTTTAAGTTTTATTTACAAGTTTGACTGCCACGTAGGCAGAAATGTTGCAGATTCCTACATAAAATCCGACTGGCAGAATATTCCGGCGACCCCCGCCTCCCTTTTGGGAGGCACCCCCTAGCCGGGGGTGGCATGTCGCCTACTATATTCTGCCAGTCGGATTTTATATTGCAGTGAACTACTCTGCTGTAATGAAGTCTATCACCTTCACAAGATCCTGAGGATCATCCCATTTGATCTTCTCGGCCTTCAGGAAGGCTTTGAAGGCTTTCTTATCAAGGCCTTCGATATCAAGGACATTCTGCCTGTCTGCCTTTATCTGGTCCAGTCCGATGACGAGGTATCGGTTTTTAAGGACGGGTAGCTTCTCCGACTGGTCCTTCATCGCATGGAGATCCTTATAGACATCAGTCATCAGATAACCGTTATAGCCATTAAGGACGTTCTCGTTGTAAAGGAAACTCTTGGTCGTGGTGCTGTTCAGTGCGGTTGTGCCATAAGCACCATCCTTCTTTACAACAGCCGTGTAATTCGCCCTAGTCTCCTCCACGACAAATCCGTATTCTGCCTCAGCTAACATCTTCATCATCTTGCCTCCCACATTGCGGAAGACATCCTCACCGATGACAAGCTTCGTGATCCCGATGGTAGACGACTCCTTGATCTTGCCATCCTCTACATAATGCAGCGCACCCAGGTTAAGATGGATGTTGACCAAGGCCTTGGTGATCTTGGTACGTACCTCCAGTTCTCCTTCCATGAAATCCGGATAAAGATACGGCCAACTGGTTGTGGGAGAATCCTTCTGTGCAGATGCAGCCACAGCCATCAGCATGGCTATAATAGAGAAAAGCAATTTCTTCATGATATATTACTCTTTGGTTTCTGCCTTTGACTCGAGGAAAAGCTCATCCATCTGCTCCTGGTCGATGTATGAAGGAGAATCGACCATCACGTCGCGGCCCTGGTTGTTCTTAGGGAATGCGATATAGTCACGGATTGTCTCCTGGCCGCCGAAGAGCGAGCATACGCGGTCGAATCCGAACGCGAGTCCGCCGTGAGGAGGAGCACCGAACTTGAATGCGTTGATGATGAAGCCGAACTTGTATTCTGCGTCCTCCTTGCTGATGCCGAGAACCTCGAACATACGCTCCTGCATTGCTGCCTCATGGATACGGATGGATCCACCACCGAGCTCTGTACCGTTGAGGACGAAGTCATATGCGTTTGCACATACCTTCTCGAGGTCTTCCTTCTTGTCGCTGTAGAAGAGCTCGAGATGCTCTGGCTTAGGAGCTGTGAACGGATGATGCATTGCATAGAAACGCTGAGTCTCGTCGTCCCACTCCACGAGAGGGAAGTCAACCACCCAGAGAGGTGCGAAGTTGAACGGATCGCGGAGACCGAGGCGGTTACCCATCTCGATACGGAGTACTCCGAGCATGTTCTGAGTCTTTCTCTTGGCACCGCAGAGAACGAGCATCATGTCGCCCTTCTTTGCGCCGAGACGGTCTGCAACAGACTGGAGCTGCTCTGGAGTGTAGAACTTGTCGATTGAAGACTTGATGCTGCCGTCCTCGTTGAGCTTGATGTAAACGAGTCCCTTTGCACCTACCTGAGGTCTCTTCACCCACTCTGTGAGCTCATCGATCTGCTTACGTGTATAGTTTGCAGTGCCTTCTACGTTGATTGCACCGATGTAGTCTACGCTGTCGAACACAGAGAAACCGCAGCCCTTCACGAGGTCTGTGATCTCATGGATCTTCATGTCGAAACGGATATCCGGCTTGTCTGATCCATAGAAATCCATTGCGTCATACCAGCTCATGCGAGGAATACGCTCTGCGATCTCTACATTGAGGACGTTCTTGAAGAGGGTTCTCATCATGCCCTCGAATGTATTGAGTACGTCTTCCTGCTCCACAAACGACATCTCGCAGTCGATCTGTGTGAACTCTGGCTGACGGTCAGCGCGGAGGTCCTCGTCACGGAAACAACGTACGATCTGGAAGTAACGGTCGTAACCTGCAACCATAAGGAGCTGCTTGAATGTCTGAGGAGACTGTGGAAGAGCATAGAACTGACCTGGGTTCATGCGTGAAGGAACCACAAAGTCACGTGCTCCCTCCGGAGTCGACTTGATGAGGTATGGAGTCTCGATCTCGAGGAAGTTCTGAGCATCGAGATAGTTGCGTACTTCATGAGCGATCTGGTGACGGATCTTGAGAGCTCTCTGGAGAGGGCCTCTACGAAGGTCGAGATAACGATATTTAGCTCTGAGCTCCTCACCGCCGTCGCTATCCTCCTCGATTGTGAAAGGAGGAGTGTTTGCCTTGTTGAGCACCTTGATCTCGCTGAGGCTGATCTCGATGTCACCAGTAGGCATCTTAGGGTTCTTGCTCTGGCGCTCGATCACCTCACCGGTCACCTGGATGACCCACTCACGGCCAAGGCTTGAAGCTGTCTCTACAAGCTCTTCTGCTGCATGAGCATCAACTACGAGCTGTGTGATGCCGTAACGGTCTCTGAGGTCAACGAATGTCATACCGCCAAGCTTTCTTGACTTCTGCACCCATCCGGCCAACGTAACTGTCTGGCCAGCATTTTCAATGCGGAGTTCTCCGCAGGTATGTGTTCTGTACATATATGTATTTGTTTATATTTTCCTAAAATCTGACAAAAATAATCATTTTAAATGACATTCAGCACCAATCCACCTACAATTAAATTTTCATTCTGCAGTCAACGAGATTGGTGCGTGGAATGCTACCAGATGGCCACCAGACATTTATATGTTCATTGGTGGGTGTTTTCAACCCACCAACCGACATCTAACCATCTAACATGCAATCGTTTACACTCCACGTACCAGTGCTTCCATGCCCTGTACCCTATACATCAGCACCCTGCACCCTGTGCTTCTGTGCCGCGACACACACTTTATGGACAAAAAAGCTGTATCGCGGCCGGAAATAGCTGCAAATGCCCCTCTTCCGCACAGCGACACACCTTTTTCGGCGTAAAAGTCTGTATCGGTGAAGAAATACCCCTATCTCGAAACGGAATACCATACCGACACATACAATCCGTCCCCGAAAGTATGTATCGCGGCCGGGAATCGGTGCAAATGGCCCTGTCCCGTACAGCGACACAGTTTTTTTCTTTGAAAAGTGTGTATCGCGAAAAAAGGCTGACTGCTGAAACTGGAAAGTCGCAGCGACACAGGCAACACGGACCAAAAGTGTGTGTCGCGACGGAATACACGGAGAATGGGGAGACTTCCAGCGCGCGACACAAGAAAATTGCACAGAATGTGTGTGTCGCTAGATGTTTGGAATGAGACGGAAAGACGTTATATTTGTACAAATTTTGACGTTTATATGGAAGTTAGAGCAAAGAAGGCCCTGGGCCAGCACTTTTTGACAGACCTGTCTATCGCGCAGAGGATTGCTGACGCGCTTATCGTACCATGTCCGGGACTTGACACCGTACATGATGCATCGAATCCGATGCCGGCTTTGGAGGTCGGACCGGGTATGGGAGTTTTGACCCAGTATGTGCTCCAGAGGCCGGAGGTCGACCTGAGGATGGTCGAAATCGACACAGAATCAGTCGATTACCTGTTGGTACATTTCCCTCAGGTAAACGGCAAACTCATTGCTGCTGACTTTCTTAAGCTGAAGCTGGAGACGTTCTTCCCTGGCCAGTTCTGCGTCATTGGAAACTTCCCTTACAACATATCTTCACAGATATTCTTCAAGGTCCTGGACTACAAGGAGCAGGTGCCGCAGGTTGTCTGCATGATCCAGAAGGAAGTAGCGGAGCGCATCGCCGAAAAGCCTGGTACCAAGACATACGGCATCCTTTCGGTGCTTCTTCAGGCATGGTATGATATCGAATACCTGTTCACTGTAGGAGAAGGCGCATTCAACCCGCCTCCGAAGGTAAAGTCTGCCGTGATCAGGCTCGTCCGCAACCAGCGTACAGAACTCGGATGTGACGAGGCACTTTTCAAGACAGTCGTGAAGACCGGATTCAACCAGCGTCGCAAGACTCTTCGCAACTCACTCAAACCGCTGATCCGTGCAAAGGCAGACCGCGAAGGATGGTCAGAAGACCAGCTTGCAGAATTCGTTGCAGACCCTGTATTCGAGCTCCGTCCCGAGCGACTGAGCGTCGAGGATTTCATCGCCCTGACTCTCAAGCTGGCATAGAAAATGTCTCGTAAAGACAGTATGAAAACCATATTGAAACTAATGCTGGCAGCTCTGATGATTATGTCCTGCCACTACGTACATGCTGCCGGAAAAAAGGCCGACGACAGTACGGCCATGCAGATGCTGGGAAATGAAAAAAAGGCCAAAAAACTGGAAGGAGCAACGCTCAAGATAGCGAAGACTTTTCTGAAAAAGACCCCTATGTCTGTTGTAATGGATGACATTGAAGCCATGCTTATATGTCCTTTGGAAAAATCCGACAAAAATATCGAGCAACAGGTTGAGAAAGTGCTGAAAAGCTACACCAAGGTAAGCGAGATCGATGACAGCAGTTACATGATGTACATATTCATCGACGAACTGGACGGTGAGCGCTTTTCTGAAATCATACTTTACACGACAAGGCCCGACAAGACGATAATGGTATTCTGTGGAGAATTCACCGTCGAAGCCTTGATGAAGGTCGGTGAACTGTCGGAACAGCAAAGAAAGAAGCGTCTCGGTAACTAGGTTCTCACAGGGGTCTCTTTTGCCGACCCCAATGAGAGAAAATGTGCATCCTGGGACCCTGCAATGGGGATGGACTCTCACAGGGATTCCCCAAAACCACCCCCTTGAGACATTACCGAAACCAAATGACAGGGATAACGTGGACATATTTTCATATGCATGCACGTCCTCGAAAGAAGGGATGAGTTAAGAATTGTTAAATAAAGTTATAAGGTAGAAACTTGGAGCGGAGCGATGGAAAGTCCCGTCCCCGAGGGAAGGGATTTAGGGAT
>JAZRQM010000008.1:0-12011 GCA_045649795.1 Candidatus Cryptobacteroides sp. | reverse complement strand
AAGCTCATCACTGTAACTATCCACGCTGCAAGACCAGGTGTTATCATCGGTAAGGGTGGCCAGGCAGTTGATCTTCTCAAGGAGGAGCTCAAGAAGGTAACCAAGAAGGATGTTCAGATCAACATCTACGAGGTTAAGAAGCCTGAGGTTGACGCTACAATCGTAGCTGATTCAATCGCTCGCCAGATCGAGGGTCGTGTATCATATCGTCGTGCTATCAAGATGGCTATTGCAACTGCAATGCGTGTTGGTGCAGAGGGTATCAAGGTACAGGTAAGCGGTCGTCTTGGTGGCGCCGAGATGGCAAGAAGCGAAATGATCAAGGAAGGTCGTACACCTCTCCACACATTCCGCGCTGACATCGACTACGCACTCGCAGAGGCACACACTAAGGTCGGTGTACTTGGTATCAAGGTATGGATCTGCAACGGTGAGGTTTACGGTAAGAAGGACCTCTCTCCTAACGCAGGTGTTGCAGCTCAGGCTCAGCAGTCTGGCAACAACAACCGTGGTGGCCGTGGCAACAACGACCGTCGTCGTGGTGGCCGCAACAACCGCAGAGACAACAAGTAATCAAGTATTACTACATATTTTAGAAAGGGTTGGCAAAACTGCCAACCCTTTTTATTATCTTTGACCAAAATTGGAAATCATGAAAATCAGATCTATCTTGTTTGCGACTTCAGTTGTCGCAATCCTTGCATCTTGCGGTGGCAAGGTGTCAGATGTTACCGAGATCAGCGGCACAGTACTCCCTGAGGGAATTTCAGAAGTGAACGTAACCGTAGGTGAGGTTGTAGATACACTTGTTCCTGTTGTAGACGGAAAGTTCAGCCTTACTGTTCCTGCTGATGTTACAGCTCTTGCTTCTGTTCAGGCAGGTAATTATGGTGCGAATTTCATCTCAGACGGAACTCCGCTCGAGGTGGTTCTCGGTGAGGATACTGCTGTTACTTCAAAGTATGCAGATGTATCGGTTCAGGAGAAGCTCAATGCTTACAATGCAAAGGAGCAGGCTTTCATGGATGAGTATATGGCAAAGCAGAGAGAGATTTTTGCTGACACTCTTCTTTCACAGGACGAGAAGAATGCAAAGTTCGAGGCATATTATGATGAATTCATCGAGCCATATGTAAATCATCACGTAGAGGCTGCAAAGGCAAATCCGGACAATTTCATCTCTGTATTCGCTCTTTCTAACCTCCGCAGCCAGATCGAGGATCCTCAGATGGCCGAGCTTGTTGATGCATTGGTTCCAGCTCTTCAGGAGAGCCGTTATGTAAGCGGAATGAAGCAGGCTCTTGATGCAAGACTCAATACTGCCGAGGGTAAGCCTTTCGTTGATTTCACAGTGAATTCGGTTGTAGGCATGACACGCAGCATTCCTCCACAGCCGAAGTATGCAGAGGTCAAGTTCTCTGAC
The DNA here is from genome assembly GCA_045649795.1 of Candidatus Cryptobacteroides sp. Lineage (GTDB taxonomy): Bacteria > Bacteroidota > Bacteroidia > Bacteroidales > UBA932 > Cryptobacteroides. The sequence continues at coordinate 10,588 of JAZRQM010000008.1, read as the reverse complement.
TATGTAGGCAAGGGCAAGTACATCCTTGTGGACTTCTGGGCTCCATGGTGCGGTCCATGCAAGAGGGAGATCCCTAACCTCAAGGCTGTTTATGACAAGTATGCAGGCGAGAAGTTCGATATCCTCAGCATCGCTGTATGGGAGCGTCAGCCAGTCCAGGTGACCATCGATACAGCTGCAGAGCTCGGAATGAACTGGTCGCATATCAACAACGCCGGCAGCGTTCCTACAGACATCTATGGCGTAGAGGGAATTCCTCATCTTATGCTCATCGGTCCTGACGGAACAATCCTCAAGAGGGGATTCCATGGTGCAGAGGGCATCGAGGCTGCTGTAGCTGAATATTTGAAATAATAAGCCAATTGGCAAAGTGTTCCAGTGACCCCCTCCCACTGCGTGGGTCCCTCCCCCTACCCGGGGGTGGGAAAATGTCACTTACACACAAATGCCAATTGCCTCAATGATGGATATTAAAGAGAAAATAAAGTTATTTCCGCATTCCCCTGGTGTCTACAGATATTATGACGCCGAGGGGAATGTGATTTATGTGGGTAAGGCAAAGGACCTGCATAAGAGGGTTGCGCAGTATTTCGTGCCGGAGGAGAGACTTACGCGCAAGACGGCGGTAATGGTCTCCAAGATTGCGGATGCGGAATATACCGTAGTGGAGTCCGAGGCCGACGCCCTCCTGCTTGAAAACAATCTGATCAAGCAGTTCAAGCCTCGCTATAATATCCTTCTGAAGGATTCGAAGACATATCCGTGGATCTGTGTCAGTGCAGATGAATTTCCGCGCGTATTCCTGACCCGTAGGCTGGTAAGGGACGGCTCCCGTTATTTCGGTCCGTACAGCAGCGTTGTCCATGCGCGCAATCTCGTCGAATTCTTCCACAGCGTGTATCCTTTGCGTACATGCAACAATAAGATCACATCAGATGCCATTCTGCGTGGCAAGTTCCGTCCATGCCTTAATTTTCACATAAAGAAGTGTCTTGGATGCTGTGTCGGAGGTATTTCCCAAAAGGAGTACAATGATAATATTGAGGAGATAGTAAGCCTTCTCAAGGGTGGAGGAAGAGAAATCATCCAGCACTATAAGTCATTGATGATGGACTCGGCTGAAAAGATGGATTTCGAACAGGCGCAGGTCTATAAGGATAAGATGCAGTCGCTGGAGCAGCACTACAGCAAGTCTGTGATAATGAGTTCGATACTTGGCGATGTCGATGTCTTTTCTCTTGTTGTGGACGGTCCGGAGGCCTTTGGAAACTTCATGCGAATACGTGGCGGTGCGGTAGTGCAGTCTCTCAATCTCGGATTCAAGCTCATGATCGAGGAGGACCAGGAGACTGTCCTCAGAATGTTCATAGGAGAGATTCAGGCCAAGTTCGGAAAACTCTCCAGGGAGGTGCTGGTGCCTCTGCTTCCGGATATGGAAATTGACGGTGTTGAATTCAGAGTGCCTGTAAGAGGAGATAAGCTGGCTTTGCTGGAACTGAGCGCCAGAAACGCAAAGGAAATGCGCCTGAATGCCCTCAAGCAGCAGGAACACACCGCCCCCGATGCATATAAGAACATGGTGATGGAATCGCTCCAGAAGCAGATCGGAATGAAGGAGCTTCCTGTCCATATCGAGTGTTTCGACAACTCCAACATCCAGGGAACAAATCCGGTTTCCGCCTGCGTTGTATTCAGGAATGCGGTGCCTTCAAAGAAGGATTACCGTCATTTCAAGGTAAAGACCGTGGTCGGTGCCAATGATTACGCCACGATGAAGGAGGTCGTGAACAGACGTTATTCCAGAATGCTTGCGGAGAATCACGACGATCTTCCTCAGCTTGTCGTGATTGACGGAGGAAAGGGCCAGCTGGCCTTTGCATATGAGGCTTTGGCAGAGCTTGGGCTTACAGACAAGCTCACGGTCATCGCCCTGGCTGAGCGTATGGAGGAGGTATATAGGGTGGGTGATCCATATCCTATGTTCATAGACCGTAATTCTCCGGCCTTGAAGGTGCTTCAGCAGATCCGTGATGAAGCCCATAGGTTCGGAATCACCTTCCATCGCAAGCTTCGTGGCAAGGCTCAGATACAGTCTGCCCTCAAGAGCATCAAGGGAGTAGGAGAGAAGACCGAACAGAGACTTCTTTTGCGCTTCGGAAGCGTGGCGCGAATAGCTGCTGCCTCAATCGATGACCTTGCTGAAATGGTCGGTCGTCCTCTTGCTGAAAGGATTTTGAAGGAATTAAATGGAAATAAAGATGAACAATAAGGTCTTATCACTCTACGACTGGTTCCTGATAGTGGGAGTAATCGTAACAAATGCCCTTTATTCTATAATGACGGGCACATTGGATGTGCTTGGATCCATAGCCGGAATAACCGGCGTGCTTTGCGTCGTGCTCGTAGCCAAGGGCAGTATTCTGAACTATGTTTTCGGCCTTGTCAACGTGTCCCTGTATGCATATATTTCATACAAGGCCTCTCTGTACGGAGATGCAGCGCTCAATGCCCTTTATTATGTGCCTATGCAGTTCATAGGATGGTGGCAGTGGCGCAGAAGGGGAGCGGCTGTGTCAGAGGCAGAGGCTGGAGATAATGGCGTGCAGGTGAAGGCGCGTCGATTTACATGGAATCAGAGGGCCATTCTCTTTATCTGCTGTGCGGTAGCCGTCGTTGGAGTCGGATTTGTTCTCAGGCATTTCGGAGACCCTCAGCCTTTCAAGGATTCGACAACCACTGTTCTGAGCATTGTGGCTCAGGCTTTGATGGCTCTGGCCTTCATGGAACAATGGATGTTATGGATAGTGACAAATATCGTAAGCGTAGTGATGTGGTGCATATGCGTCTCCAGAGGGGAGGCTCATGCGGGAGTGATGGTGATCATGTGGGCTTTCTATCTTCTCAACTCTATAAATGGTTTGAGGGTGTGGAAAAGGCTCAGCAAGTAAGGTTTGCCCTCAAAATTTTCATTTCTCGTTTTTTTTTATTTAATTTGCACCGTTTTAGCGCAAATACGTGTAGTAATAAACCAATTATAAATTTAAAAATTTAACGTTATGGCTAATATTGCAGAAGACGTAAAGGCAATCATCGTTGAGAAACTCGGCGTAGATGCTTCAGAAGTTACTGAATCAGCTAGCTTCACTAACGATCTCGGTGCAGATTCACTTGACATCGTAGAGCTTATCATGGATTTCGAGAAGAAGTTTGACATCGAGATTCCAGACGATGACGCAGGTGATAAGATCGCAACAGTAGGCGACGCTATCAAGTACATCGAAGACAAGGTAAATGCATAATAATTTTGTCTGCAAAAGGCAGAAAGGGCTGGTCATCTGACCAGCCCTTTCTTGTTTCCTGTTATGTTATTCCGCTGATTTAGGAGCGGAGAATGTGATCTTGATCTGAGGTTTCGGACCTGATTCGGCTCCCGGACCCTGAAGGACCGCATTGTAGTATCTGTCCTTGTCGAGCGTTGTCGTTGTCTCGGTAGGAGTTGACGAGTTTCCGTACATGCTTGCGTACATGGCCATCATATAATAGTTGTAGTAGTTGCTGCCGTAGCCGCCATATCCACCGTATCCGCCATAGCCTCCATAGCCGTATCCACCGTATCCGCCATAGCCGCCGTAACCGTATCCATAGCCATATGGATCATACATCATGTTGTTGTAGTATGAACTGTAGAGGAGGTTCTGATACATGCTGTTTGCATAGTTGCTGTTGTTGTCCTCTTCCTCTACTTCTGGGAACATGATGAGGAACCAGATGTCATATTTCTCGATGTTCTTTGCGTAATCCTTGTCGTTTCTGTCAAGCTTGAGGATTTCCTGGACATGATGGCTCACATCCGGGGTGTACATGCAAAGGGATCTGTCGATGTTACCCTGATTCTCCGAGCTTACGCTTGAATCGGTAAGTCCTGCATATGATATGTAGTTTCCTGTCGAACTTCTGAGTCTTACAGTCGGGCTGAGGATAGTAGGGTATTTGTCAAGAGCTGAGTAATCACCAGCCACATCATATGGAAGGATGATGGTAGCCTTATTGATCACGACCTCATTAATATCCTTGATTCCTGCCTCTGAAATGAGTCTTTCTGTGATATTCTTGATCTCCTCTGCCTTGATGACCGGCTTGATACCGCTGCCGCCTTCTACATAGAGCTTGTCTCTGTTGCCAGCTTCCCAGTTCTCGATGAAAGTCTGTGCAGATTCGTGGCTGCTTGCATTGAATGCGAGCTGGGTCGGATATTCTCTAGAGTCTTTCTTCATGAATTCCGCCGGACCGAAGAAGAATACCACTGATGTGTCCACAGGCTCTTCGCGTCCCTCATATTCAGCAGTGAACTTGAGCTCAGCATAGTTTCCGGTAAGGTAGCCGTATGAGTCCATCTTGAAGTTCAGGCCGAACATGTTGATTCGTCCGCCCTCACCAGCCGGCTCGTCTGTGGTGATGTAGATGCCCGGAAGCTTCTCTATATAATAGTCGATGCTGTCGAGTCTTGCATTCTTTACTCTTTCCATGACAGACTCAGCGAATTCGAGGCTGAAGTCGAAGGAAAGAGAGTCTCCGCCATCATACACAGGTACGCCTACAGTGATCCTGTTGTCAAGATCGAGGTATTTCTCCCTTATTTCAGGATGCATGAATGCTCCCGCGTAGAGTACGTTTGAGTCAAGCGGCTGCTTAAGCTCGGAAACATACACATTCTGGAGCATCTTGAGCTGATTGTCATGTACGGTGGACAGAGTGTCTCGTACTGCTGTGAAATGGAACTGTCTGATCTTTGTGTTCTTTCCGAAGTCGATGGAGTCGACAAGCGGAACAAGGGTGAAGCTTGTACTCTTTACGCTTGTGCCGAGCACTCCGTCATTCACTGCTCCGAATGTGAATCTTGTGGAACTGTATGCCGAAAGGCTGTCGGCCATCTGTATGCCGATTTCTTCAAGGTCTTCTGCTGCAGGGGCGAATACATCCCACTGATGTTCGATCGGTATGAAGCTGTCTCCGAGTTCCTCGTTGACATAGACGCATGATGCAGAGCCAAGCAGTATCGCACCGATAGCCGCAAGGCGGCTGACTCTGCCGAAAAATCCTGAATTCATTATAAGTTGTCGTAAAAACTGTTGTAATCTTCAATGTATGAGCCATCCTTCATGGCTTCAGCGTTGTATGGGAGGACAGGGCAACCCAGTCCGTTGCTGTAGCTTACGAGCTCTTCGTGAACCCCCTCGGCACCGAGGATGATACCGTCCGAGTAGCTGGCCGCCAGTTTTGCAAGATTTATGCCGGTAGGCTCGGAAAGAATCTCGAGATCCTGCTCGGTCACTCCTCCGAAGAGTATCCTCTCCTTGAAGTCCGCAGGGAAATCTGTTGCAGGGGTATCGTCATAGATCGAGAGCACGACCTTGCTGTTCGAGAAGATCGGGTCGTCGATGTAAGCCTTCTTCAGGTAAATTGGGAGAATGTGTGAAATCCATCCCTGACAGTGGATGATGTCAGGAGCCCAGCGGAGCTTCTTGACTGTCTCAAGCACGCCTCTTGCAAAGAAGATGGCTCTTTCGCCATTATCCTTGAAGAACTCTCCGTTTTCGTCATGATAAATGCTTTTGCGATGGAAATAGTCCTCATTATCAATGAAATACACCTGCATTCTTGCTGCCGAAATGGAAGCAACCTTGATCACGAGCGGTCTGTCCACATCGTTGATGATGATATTCATTCCCGAAAGGCGGATCACCTCGTGAAGCTGGTTCTTTCTTTCGTTGATGCAGCCGTATCTTGGCATGAATGATCTGATCTCCTTCTTTCTCTCCTGGATACCCTGCGGGAGGTATCTTCCGATGTTTGCGATATCATTCTCCGGAAGATATGGAAATATCTCCGAATTGACGAAAAGGACTCTTTTGACCGAATTACCCATACTGCTTATTTTTAATGACAAAATCACTACAAAGGTAAGAAATATTTTTGAATTTCACTATCTTTGACCCCGATATGGCCAATAGTGACAACAGGATAATGCGCAGGAGGCTGATGAATGCCTACCTGTCTTCGGTGATCAGCATAAGCCTCGTGCTTCTGCTGGTAGGCGTTGCAAGTATGCTTCTTGTCAATGCCAAGGGCGTTTCCGACTACTTCAAGGAAAATATGCAGATTTCGGTGATGATGAAACAGCATGTCACCGACGAGGCGGCGTTGGAGTATAAGGAACAGCTCGAAAATGAGAGATATATAAAAAGCACGACATTCATATCCAAAGAGCAGGGACAGAAAGAGCTGGCATTGCAGCTTGGTGAGGATTTCCTTGATGTCTTCGAAACGTCTCCGATCCCGGTATCCATTGATGTGACCCTTGAGGCGGCTTATGTGTCTTCGGACAGCCTTGAGGTCGTCAGAGAAGAGATGGCGGCGAGTCCTCTTGTCGACGAGGTCGTGTACCAGAGGTCGCTGGTGGATGCCCTTAATGCGAATCTCAGCAGGATATCGCTGATTCTCGGCGTCTTCATCGTCCTTCTGCTTTTCATATCTTTCGTACTGATAAACAATACGGTGAGACTCAGTGTCTTCGCAAGAAGGTTCACCATCCATACGATGAAGCTCGTCGGTGCGACCCGTTCCTTCATCCGTGGTCCATTCCTTCTTCAGTCGGCGTTTCAGGGCGTGTTTGCCGCATTTCTTGCCATAATCGCGCTACTGGGACTCATGTTCCTCCTGAGAAGCGAGTTTGCGCAGCTCTTCGAGATTTTCCGCATGGAACTGCTGCTTCTTGTGATGGGTATAGTTCTTGTGTCCGGCCTGGCGATCTGCCTGATCAGTACTTATTTTGTCGTTAACAAGCTTATTTCGTTGAGAAAAGACGAACTTTACTATTAATATGATGGAAGAAAACACAAAAATGCCTATAACCCCTCGCGGGCTCAAGCTCCTTCTTGTCGGACTGATCGTTATGGTGTCCGGATACATTCTCATGACAGGCGGCGGAAGCTCAGATCCTGCCGAGTTCAATTATGCGATGTTCGATTTCCGCCGTATGGTGGCGGCTCCGATCGTAATTATCCTCGGTATCGTCATTGAGGTGGTGGCTATCATGAAGGTCTTCAAGAATTAGTGCGATGGATTGGATAGAAGCTACACTTCTGGGCTTGCTTCAGGGCCTCACCGAGTTTCTTCCGGTGAGCAGCAGCGGCCATCTTGAGATAGGAAAGGAGCTTCTCGGAATAGAGGCTACCGATGACCTCCTCTTTACGACAATGGTTCATGCGGCCACCGTGCTGAGTACCATCGTCGTTTTCCGCAGGCAGATATGGGATCTTCTCAAAGGCTTCTTCTGCGGCCTCAAGGGACTCAGGGTCGTGCGTGATGAAAACGGAGGCAGGTCGTTGGAGTGTAATGACCAGACAGATTATCTTTTAAAGATCGTCGTGTCCATGTTTCCTGTGCTGATAGTGGGACTTTTCTTCAAGGATCAGGTGGAGTCTCTCTTCGGCTCGATCCAGGTCGTTGGTTTCGCCCTCGTCATGACCGCCATCCTGCTTTTCTTCTCGGATTATGCATCAAGGCCGGGCAGGAAGTCCATATTCCCGGTTAATGAATATAGAAACGGCATATCATATTGGCAGGCCTTTGCGGTGGGCCTCGGACAGGCTTTTGCGGTACTTCCGGGACTTTCCCGTTCCGGAACCACCATTTCTACAGGTCTCATCTGCGGGGTCAGAAGAGATGTGATGGCCCAGTTCTCCTTCCTGATGGTCCTTGTGCCTATTCTCGGAGAAACATTCCTGGAAGTCGTTGGCGGAGAATTCGGAGCATCTCAGATAGGTGCACTTCCGCTCGTGGCGGGATTCGTATCAGCCTTCCTGTCAGGACTTTTCGCCTGCAAGATAATGATCGCCCTTGTGAAGAAAGCCAAGCTCAGCTGGTTTGCGCTTTACTGCCTTGTTGCGGCTGCATGTATTTTCATATTCGCATAGGATGAAGACTTTTTTCGTATCAGATGTACATTTGGGGCTTCAGGTCGCAGATCCTGCCGACCGTGAACGTCGTTTTGCCGGTTTTCTCCGCTCTTTGCCGGAGGATACGGAGGCGGTGTACCTTCTCGGCGATATCTGGGACTTCTGGTACGAGTATCGTGATGTGGTTCCGAAAGGATATGTGAGGGTGTTTTCTGCTCTGACCGATCTGATGGACAGGGGAGTGAAGGTGTTTTTCTTCCAGGGAAACCACGATGTGTGGACGTATTCGTATTTCGAGGAACTGGGCATGAAGAAGCTGCAGCAGCCGTCTCTTGTCGAGATCGGTGGCAAGCGTTTCTGCCTCGGACATGGAGACGGCCTCGGTCCCGTTCCGTTCGGTTATCGTTTCCTCCGCGGTGTCTTCCACAACAGATTCCTGCAGGTCCTTTTCAGCATGCTCCATCCTTGGATCGCCTTCAGATTCGGCAACGGATGGTCACGCAGCAACCGTCTCGCGCGACACGAGGAATATGTCTTCAAGGGGGAGGAAGAACCTCTCTACAAGTTCGCAAAGTCCTATGAATCAAAACATTCCGTAGATTATTTCATCTTCGGACACTATCATTCTTCCGTAGACATGATCATGCCTGCGGGCGCGCGTATGCTTGTTTTGAAGGATTGGATCGGCGGTTCGCCGTACATCTGCTTTGACGGCCAGGAACTTACCTGTATTTCTCAGGAATAGGCATCTCCGGCGGATCTTTCCAGAAAAGTGACCAGTAGAAGGCTGGGAAGTCGCCTCTTTCCCATAAAATCACCAGTTCCTCCACGGCTTCGTCTTCACCCTCGGGGTCATATGGCTTCTTGAGGTCGGATCCGAAGACCTTGGCTATGCCTTGCCAGAATCCCGCTGTAATTCCGCTCTTGTATCCTTTTATGATGCTGTAGGATGATTTGCCGACTTCTCTGTCGATGAGTTTCATTATGAGGGCGCCTTGGCTGACCGTGAGGCTTCTCATCTGGCTTTCGAATACCGAGAACAGCTCTTTCTGGACGGTATTTATGTACTTTTCGCGTTTTACACCCTTCAGTTTGTCCGCCGCAATCGTGCTGTCGGCCTCGTTCACGAGTTTCTTGGCGACAAGCGCGTATGGGTATGCCTTGCTGAAGTTATGAACGAGGCGGTAATATTGCCTCCATTCGCGGCCTTTCATCTTCGGTATCCTTGCGAATACCTTCGCCGCCCTGATTTCATCTATATATATAGTATCGTTGCCTTCGACGATGAATTCCATAAGTCCCTGACTCTGCTGTTCCTGCGGCTTTGTGATGATCTGTTCCGGCGTGATGTTCTTCTTTGCCTCGGTCTTTACCTTCTTTTTCTTGAACAGCTGTGCATGGCAATCCGTCTCTCCTCCTGCGAGTAAGGCGAGCGAGAACATGATCGTTGCGATCGTATGGAGGTACGGTCTTGTCATGCTGCAAAAGTAGCAAATGAAAATCTATCTTCAAAATCCCTGCCGGAAGAGCATTTTCATATGCTCGTGCCAAAGCGGTTTTACGCCATTTTACCGTCGGTCAAAAATGTCTGCATAAATTTACGAACACATCTCGTAACTCCATGAAATTACGTAATTTAGGTAATCGATTCTTTGGTCGAAAATATGTGAAAAATTTTCAATATGGTATTGCGGTTTCAGAAAAAATTACTACCTTTGCATCCCATTAATTGAGGACGACTCCGCCCAACCAGCTGATACTCAATTAGTTAGGGATATTGTGAAATATTTTCATTAAAAGTAATAGAACAATGTTACAACCAAAGAAAACCAAATTCAGAAGGCAGCAGAAAGGCCGCATGAAAGGTCTCTCACAGAGGGGAAACCAGCTTGCGTTTGGCTCATTCGGCATCAAGACCTTGGAAAATTGCTGGCTGACAGGACGTCAGATCGAGGCAGCTCGTCAGGCTGTATCACGTTACATGAAGCGTGAGGGTAAGATCTGGATCAGAATCTTCCCAGACAAGCCTTACACCAAGAAGCCAGCCGAGGTGCGAATGGGTAAAGGAAAGGGTAATCCGGAGGGATTCGTATGCCCTGTAACTCCAGGCCGTATCCTTATCGAGGCAGAAGGCGTATCACTTGAGATTGCAAAGGAGGCACTCCGCCTCGGCGCTCAGAAACTTCCAGTTACTACGAAGTTCGTGGTGCGTAGAGACTATGTAGAATAATTTAATGGAGAAAAAGAAATGAAAGCATCTGAAGTACGTGAGATGTCAATCGCAGATCTGCGTGAGCGCATCGAGCTCGAGAAGAACAATCTCGACACAATGAAGGTTAATCACACAATCTCTCCATTAGAGGATACATCAAAGATTGCAAAGGCAAGAAAGGACATCGCTCGCATGATGACTATCCTTGCTGAGAAAGAGTCAAAGAACTAAATTATTGAATTCTCATGGAAAGAAATCTTCGTAAGGAAAGAATAGGTGTTGTGGTCAGCAACAAGATGGACAAGTCTATCGTGGTTGCAGTTGAGAGAAAAGAGAAACACCCTATGTACGGCAAGTTCGTAAAGAAGACCACAAAGTTCGTTGCTCACGATGAGAAGAACGAGTGCAGCAAGGGCGA
>JAZRQM010000007.1:0-11392 GCA_045649795.1 Candidatus Cryptobacteroides sp. | reverse complement strand
TTTATCTGCTCACGATCCTGATGCAGCAGCCTAATCTGCTCATCCTCGACGAGCCTACAAATGACCTGGACATCGTGACTCTGAACATTCTCGAGGACTATCTGAAGGAGTTCGGAGGCTCATTGATAATCGTATCCCATGTCCGTCTTTTCCTTGACAAGCTTGTCGACCATCTCTTCATCTTCTGCGGAAACGGACTCGTGAAGGACTTTGTCGGAAGCTACAGCGAATACCGTGAATTCATCAAGGAATTCGAGGCTGAGCAGAGATCCCAGGCACGAGCTGAGGAAAAGGCCGCCAAGGAAAAGGCAGCGAAAGAAGCTGCAAAAACCGCTGTCCCTGAAGCTCCTGCCAAGAAAAAGAAGCTCACTTACAAGGAGCAGAAAGAACTTGAACAACTTGAGAAAGACCTTGAATCCTTGGGAGCAGAGAAAGCAGAGCTTGAAGAAAAGCTCAACAGCGGATCTCTCCCATACGAAGAGCTGCAGAAAGCATCAGAGCGCATAGGAGAGATCATGGAGCTTACAGACGAAAAAGAGCTCCGTTGGCTGGAGCTCTCTGAAAATCTTTAGTCTTTATTTCTTTACCGGAAATACATATCCTCGTGTCTGCATAAGGACGCGGTCAGGATAGTTCGAGATAATCGCCTCTACTCCGAGGTCGAGGATTCTCTTTATATCCTCAGGCTTGTCCACTGTCCATGGAACGAGCTTGATACCCTTCTCGCGACATTTCTGGACGAGGGCCTCATCTGTGATTGTGTGATGAGGGCTGAGCCACTGCGGAGTAAACTTCAGATAACCCATGTATGTATCGAAATCAGGTGCATTCGCATCCACAAGGTAAGAAAGGATGAACTCAGGGTACTTCTCATGCATGTAATTCAATGCTCGCACATCGAAGCTCTGAACGACGAGTCTGTCATCAAGCTGCTTTGAATGCAGGAACTTGCAGCACTCAGTGACGAAGCGGTCATATGTAGGCCAGTTCTGTCCCTCACCTGCAGCATCCTTCGACTTGATCTCGATATTGTATCTTACCGGCGAAAGGCCATTCTCCTTGGTATAGTTCTCAACGAAGTCGATAAGGTCGTTCGCAAGCGGCTTGACGGTCTTTACGCATGCCTTTTCCGGCCATACTTCGCTCGGACGGCTTCCCACATCGTACTTTGCGACCTCGCTGTACGGCATAGTATAGATGTACTCCTTAGGGTCATCCTTTTCCACATGGCTTCCGTCAGGACGGATCGCATAACGATGATGGAAATAAGGGTCATGTGACACTACCACAAGGCCATCCTTGCTTACCTGAAGGTCAAGTTCAAGTGTATTCACACCCATATCAAGAGCGTGCTTCATAGCCTCGATGGTATTCTCAGGCATAAGGCCTGCGCCACCTCTATGCGCCTGAACATCAATATAATCAGACATATCCACATCATAAACCCAGCTCTTTCCGAACGGATTCTCCACTGATACGGTCACATGCTTTGCATACTGGCTTGGAGTAGCTGCAAAATAGTGATAATTGATCTTAGGGAGCTTGTATGAAGGAATATTCTTGCCTGCGAATGCCTCGTTGATCTGATGGATATACTCAGGAGAGTACTCATGTACCGGCTTGAGCTTGCCCATCGGTCTTCCATCCTCGAACCATTCAACCTTCCACGAAGGATCCCAGTCCCAGATATTCAATACGACGCTGTTCGGATGCATGATGGTCTGACCAGGCTTGAAGACCTCGACCTGATGGTTCTTGTCATATCCTACAGACTTATAATACCAGCTGAGCTTGCCATTCTTCTTTGTGAACACCTTATAGCCTGAAGGAGTTCCGTCTGTACAGTGGTCGGTATCCCACCATGAACCGCAGATTGCAGCGACATTATGTTCGGAGATGTTGCTTTCATAGTCAAGGACATTGTTGATATGTGTATGTCCTGAAATGAATGTCACCTTGTGGCCGCGTACAACTTCGAGAAGATCGTTTGCATTCGCGATCTTTGCGTTGTCCTCAAACCATTTACGGAGCGGACAGTGCTGTGCGATATAAAGGTCAGAGCTGAAAGGAATCTGCCTTTCGAGGCCCTTCACCCATTTGATCACATGGTCAGCATAACCCTCTACATAATTCTTCTGAGTATTGTAGATGATGTTATCAACTACGATGACCACGTCGTTTCCGAGGAAGAAGGCGTAGTTTTCAGGACCGAGCTTCTCTCTGTAAAGAGCTGTAGACTTGAGGTCACCGGTCACTTCAAGCTCATGATCATGATTTCCCACTACCGGATAGAAAGGAATGCCTGTGCGCACGATTTCAGCCTTGTAGTCATCGATACGGTCAAACTCATCCCAGCAGATGTCTCCGAGAGCAAGACCTACCGCAACACCGTCGAGGCTCTTTGTAGTTTGGCATACATCCTCGAGAGGCTTGCCTGCGAACTGCGAGAAATGCTTAGGAGACCTTGTCTGAGGGTCGGCAATCGCAACGATCGAATAGTCCTTTGAAGGAGCGGTCTTCTTGAGATCAAAAACGAACTTCTTGAGACCTGGAGCCTTCTGATAGAACTGAGGAACGCCGGAATTCCACTCCGCAACATATCCGGAAGGGGTCACGATGTACACGAACTCCGCATCATCATTGATGTTGAAAGAGAATTTACCGTTCTTCTTTGTCTTGGTGAAATGTTCTCCGTCGGTAACGATGACTCCCGCAAGTTTCTCCTTGCCTGAAACCACCTTACCGGTAACCTTTCTCGCCTCCGCTGCAGAGCAAAGCATGAGCAGGGCTGCTGTAAATGCTAAAAACTTCTTCATATGGATTATTTACCTGCTGTCTTGATGTCAGATTTGTAAATTACAGGATAGTCGAGCTTGTCTGCATCGAGGACGAACACCTGATACTTTTCTCCGCCTTCATATACGCGGACCACGATATGTCCCCATGGCTTGAAATGCTTCCAGAGCTCCTCTCCGAGCTTGCCGCGTGCCTGATCCACGGTAATGTAGAACTCAGGCTGACGAGTCCATACGAGAGGATCGGTCATTCTTGTCATTGTAGATGGGACAGGATGATTGTCGCTTCTTGCGTCGATGATGAGAACCTCAGGAGATACGATGTTAAGGAAAGCACCATTGCATGTATCGTAATATCCATGGTGATTTGCCTTGGCAACATCTACATTACCGCAGACATGAGCCACAGGTGTCTCCATATCTCTTTCATCTGACTTGTAGCTTGACCAGTTTCCGCCGCTGAGGTCTCCACCGTTATAATACTTGAAGTCTCCGTATGTGATCCTGAGAGCGCATGAATTCACATTCTCATCGAAAAGTTTAGGGTCACCCTTGTACTGCTTCTCGACATTCTCGCCCTCTCCTGTCCATACCTTTCCGTCAGCGGCAAGGTTGCGGATCTCAAAGTTCTTCTTGTACTTCTTAGGATTGTGCACCATATGGATCTGGTTCAGGACACCTGGTATGAACTGCTCCATCTCCATACCCTGGCTCATCTGGTACTTCACGAACTTATGATACTCCTTCATGAACTTCTTGTTTGCACCGTTCACATCCTTTGCAGGGAAATCGTACTTAGGATATCCTCTGTCAAGAAGCTTGTTGTATCCGACCATCTCACCTACCAGGGTGATACCTGAAAGGCCGTATCCGTTCTTTCCCGGAAGCATCTCGCTTATAGCTCCCATATGATCATCATGGAAATGGGTGATCATCGCATAATCAACCTTTCCATTGCCTGGAAGGCCCTCCATGAAATGCTTCATATAGATAGACTGCCACTCTCCTGCTCTCTTGGTGGTATCAGGATGCTGCTTGTCCTTCTTCTTGCCGTTGTCTCCGGCATCGATCATCAATGTAGTTCCGTCAGGCATGATCACCAATGTAGCATCGCCTCTACCTGTTGCGATAGTATGGATGTCCATATATCCCTCCTGCCATTTCGGGAGGTAGTCCTGTGCAGAAGCCAGGTGGAAGAAAGCGGTCAAGACCGCCAGTGTAAGAAATAATCGTCTCATATGTTACTGTTTAAATAAATTCATATGTCAGCTTGAAAAGCACCTCGTTGTATCCCTTGGTGCTGATGGCCGGCTCCACATGGAATCCGAGCACATTATGTGTATTTATGATCCAGCGGACTCCCAGTTGAGCTCCAGCATAAGGGAGCATTGACTTGCTGTAGCCCGGTACATACGCAGAGCCTAGGTCGACTCCGACATAAGGGCTTACCTTCTTTGCCGCAAAATGGTACCTTCCATTCAAAAGCAGGCGTATTCCGAACGAATCGTCATACACTCTTTCACCGGCATACATATATCCGGCGTAGAAAGATGTGTATGCACATGCAGCTGAAATACCGCCAAACCATCTTTCGCTGAAATGTCTTCCGAAAAGATATGAAGCTGTCGTTACAGGTCTGAGCTGATGGCCGTCATTGTAAAAGCCGGTTCCCAATGAGACTTCGTTCACATTGAAGCCAACCCTAGGTCCATATGGCTCTTTTGCCACAGCCATCAAAGGCAGAATCAGCAATACCGACACAAGCAAGACACGGATACGTTTCATGATTTCAGATCTTTCCCATTTAATCCCATAAAGATAGCGATTATTGCCATAATCAACAAAAAAAGTCGCCTCAGGATAATCTGAAGCGACTTTTCCAATATCTGAAAGGCAATTACTTGATTGTAGTCACCTTAATGTTGTCAAGATACCATCTGTTCTGCTTTCTTGCAGCATTCTGAACAGTTGGGTCTGCATTTGTCGGACGGATAGTGAGGACAGTCTCAGCTGTAGCACCGTTAAGAACGATTGAAACATGCTGCCATGCGATGTGGCTCTCACCGTCTACAACTGACTGAGTTGACTCTAGATCAACGCTTGTAGATGCACCTGAATCAGGGAACTGTCCTACAGTGGCGTCAACCGAGAGAGTCATGATATCAGGCTTGTAAGCTCCGGTAACCTGCCAGCACCAGTCGAACTCGATCTGGACATTTTCTGTTCCCTCAATTGCAGAGAGAGCTGGAAGGCGGAGAGCTCCGTTATAACTTGTCTGACCGAACTTGAGGTAGTTGCTCTGGATATAGAGAGAACCCTCCTTGCCTACGTCTGACTTAGGCTCCTGCGCAGGACCTGCAGCAAATTCAGTAGATCCCACAGTAGAGTAGAGATACTGATAGCCAAGTTCATTGAACTTTGCAAAGAAATCAGCGCTTGTACCCATCTTCCATACATTTGGAGCTGTTGTACCTGGATCATCAGTAGTTACTGCATCTCCAGCGCCCTCTGTAGTCGCCATAGGAGCGATCCACTCGAAATCATCCTGGTAAACAGTCTGTGAACCAGCTGGAGGAGTTACAACTGCACCACCTACATCTGTGATCTTGATGTTGTCAAGATACCATCTGTTCTGATGTCTTGCGGCATTCTGAACGTCTGGGTCTGCATTTGTAGGGCGGATAGTGAGGACTGTCTCAGCTGTTGCACCGTTGAGGACGATCACAACGTGCTGCCATGCGATGTGGCTTTCGCCATCGACAGTAGACTGAGTTGACTCAAGAGCCGCACTTGTAGGGCCTGCTGTATCTGCGAACTGGCCTGCAGTAGCATCTACTGAGAGAGTCATGATATCAGGCTTGTATGCACCTGTCACCTGCCAGCACCAGTCAAACTCGATCTGTACGTTTGCAGAGCCCTGGATAGCCGAGAGGGCAGGAAGTCTGAGCGCTCCGCTGTAGCTTGTCTGACCGAACTTGAGGTAGTTGCTCTGGATGTAAAGTGATCCATCCTTTCCAACCTTAGAGTTAGGTTCCTGCGCAGGACCCTGCTGGAATTCAGTCATACCTACGGTACTATAAAGATACTGGTATCCTCTTTCGTTGAATCTTGTAAAGAAGTCAGCACTTGTTCCCATCTTCCATACGTTAGGAGCTGTTGTACCTGGATCATCAGTACCTACTGCATCACCGGCACCCTCAGTAAGAGCGAGGTCAGAGAACCACTCGAAGTTATCAGTGAAGTAGATGATCTCATTTACACCAAGGTCCTCGATCTCAACAGGGATGATGTTGACGAGAGAAGCTGTAGCACCGAAGCTGAATCCTCTAACGATCAGATTATGTCCGTTGAGAGCAGCAAGATCAACTGATGAATGAGCAATAAGAGCACCTACTTTTGTCGCACCCTCAACCAATACATTAACGCCGTCAAGAGAACCTGCAAGCTCAACATACTCGAGCTTTGATGGAGCATATGTATCAATTGTTGCTGTGATGTCATTTACCAATGGATAAACAACAGCGCAATTGCGCTCGATCTTGAGATCATCACAGATTGTAACAGCCGGAACGCCGTTCATTGTACCCTTAGATCCCCATACATCCACGCAGTCACCTACTGTAACAGGCTCTGTGCATGATACGAATACACTCTCATTTCCGTCGTTTACAACGAAACCATCAGAAGAAAGAGCAACAACTGCTACGTCGTCAAGAACAACGACTTCTTCATCCTTCATGCTGAGGACCTCAGAAATAGTCGCAGGAACAACATCCCTGTACTTGTCACCGTCCTGCATTACGATAACGTATGCATGTGCGAGAAGATTGTATCCACGGAATACGATAGTATCCTTCTTAGGATTGTCAAGTGCGCCATCGCGCATGTTGTCACCTACGGAAATTGTCACTTCCATAGTACGGTTACCCTCAGTCTTGTCAACGGTAACCCACTCAGGAGCCTCTACTGTCCACTCTGCATCCGCATAGACTGTGATTGTCTGCGGCTCTGCGTTCTGAGCGGCGAACTGCATACCAGAAACGCTGGTCATGATCGCTCTCGAAAGAGGAGACTCCTCAGGCTGGCAGCTGGTGAGTGCAAGCGCACCAGCTACTACAGCCAAGGCTGATCTATATAGATTCTTGATAAATCTCATAATCTCTTTAATTGTTTAAATGTTAGAAATCAAGACCGTCGTCCCATCCGTCGTTCTGAGTGAGATTCGGATTGAGTGAACGCTCGTTGATCGGAATAGGATAGAAGTAGTCTCTGCCCTCGTTGAAGCTGTGTGTTTCGCCCTTGTGTGGCTCAACATATCCGCTTGTACCGTTGCTGAGGTTGATCTCAGAACCAATCTTGAGTACTGATGTTGCCTTTGAATCAGGCTTCACGTCACCCTCATAGAGGCAGTAATCAAGCTTGCCGTCTCCGTTGATATCGTACTCACCAGGACCTGGGAAGTAGATACCGTAGAATGGCTGGTCTACACACTTTCCTTCTCTCCAACGAACGAGGTCGTACCAACGGTTGTTGCCCTCCTGTGCAAGCTCTACAGCTCTTTCACGACGAACCTCGAGAATGAGAGCGAGCTGGCTTGAAGCAAGAAGCTTAGAGTTTGTGTATCCTGTCTTCTCGTTTGTAAGGTATGGGTCAGCAGTCACGCCCATTGTAAGGCTTGGCATGCCGACTCTCTTACGGAGAAGGTTGATAGAGATATTGAGGTCATCCTGAGTAAGCTCGCCGAGCTCAGCCTTAGCCTCTGCATAGATGAGAAGGATCTCACCAAGACGATATACAGGAAGGTCGCTTGTAGAACGGTCTACACGGTCAGAGTCACCACCGTTAGCCTTAGCAGACATCACCCACTTGATGGTCTGATAGCCTGTACATGATGATGAAAGGTCTGGTGCAAGTACATCAGTACCGTCGATACGTGTATAACCAGGAGTACGGAATGACTGTGCAAGACGTGGGTCACGGTCAGCTACCTGAGCAGCGAACTCGAGTGACTCATAGCCTGGCTTGTCAGTAAAGCGTGAACCGTCCTTCATGAGGTAGCTGTCAATGAACTTTCTTGTAGCTCCGATACGTCCCTGTGAAGGAAGGAGGCCATATGCAGTACCATTGTGGAAGATACTAAGACCATAGTCGAACTTGAGGGCGAAGATATACTCCTTGTTGCTCTCGCAGTCTTCGAGCGCGAACATGTCACGATAGTCTGTTGCAGGCTTTCCAGTCGAATAGAGAGTGTACTTTCCGCTGTCCATGATCTGCTTTGCAGCTGCAGCAGCCTCATTGAGGTAGAACTTATAGTCAGCAGCATCAGCAGGGAGAGTCTTGAGTGTAGACTCACCGGCATGATACTTTCTGAATGTTCCCTCGAAGAGACAGAACTGTGCCTTGAGAGCAAGGGCAGTATACTTGTTTACACGGAACTGTGAAGTAGGAGCCGGAAGGTTCTCGATAGCATAGTTGATATCCTCAAGCATATGCTGCATCACGACCTCACGGTTGTCTCTCGGATTCCAGAGAGCCTCGTCAGCAGAGCCAAGCTCGACATCGATCCAAGGAACGTCTCCGAATCTCTTCACCTTCTCATAATAGAAGTATGCCCTGAAGAACTTTGTGAGGGCTGTATACTCAACGATTGCTCCCTCATCCTCGCAGTTATCGATGTAAGCAAGGAGAGTGTTCATCTTTCTGAGGTCGCCCCATGACCAGCCGCTTCCTGATTCTGGAACAACGCGGTATGATCCGCCATGAAGCTCGTCAGACATTGTCTGCTTCACATAATGGTCGCTCTGGTATCCATATGGAGACTTCGGCAAGAGATTGTTGTAGAATGTGTTCGAGAAAAGCTGCAGATCCTGCTCAGTCTTGAAATAAGACTCAGGAGACATCTCTGACAAAGGCTTCTTGTCAAGCATATCACAAGAAGCGAAGGCGAGAGCTGCTGCAGCAATCATTATCAGATATTTTTTCATCTTCATAATTTCTTAAATGATTACACTTGATTAGAAAGTAATGTCAACACCGAACATCATGGTCTTCTGCCATGGATAGAATGCGTTGTTGTAACGTGATGGAGAACCACTGCTGAGCCTGTCAAATGCTGCCTCAGGGTCAATGTATTTACTGTGAGCCTTGAATGGAGACCAGTATGCAAGATTCTCACCTGAGAAGTATACGCGAACCTTCTCGATACCGATCTTTCTTGTAGCTGTCTTCGGTACTGTATAACCTACTGTCAGGTTCTTGAATCTGAGATATCTGATGTTCTGAAGATAACGGTCGTTCACACTAGCGAGGTAAGCGCCGTCAGTGAATGCTGAGTAAGCACGTGGACGTGGGAAGTATGCATCAGGATTGTCCTCTGCCCATACATGATCAAGGAAATCATCTGCGATGAACGAGCAATATGGACGAGAGTATGGTCCCCAGAAGGCCATAGACTCAGCATTTGGATACCAGTAGTGGTTACCTGTACCCTGGAAGAATGCTGATACATCAAATCCCATGTAGTCGAAGCCGAGGGTGAAACCATACTGGAGAGTTGCGTTCGCATTACCGAGGATCTTGCGGTCACCTGGGTTTTCTACGCTGTTCTCACCGATGCTGATCTTACCGTCACCGTTAATATCAACATACTTGAGGTCACCGGCAAGCCATCCGCCTGTAAGTCTCTTTGTGATGTAGCTGAGGTCAACCTGCTCTGCATAAGCCTTAGCCTCTGCATCTGTAGCGAAAAGACCGTCAGTAACGAATCCCCAGATCTCTCCGAGCTCCATACCTACATAGTAATCCTTTGCAAAGATCTTATCCTTGTTGTCATACTTTGTGATGATGGTCTTGTTGTCAGAGAGGTTAGCGCTGATGCTGTATCCGAATGGCTTTCCACCGAGTTCGAACTGATCTCTCCAGCTGATAGAGAGCTCATAACCTGATGTACGGAGGTCAGCACTGTTCATCAATGGTGAGTTTGCGCCGTAAACACCTGGAAGATCGACTCCCTGCTGGAGCATACCCTTGGTGTCACGGATGAAGGCCTCTGCTGTGAACATGAGCTTGTCCTTGAACATACCGGCATCGATACCAGCGTTGTACTGAGTTGAAGTCTCCCATGTAAGGTCTGATGCATTAGGAGCTGAGATTGTCGCGTAGCGTCCCATTGCAGAACCGTCGAATGAGAAGCCAGCGAAGTTATCGAATGTGATCTGTCTCATCCATGCGTTGTTCTTAACCTTCTGGTTACCGAGGCTACCGAATGATGCACGGAGCTTGAGGTTGTTCATCACGTCCTTTGCAGGAGCGAACCAAGGCTCTTCAGAGATACGCCATCCGAGTGATGCTGAAGGGAAGAATCCGAAACGGTGTCCCTCTGCGAAACGTGATGTACCATCATAACGTCCTGAAACCTCGAGGAGGTATCTGCCCTTGTAATCATAGTTTACACGACCGAAGAAACCTGCGAGAGCGTATACTGTCTGGCCACCGCCAAGGACCGGCTGACGTGTTGTTGTGATGAGGTTGAAGTCTGAGAGCTCGTCAGTGATAAGATCATAACCTGTAGCCTCAAGATTCTTTCTGTTGTACTGCTCCCAGTTGAAACCGGCCATAACCTTGAGGTTGTGGTTCTTCTTGAACGTATTGTCATATGTTGCAAACACGTTTGCAGCAAGATAGTTCATTGTCTGAACAGTCTCATAGAGGCTGTTGTCACCGGCACCGGTAGTATATGAACCGAACTGACCAGGATAGTCAGAGTAAACCATGTTTGTAGACCTGTTTGTATTGCGGTTCTGGTGGAGTCTGTAAGTGAAGTTTCCAACGATGTTGTACTGCTTTACAGGAGTGATGGTAAGCTCGGTTGTATTTGAGAAGTCAGCCTTTCTGTCAAGGTTGGTGTTGTAACCGTTACCATAAACGATGTGACGGCCGTTTGCAACCTTGTAGTTGAGGTGAGGTGTAGAATAGATCCATGATCCGTCAGGGTTCTGGAGAGGGAAGTTTGCGAGACCGTGGTTAGCTGCATAAGCGATGGCGTTCTCGATGTTTCCTACACCCGGATAATCGTAAACTGAGCTGTAGAATGACGTATTGTTGGTCATCTTCGCGTACTTGTTGATCTGGAAATCGATCTTAGAGCGGAGGTTATACTTTGTAAATACGTCAGGGTTAGCCTTCACGATACCTGTCTGCTGGTCGAATGCACCTGAAAGGTAATACTTCACACCCTTTGATCCGCCGCTGAGGGAGATCTGATGCTGCTGTACAGGATGACGGTCAACGAAGAGCTCGTGCCACCAGTCTGTATTTGCATAATACATATATGTATCCTTTCCGTTTCTGTTCTCGATCACAGTCCAAGGACGGTCTGGATGCTCGGTCTTGTCGTTCACACGAAGAAGGAGCTGCTGCATGTCATAGTCATTGTACTGGAGATACTTAGAGTTGGCGTTGTCAGCCTTCCAGAACATGTTGTGGATGTATGCAGACCAGTAACCTGTAGTCTCGTAATCTGTAGAAGTCGTAGGCTCCTCCCATCCGAAACGTCCGCTGTAGCGTACAGTAGCCTTTCCGTCCTTCTCTGTTCCCTT
>JAZRQM010000006.1:0-17707 GCA_045649795.1 Candidatus Cryptobacteroides sp. | reverse complement strand
CCAGGTGCTGAATGCGTCGAGGTCGGATGTGAATCCGCACGGACTGATCATAGAGAAGTTCGTTGTGCTTGAGAATAATCTTGTAGAAACCAGAAAAAGATAGTGTGATATGAAGGATAAGAAATCTTGGATGTTATTTGTGTTGATGCTGGTCGCCCTTATAGGGTTGCTGTGGCTGGTGTTTCTGCCTGGCTGCAGAGATGAGACGGCAGCGGAAAAGGTGGCGATGTCTGTGCCGGAAGGAATTGCCGAGGAGATTCCGGAGAGCAAGAGGGAGGCTTATCAGGAGAAAGGCAGGAAGAGTGTATCGACTGATGAGTATTTTGAGATGCTGATGGAAGAGGAGGAGATTTCGCTTGTGTCGTCAGAGAAGATTCCCGGTCAAGCCGGGAATGACGGTGCCGGGCAGGACGTATCTGGTCGGATGGATGGTGTTATGGTGCAGCCGGGGAAAGGAGGATCTGCGGCTGAAAGGGTGTTCGGGCCGGCTCCGGTAGAGCATAGCGTGCCAAGGCAGTCGGGAGGTTCTTCAGGTTCCGGTGATTCTTCAGGGGCTGGCGGCTATTCGAGGGCTGTTCGGCAGCGGCAGATGAGTGAGGAAAAGCAGCTGGAGTATGACAGGAAGAGAGCTGAAATGGTGCGTGATGTGATTACAGGTACTTCATCTGAGGCAGAGGGGGCATCCTCTCCTAACAGCGTGGATGAGGATGAGGTGGAACTGAGATACCATTCTGATGATGATATTGTGTTCTCGTTGGATGATGAATTTACAGACGATAGTGTCAATTATCCGGAAGATAGCAAGAGGCCTTTCCGATGTATGTTCATCAGAGATGAGAAGTTGAAGGAAGGTCAGAGGGTAACTTTGAGACTTCTGGAGACTTACGAAGAGAATGGAGTCCGTATTCCGGCGAATTCACATCTGAATGCGATCTGCAAGATAGGCAACAGGCTGGAATTGAATGTAAAGAGTGTGGAAATGAACGGGAAGATCATCCCACTGAATCTATGTGCTTATGACACAGACGGATTAAAGGGTATCTATTGCCCGGAGACATCATCGAACAAGAATGCGAAAAAGGCTGAGAACGACGTCTTGAGTGCATCGGGAGCGACATTCGGAGGGCTGGTCGGAGACATTGCGAATACGATAATCCGCACTGGAGTCAATATCGCGAGGTCTTCTTCCGGAGAGGTGTCGGTGAATGTGTCATCGGGATATGAGTTTTTTCTGGTAAAATCTGAACGGAGGTAAATGATATGAAGGGATTGATGAGTATTGTGATTATGTGTTTGTTGGGGTGCAGATGTATGGCTGCGGAGGGGTGTGATACTCTATCAGTGTCGCTTACGCAGACAGTGCACCTTCGTTTTGCGTCTGAACTGAAATATGTGAATCTGGGAAACAGATCGATGGTGGCGAAGATCATCGACGGAAGTAAGGATATTGTTGCGATCAAGGCTCGGGAGGCATTTGATTACTGTACGTCGGTAACCTGCCTGGAGTCGAACGGACAGATGCACACTTTTGTAGTGAGGTATGATGAATATCCTTCATCACTTTTGATTGACACCAGAGGGAAGGAGAGTGCCGGGATTGAGACGGTGTCTGAGATTGCCGATATATCCGGCCAGGGTAAGGAACTTTATCATCTGGGATGCAGCGGATATGACATTTCCCTGCAATGCGACAACATCTTCATCAAGGATGATATGCTGTATATCTCCATTTCGCTGAAGAACGGGTCGCAGGTGAGTTATGAGTTTGATGACCCGCGATTCTCGATCGAGAGCAGAAAGAAGACTAAAAGAAGTCTAGTTTATGAGAAGAGCGTGATTCCTCGTTGTGTATATGGTATGGGGCCTGTGGAGCCTGATGGAGAAGGGCATATCGTGTTTGGCTTCGACAAGATTTCGCTTGTGAAGGGGCAGGTGCTCCGGATATTCATATATGAAACTGGAGGGTCAAGGAATTTCGTGCTTACTTTGGGAATGAACGACATAAACAAGGCAAGAAGGATTTAGGCCTTCTTGTTATTGTTTTCCTGAAAGAGCTGGAGGGCGAGATCGACATCCACGATGATTTTCCTGCCGTTCTGGGATATGGCTTCGGTGATCACATTATCCTTGAGATGTTGAGCTGTGGAATGAGCACAGCCAAAGAGGTCGCAGATGCCTTTCAATCCATAGACATAGCGTTTGACCGGAATCGGTTCCTGAGCAGGCTGTTCTTGTTTATCGGCAAAGCAGGATGCCACCAATGCCTGGAATTGCGATACGGTGAGCATCATCAAAGGGGTGTCTGATTTAATAGTCTCCATAAATTACTCCATCTTTACTGTGTAGGCAAAGGTGGAGTAATTTCTTTAATTCGCAAATTTTTACAAGTATTTTGGAGTCTTTTAGAGTTTTATACGGTTTTTCGGGGAGTTTAAAATAAATTTTATGGTGGCTAAAATTTATTTTAATGTCGGTGTAAAAGGATAAAAAAAGTGATATGATTATAAAAAAGAGAAAAATCTTCAGGCATTTCGCCACATAAATTTGGAGGTCGCCGCAGGCTTCCCATATTTTTATGGCAAAAACGATATGGGGTGCTTTATCATTGTGTTGTTGGTCTGTGTCGGTGCAGCACTGATTGCAAATTCGAGGATCATCAGATGGCAGCGAAGGGCTGCTAATGCATATTTCATAATTGCTCAGAAGGCCACTACTACAGAGGAACGCGAATGGGGCTACCGTAATGCCTATATGTGCGGACATCCGAAAGCGAAGTTCTTCTACATATATGCTGCAGCTGATGCGTTCAGCGGAAGGAAGCCACTGACGCCGTTTGTCATTCATCTGGAGGATGGTGTGGATGTGACGGCCATATTCTATGATTATTATATACGGGAGCGGCATATATCATACGGCAGCGAGAGACAGCAGGAGGTCACCCAAAGGGTGCTGGAGCTGAAGGATGGCGAGAATCCTTCATCCGACCTGTATTCGGAGGCATTGAGGACTCTTGAGGGGTATCTGGGCGAGAACTGGAGGTGCAGTACCGGACCGGTCATCATATTTATGCCTTGCAGCGGAGAGCAGGCACATTTTCAGAGGTTTGATTCTTTATCCAGGAGTCTGAAATGGCGGTATAAGTACAATACGGACATCGAGGCAGTGCAATATACCGGTGTACGGCGAAGCAAGCATAGGAGCCGCAACCGGAGTGCAATAGAATCCAATTCCAATATTGTTATTTCTCCGAAGATCATCGGGAAGGAGGTGGTTATCATTGACGATGTGATAACGACAGGGAGCAGTCTCAGGGAGTTTGCAAGTGAGTTGCGGACCTATGGTGTGAGGGTCAAGGCGGCTGTATTTCTTGCTCAGACAGCGAAACTTCCATCTGACAAAGAGATTCACAGGCATATAAAAAGTGCGGACTGACTATCTGCTGCATAGTCAGTCCACACTTGGATGTCATACGGTTTTTCTATCGGAAAACTTGCTCATTGCATCTGCTTTTGTCTTGTCGGTGATGGCGATGTATGGCCGCATTGCCGCTTCGTTGGCGTGTCCTGTGATCTTGCGGATCACTGTGGTCGGGATACCCATTTCGAGGGCGGCACAGATGAATGTTCTTCTGCCACCGTGAGTGCCGAGGACAGCCCATTTCGGATGGACTTCATCGTATCTGGCGTTGTCCTTATAGTAACTGTACTTTACCGGAGTGGTGAAGCCGCATAGTTCGCAAATATCTTTCAGGTATTCGTTCATCTTCTGGTTGGATATGACCGGAAGAGCGAGATTGCCGGGATAGTTCTCATCTTCGTATTTCTGAAGGATGGTGCGTGAGTAGGCGTTGAACGGCACTTTCAGGGCACAATCGGTCTTTTCGGTGATGACGTTGATTCCGTCCTCTGTGATGTCTGTCCTTTTGAGGGCGGCCATATCGCTGTAGCGGAGACCGGTAAAGGCACAGAAGCAGAAGAGGTCGCGGGTCTTGATCAGGGATGATCGGTTCTGTACGACCTTCTTATATATCTTCCCGTTAATGTCCTTCAGGCGGACTTCCGTTCCGTCTTTAGGGACATCGAAGTTGTAGAGTCTGAGCAGTTCATCCCAGGTAAGGAAAACGACTTCTTTGTCGATGAGTTTGAATTTAGGCTTGAAGGTGATGAAGTCGGCCGGAACTTTCACACCGATCTCCATTGCACGACGTAAGAACCATTTGAGCATCTTCAGGTCTTTCTGAATAGAGACGTCCTTCATATCGAGTTCTGCACCTTCATAGGCGACAAATTCGCTGAGTTTGTCAGAAGTCCAGTCGGCAAAGCGTGTCTTTGCTGCGAAGGATACAAGATGCTTCCTGAATGTGTTATGCTTCTTGATCGTGCTGTCTGACCACTTGCATTCCACCCTTGCTGTGGCTACGATCTTGTCAAAAGTCTCGTAGAAGTCGTGCTGTTCCTTCTTTGGCTTGCCGGTCTTTCCATAGAGGGTATCGCGAAGAATATCCTTTAAAACCTGCCTTGTTGTGGGTGTGCCGTTGTTGCTTGTCTCGAAAGTGCTGAAGGCCTTTGAGATAGCATCAAGTTTGTCGTTGATTTCGTTGAATTTCAAGCCTTTGGCATTGACGGCTCCTTTCTTTACTTTCTGTTTGGCGTCGAGCCAGTAATCTGGATTGACGGAGATGCCGATGGTGGTCTGGATACGGGTGTTAGCGATGTGTGCAGACATCGTGATGGGTTTTTCGCCAGATTTAAGAGGGCGAGATGATAAGTAAAATTGTAGTGCCATAGCGCAGTTTTTTAAGGTTACTACTGTGTGTAAATCCCAACAAACTGTGTGTAAATTCTTATTAAAACTGTGTGTGTTTGGGGCTACTGCCGAAACCATCAAAAACAGGGGTCAGAAGTTGCACGAACTGTGTGTAAATTTTCTGACAACTGTGTGTAGATTTCGGGCAAACTGTGGTTAAAACTGTGTGTTGTTTTTCTGTTTTCACTGTGTGTTTTTCTTCAAATTTCTAAAGGGTTTTTCACGTTACCAAATTTTTGCAGTTTTTTGGCAAGTTTCATTCACCTCTGAAAATTTACCCACAGTTTTAACCACACTTTTAACCACACTTTTTGCAAATTACTTTCAAACTCTATCGTACCCTAAAAAACCAAATCGGCCTCTGAGTTATCTCAAAGACCGATTCATCATACTTTAATAGACTATATAAGACTATCTTTGTGCTCCCCCAGGGGCTCGAACCCTGGACCCCAACATTAAGAGTGTCGTGCTCTACCAACTGAGCTAGGGAAGCTTTGCTTGAATTGCTTCAATATTTTAAGGGGGCTTTCGCCTTTGTGCTCCCCCAGGGGCTCGAACCCTGGACCCCAACATTAAGAGTGTCGTGCTCTACCAACTGAGCTAGGGAAGCAGTATTTTTCCGTGATTCGCATGGGGCTCGAACCCATGACCCCAACATTAAAAGTGTTGTGCTCTACCTGCTGAGCTAGCGAATCAATCCGTGGTCATTCTTGGGTCTCTAACGAGTTCCTTTCGAATTGGGACTGCAAAGGTACACTTTTTTTCTTACGATGCAAACTTTTTCACGCTTTTTCAGCAGAAAACGACAAATCTCTGTAATAAATCACGCTCCAGAGCCCATCATGGTCCTCCACAAGCGCCGAAAGAGTCTCCACCCAGTCGCCCGAATTGAGATACCTCACGCCATCGATCATACGATCCTCCGGACGGTGGATATGGCCGCAGATGACACCCTGGCATCCCTTCGCACGCGCCATGTCCGTCAGCATCCTGTCAAAATCCGAAGCATTCGCCACCGCCTTCTTCACCTTATTCTTGATAGCCTGCGAGAAAGAATAATACGGCTTACCGAAAAGCGCACGCAGACGATTGTACAAAGCATTGAATATCAGCAAGATATTATACACAACCGAACCAAGCTTCGCGATCCACTTCATATTAGAGGTCACATTGTCGAACACGTCGCCATGGGTCACGAAATACTTCACTCCCCCGCTCTCCAGCTCCATATCCTTCAGAATATTCAGCTTACCCATATGCATCGGCAGGATCTTATCCATGAAATCATCATGGTTGCCGCGAAGGATGAACACATCCGTATCATGCTTCTCGATCTTCTTCAGCACAAGACGGAAGAATCGCGCCTGATCCGCCCCCCAGAACTGATAATCATTCTGCATAAGCTGCCATCCGTCGATGGTATCTCCGTTCAGAATCAGCCTCTCGCAATCGACCGACGCAAGAAAATCGCACACCTCGTTCACCTTCGAATAGCGCGAGCCAAGATGCACATCTGAAATGACTACCGTCTTATATGACTTCCTCACTGTATTTTCCATACGAAAAACCTTTACATCCGCCCCGGGAAAATCAGGGCAAAATGTAAAGGTAACAATTATTCGCAATCAGAAAGCAATTCCAAGCTTGAAACCGACATTATTAAGTCCATTAGGGCAATAACTTTTGCATTTATTCGCCGAATAGGAATAAAAAACAGCCATATGGAAACCGAAATCAGTTTTCTCAAAAGGAAAGACCGTCACGCCCAACTCCGGCGAAACATAGAAGCCCCAACTGTCCTGCCGGCCCACGAAAGTCGACATATAAACACTTTGCACAGCATACTCGGTACCGATCTTGACCTGTGCATAAGGCTGGACCACATCCCTGAGGAACCTCATCCTCACCACAGACCCAAACGGCACCTGATACAACGAGTGGTAAAGATCGGTCGTAAGGGCCGACTGGTCCGCAAAAACATAAGTCTGTCTGGGCACATACTCATTGTTGGTATTGAAACTCGCGAAACCGCCGACAGCCACCATCGGAGTAAGGTAATATCCGCCCTCCATATACGCTCCATAGCCCTGCGCACTCTGCACAAAGTCATTGCCGACCGTACCGTTGAACTGCCATCCGGCATTGATGTAGTTCTTCTTGCCCATCTGGGCTCTGGCCTCGCCGGCCGAAACAGCCACTGCCGCTGCCGCCAGCACGATGCATATCATTCGTCTCATATCTTCATTCATTTTAATATATTGTCATCCGCCTCCTGCGCCGCCTTCAGATAAGGAGACTGTGCGAAAGCCTGGTCCACAGCAGAGGTAAGCCTCTGAACGTCAGACAAGAAACTCGAACCAGCCGCCCCGCCTATATACGAAGTCCAGAGTATCTCCAGAGGCTTTCCCTCCTGCTGCTCCCCGACAAGGTTCACGATATCCGACAAAAGCGCATTAGTAGTATAGGTATAGACCACCGGCCTTGGATAGTAGAATCCCGTCCAGTTGCCCCAGTATCCCGAAGGCCAATAGCCCGGATAGCTGAGCCACCAGTACGGATCGTCATAGTACTGCACATACCTCTCTGTCTTCACGACGTATGTGAGCTGCACGCCAAGATCCGCATCAAGACCGGACGAAGCATATACAAACCCCGCCTTCTCCATATTGGCACGGAACGCCTGGATCAGCGCCATAGCGCCCTTCGACTGAGAATACACAGGCTTGTCCTTCAGGCCGATGACAAGCAGACTGTCCGCGATGTCAAAAGTCTTGAACCCGCTGAGATCCAGACCCTTACCGGGAGAAGTAAACACAAGATACTCGCGACTGCCGTCCTGGAAATGCGGCTCCTTCTGACAAGCGGCCAGAAGCATCACCGCTGCTGAGACAAATAAAATCTTCTTCATGATAATCATACATTAAATACGTTTTACAATGAACTTCCTTCGAAAACCCTGGCATTCTCATAAGGAACGAGAGTTCCCTGGATCCAGACAGTATTGGCATTGAAGTTAGGATAGACCGTAGCCGAAGCCTGATTCGAATCCGGATGCATATAGATCTCGACCTGCGCATTGATGCCTATGCCCATCACGTTCATCGTGAAGGTAATGCGGCCCTTGCTGTCGGTACGCACCTGCTGGTCCGTCACCATACCGTCGACAGTAACGCCGCCCACACCGTTAGGACCTGAGGAAAAATTGCTCGGGGAGATCTGCACCACCGCCCTGTTGCCCTTGACCGAGATAAAATTGGTAGAAGAATTGACATAGACCGTGGTTCCGTTACGGAGTTGGATATTGTCAGCCTGCAGAACGAAATCCTGGTTGCGAAGAGCGGCCCGTGCCTGCACCGAAGCCACGGAGTCCGCCAGATGCCGAAGCTGGTCGTCTTCGGCGGAACGTGCCCGGAACTCAGCCATATCCTTATGCCAGTCATCCATCATCTTCTGTCTCCTGGCAGATCTCGCATCTCGTTTATCTGCCTGGGCAGACGCCTCTGGGACAATCACCGAAAGCCCTGAGACAAAGACCATTATGGTCAGCAAGAAAAGTCTCATATACTTTGTTATTTTTAATATTTCAAAAATAAGACAAAGCAAATGGCAGACCAAAGACGAAATTTCAAAGATTTTCACTAAATTTGTCGGATAACTAACCCACAATTAATTATGAAAACCAGATTACTGACCATTTTTGCAGCAGCGGCACTTACCGCATGCGCAACAGGACCGGTAGCACCGGAGACCACAAAATCAAAGATCGTAGAAGAAGGCGGAACAGGCCCATACAAGGCCCTCATGTTCGAAGCACCTGACCTCGAAGCACATACAGTTTTCGCGCCACAGGACCTCTCTACATTCGGAAAAAAGGAAAAACTTCCGGTACTGGTATGGGGCAACGGAGCCTGCACAAACTCTCCATGGGAGCACTACAAGTTCCTCAACGAGATCGCATCGCACGGATTCCTCGTTGTCGCAACAGGATTCATCCCTATGGAAGACGGCCCATATCACGGTCCAAGATCGGAATCTGCACAGCAGATCGAAGCAGTAGAATGGGCGCTCGCTCAGAACGCTGACAAGGAAAGTCCATACTACGGACGCATCGACACAGAAGCCATCGCAGCAGCCGGAATGTCATGCGGAGGTCTCCAGACATTGGACAACAGCGCAGACCCACGCTTCAAGACATTCATGATCATGAACAGCGGCCTCTTCGTAAACCCTGCCGGAGCAGTTCCAGGCATGCCTATGCCAGAGAAGGAGAAACTCCAGAAGATCTCAGTTCCAATCATTTACATCCTCGGTGGCGAGGAAGACATCGCATATGCGAACGGAATGGATGACTTCCGCAGGATCAACAAGGTCCCTGCATTCGTAGCAAACTACCCTGTAGGCCACGGCGGTACATACGGACAGCCACACGGAGGCGAATTCACAGTGCCTGCACTCGCATGGCTCCAGTGGCAGCTCAAGGGCGATCAAGACGCTGCCAAGATGTTTACCGGCGCTCCATGCGGACTCGAACTCCGCGACGGCTGGACAATCGAAAAGAACGACCTCATCGACTAACATATCCTCCCCCACGGATAAATTCCATAGAACGGGCGACTCGGCTTACGGGTCGCCCGTTTTGTGCAATTTCCGATATTTTTTCTGCAATTTACCCCCCCCACTAAAATTTCTCAAACATTTTTGTTTCAGATGTATTGTATTTCGTAAATCTTTTCTCAATTTTGTGGAGTGACGGCTACGCGTACTGATTTTCGCAAGCAAAGTACCGAGCCAATTGTGTGTGTTTAATATCTATGTGTGTGTTTAATCTTAAAAGGATAATAGCGACAGCTATCTTCTGTTGCGTCGCATCCCTTCTCCCTGCATTCGCTGCCGGAGACGGTGAGGAAGCGGCTATCACAGAGCGCTTCACCATACGCTACCGCCTCAACAAGGCAGAGATCGACATGGACTATCTCGACAACCAGATCCAGATAGCCCATATCCGTAATTATCTCCACAACTCACCACGAATCGACAGCATCACGATCATATCATACTCTTCGCCTGAGGGAACATATGCCCGCAACGCATGGCTTACCAAGCACAGAGGTATCGCTGCGCGTGACTTCCTCCTCAAGGAGTGCGGCAACACCGACAAGCTCAGAGCAGACATGATCAAGTTCAGCCCGCTCGTGGAGAACTGGGAAGGTCTTACCCAGATGGTAGACTCTGCATATACCCGCCCAGACCGCGAGAAGGTACTCGAGATTCTTCGTGACGAGACCATCGGAGACGAAACAAGAAAGACCCAGCTCAAGAGGCTCGACAGAGGCCGCTCTTGGGAATACCTCAAGAAGGAATACATGCCTATGCTCCGTGCTGCGACATGGATCTGCGTATGGGCACAGGTACTTCCTCCTCTCCCTGAGCATAAGAACATTACAGATACGCTCAAGCAGACATTCCTGCCTATCATAACTCCAGAAAGAGTCTACGAACCGCTCATCATCGAGACAAAGAAGACTCTCTTCGCAGCAAAGACCAACCTGCTTTACGACGCAGGAACTGCTCTCAACTACGCATTTGAGTTCCCTATCGGCGACAGATTCTCGCTCCAGCTCCAGCAGCACACCCCATGGTGGGTAAGCCGCGACAACAGACGCTGTCTCGAATTCCTCAGCCTCGGAGCTGAATTCCGCTGGTGGTTCGCGCCTCAGTACCGCGACATCCGCCTCGGCGACAGAAGACGTGACGTCCTCGCAGGCCACTTCCTCGGCGCACACGTATGGAGCGGCGACGGTGACCTTCAGTGGGACCGCCACATCTGCCAGCAGTTCACATTCTGGAGTGCAGGACTCACCTACGGATACGCAATGCCTATCGGCAAGCTCTTCAACCTCGAATTCACCATCTCTGCAGGATACGCAAGCATACCTTACCAGCACTATAACCCTACAGACGACTGGCAGATACTTATCAAGGACAACCTTAACGCAGGTAGAATGCACTACTTCGGACCTACAAAGGCTGAGATCAGCTTCGTGATCCCTATTACCAGCAAATCTAAATATCAGATAAGATGAAAAGACTGAAAGGCATATACAGCGCAGTCTTAGTAATCTGCGCGATCCTCCTGGCCGCATCATGCGAGAAGCGACCTCTGCTCGACATATCCAATACCCACTATGTAAAGGTATATGTCGACGAGGAACTCCTCAACGTGACCACAGGCTTCTATGAAGGAAACTACGCAAGGCCGAACTACAAGTCGCCGAGCATCATCCGCGTGACCCTCACCGACCCGGAGACAGGAAACGTAAGGGCGGAGCGTTACCTCCGTAACCAGGGCACAGATGCCAACGGCCACTACTACGACGGCTACATCATCGCAGACCCGGGCGAATACAAGCTCATGGCCTACAACTTCGACACCGAGTCTACAATCATCGGATCAAGTAACAACCGCTACGAGATCAACGCCTACACCAACAAGATTGCATCACACCTTTATACAAAGATCCCGAGCCGCGTGAAGTCTCCAGGCAGCGACGAAGGCAAGGGAGGCCCGGTAGAGAGCATCGTCTACGACCCTGACCACCTCTTTGTAGCCGACTGCGGACAGGTACGCATCCCGTACGTAGAGCACGTCGACACCCTCAGGACTCCGGAAGGCACTCCGCACTTCAACGCAGAGAGTATCGTGAAGTCATACTTCATGAGGGTAAAGGTAAAAGGATCGAAGTACATTTCGTCGGCAGTCTCCCTCCTCGAAGGAATGGTAGGAGCCACAAGACTCTCTGACCGCCAGCCATACGACGACAAGTCCGTAACAGTCTACCTCGAGATGCAGGCGACAAAAGACCAGGCAAGGCTCGCAGAAGACGAAACATACATCTACACCACCTTCGGTATCTTCGGCCGCGCTGAAGGCGAAAAGAACCTCCTTGAAGTCACATTCGACTTCGTGACCACATACGGAGTACCGTTCAGCGCCAAGTTCGACATCACTGACGTCTTCGAAACCGAAGATGCGATAAAGCACCAGTGGCTCATCCTCGACCAGGAGATCACAATCCCTGATCCGCCACCAGGATCCAACAACGGAGGAGGCTTCAAGCCATCGGTAGACGACTGGGACGACATCGAGACCGACATCATCATCTAACAGAACAACAACAATATTAACAATAACAATTAACATTTAACTCTCAAACAAAAAATGAAAAGATTCTTGTTCATCGCAGCTATCGCAGGCGCATCGCTTGTAAGCTGTACAAAGAATGAGGTGGCACAGGTTGAGAATCAGGATGCAATTACATTTGCTAGACCTGTAACAGCAACTGCCACTAAGGCTGTTGAGATTGTTGACGATTATCCTACAGAGTATAACTTCTCTGTATTTGGTCACTATTTCACAGGAATTTACACAACAATTGAGGAAGGACAGCTTTACATGGATAATGTAGAGACTGCTTATTCTGAAGAGTGCGTCGGTTGGGATCCTAAGGCTGTAGAAGGAGGAGTAAACTACTATTGGCCTAAGCAGGGTACCATTACATTTGCTGCTTACTCGCCATCATCAGCAGAAGCTGCTATGGATGAGGTTAGCTACACAGGACGTGGTATTCAGTTTAAGAACTTTGTTGTCGCTGATGAAGCAGAGGATCAGTACGACCTCCTCTTCTCAGAGAGAGCATACAACCAGACTAAGGCTGACATGACAACTGTTGAGGACCCTTACAAGGGCGTTCAGATCAAGTTCAACCATGCTTTGTCTTCTATCTATTTCACAGTTAATACTGACATTGACTACACTCCAGATAACTATGAAATTAACGTAACAAAGATTGAACTCCGTGGCGTAAAAAACACTGGTATCTTTGATCAGGGACTTGTTGACGCAAACAATCGCGTAACACGTGTCAATACAGAGTGGCCAGGCTGGACTGTACTTGACGATTCTCCAGTTAAGACTTACGTAGCATTTGAAGGAGATCAGGAACTTACAAAAGTGGCTACACCTACAGAAAACATTGAGGAGAGAGAAAATCTCAACAACAACACAAACCTCATTCTCCTCCCTCAGAGACTTACTAATGTTAAGCTTTACGTTGAGTATACTATCTACAACAACAACACTAAGGCTGAAGTGGAGCAGACCGCAGAGCTCCCTATC
Source organism: Candidatus Cryptobacteroides sp. (assembly GCA_045649795.1). Taxonomy (GTDB): domain Bacteria; phylum Bacteroidota; class Bacteroidia; order Bacteroidales; family UBA932; genus Cryptobacteroides. Next base: position 4,725 of record JAZRQM010000006.1, on the reverse strand, counting down.
ACTCAGTATGGTACAGTAGCTCAGTGGTTCAGAGGAAACCGCTACATCTACAACATCACTATCGGTCTCGACAAGATTTACTTCGACCCTACAGTTAAGCCATGGGAAAATGTTCAGGCTGGCACTGTTACTATCGGCAAGTAATTTACCATATAAATCTCAGAAGGCCTGACCGCCTTCTGAGGTTCCAAAACAAATTAAAGACATTACCATTATGAAAAGATTCTTTTTCATTGCAGCAATTGCAGGCGCAGCGCTTGTAAGCTGTACAAAGAACGAAGTTGCTCCTTCAGTAAACGAGCAGCAGGAGATTTCATTTGCGGCTCCTGTAATTTCACCAAGCACAAAGGTGACAGAAGTTGCTGACAATTATTCTACAGATTTGACTTTCTCTGTATGGGCACATTACTATGACCAGACAGAGGACAACTCTGTATACACAAGTTTTGCTGAGGGTGAAATATATATGAATGAAGTAGTAGTTGAACATGATGCGACTATTGCAGGCTGGAAAAACAAGACAACTACTTATTATTGGCCAAAGAACGGTTCATTGACTTTCATTGCATACTCACCTTCATCTGTTGCCGCCTATGCAGACGTAGATGAAAATGGTATCAAGTTCACTGATTATGTTGTGGGAACTCCTGAAGATCAGGTAGACCTTCTCTTCAGCGAAAGAGCATACAACAAGACTTCAGTAGACAGAACTACAGATGAAGCTGACCCTTATGCTGGCGTACAGATTAACTTCAAGCATGCGTTGTCATCAATCCTGTTCAGGGTTAAGGCACACGAAGAGTATCCTGGTACAGTTCTTACTGTAAAGAAAATTGAAGTACTTAACGCATATTCAACAGGTGACTTTACTCAGGGTCTTGCTGACCAGAACGGCGCGACAACTGGACAGAAAGTAACTATTGACGGAGTTGAGACTCAGACTGCAGCAGCTTGGAGCGACTATGCTACAGAAACCCCATATACTGCATATGAGAGCGCTACAGGTATTGTTCTTTCGCATACAAATGCCGTATATACTCACAATGCAAATGCTACAGCAACAACTAACACAACAGACCTCATTCTCCTTCCGCAGGATTTGAAGCACACAACCACAACAAAGGATGTGACTATCAAGGTAACTTATACTCTTGAGAACGAGGATATGGAAGCTCCAATCCAGCAGGTTGCTGAGGTAAGCCTTGTAACAGGTTATGAAGGTGGCTACTTCACTGATGGCACAAACAACATCTCAGCTTGGGAGATGGGTAAGAAGTATACTTACACTATCGAGGTCGGCCTTAACGAAATCTACTTCGATCCAAGAGTTGAAGCATGGACACCAGTGGAGGTTACGCCAAATATTCCGATCAACTAATCCATCACATACGCTCTCACAGGCCTGATCGCCTGTGGGGGTGCCAAGAAAAAGCAATAACAATTAAAAAACCGGAAAAAATCATGAAAAAGTTATTTTTCATCGCAGCTATCGCAGGCGCAGCGCTTGTAAGCTGTACAAAGAACGAGCTTGCTCCTTCAGCAACAGAGCAACACGAGATCACATTCGCTTCACCAGTAGTTGGTGTTCAGACTAAGGTGCTTGGTGCAATTGATGTAACTTATGACATTAATGAAAAATTTGACGTATGGTGTGTCTATAATACTGACGACATTACCAGTTGGCAGGGTACCACATATTTCAGTGACGTTCAGGCTAAATACAACACAACTGCTGGAGGTTGGGGGTTGAATCCAAAGTATTTCTGGCCTGCTGTCGGCAAACTCTCTTTTGTTGCAATGTCACCTTCGATTACAACTACAACAGAATATCACGCAACCAATGGTTTTATTATTACAAACTGGGAACAAGGTGCAACTGAAGAAGGAATTGTAGACCTCATGTATTCGGAGCCTACATATAATCATGAAAGGGCGACTTACGCAAATGAGGACAATGAGAATTCTGGTGATAATGATTCAAAGTATATATACAATGGAGTCGATATTGAATTCAAGCATGCGTTGTCTTACCTTGTGTTTAATATTAAAACAAAAGATACTTATGCGCCACAGACTGCATTCCGACTTGAATCCATAACACTTTCGGGAGTATATACAACAGGAACATTCACACAGAAAGGCACTCCAGCAGAAGGAAAAACATGGGATCCATGGGCAGAATTAACAACAGGAGAGACAGGTACGTACATAGCTTATAATGAAAATGATGCGGATGAAAGACTTATTTTCAACGATACAGCTGTAGTAGTTCCTGAAACAGATGGTAGCGAAATTATCCTCTTGCCTCAGGCACTGATCGCAAACCAGCAGAAAATTACAATTAAGTATGACATTAGGACTAATCACATGCCTGAGGGTGAGTGGATTACTCAGACCCAGACTGTTGACCTAACTAATAAAACTGTGACAGAGTGGGAGATGGGTAAGAAGTACACTTACACTATCACAATTGGTATGGATGAGATCCTCTTCGACCCAGCAGTTACAGACTGGGATGCTGAAGTGGGTGGAGACATCGAGCTCTAACAAAACCCTTACATCCATCCGGGCCTGACCGCGCGGATGGGTGCCAATTATGAAAAAGACTATTATCATATCAACAGTTGTGCTTGCGGCTATGTGCGGCTGCACCAAGAATGATGTCATCACTCCTGACAGACCTCAGAGTGAGATATCGTTCAACGCACCTGTCGTAAGCGGCCTTACAAAGGCTGTGGCCGGAGAGATCGAGGAATATAAAACAGACGAGAGCTTCGGCGTATTCAGTATATACCATACTGCTGATTTCAGCGGTTGGGGCAATGGCACCACTTATATAAATGGTGCTAAGTTCTCTTATGATGAGGAAGCCAACGGATGGAAAGCTGGATATCTGTTCCCGAAAGTAGGCAAATTGTCTTTTGCTGCGTACTCTCCTTACGATGCTAATGGAACTATCTCATATGGTGCCAATGGACTGTCGATCGACGATTTCATCGTTCCAAGTACCCCTGCCAGACAGTACGACCTGATGTACAGCAATCGTCTTTACGGCAAAACAGCAGCCAATTGGAATGTAGTTGATGAGAATCTGGAATATGATGGTGGCTACAATGGAATGGACATCACATTCTTCCATGCACTTTCGTCGATCAGATTTACAGCACAGCTCGATGGCACATACTCCAGCACATTCACTTTGACATCAATTACAATCAATGGTGTCGCATACACTGGTGACTTCTACGAAAACATTCAGAACCCTACGACTGCGTCATATTCAAGTGAGCCGTATTGGATGATTTTATATAATGATGAAAATGTAGCATCATATACTGCATTCAGCGGCGAATATGCAATGACTCAGACCCAGACACAGGTCAATGCATACGACATAATTCTGATGCCTCAGATGTTCAAGAATGGCTCCAGCGTGATTAACAGTGACGCTGAGATCGTTATCAACTATAGTCTTGACGGCACTCCTCAGAGCCCTACAACCGTCAAACTTAGCGACCTTACTGAGAAGTGGGAAATCGGAAAGAGATATACCTACAATATTACGTTGGGATATGACTTGATCCTTGTGGGTGCGACTGTGGAGAAGTGGGAAGAAGATGATGATAATTACATTCCTATCAGCTAAAGAAAGATGAGAAGATTTGCCTCATATATGACAGCTTTGGTGCTGATGGCTGCGGCCGGATGTACTGTGGATCAGAGGAATGAGTATGATCCTCAGATGCAGGTGATGTTCCATCCTGTGATGGAAGTGGCTGCGAAGGCGGATGCGTCGGTCGAGGATTATCCTGCCGGCCAGCCGTTTGCGGTCAGCGCATGGACATTGGAGAGCGGCAGCAAGTGGGCGGAGAAGGCTTCGGAGGCAAAGGAGTATATTTCGAATGAGCGTGCGAGCTTCAGCGAGGAGAGAGGATGGACATTGGAGAGCGGAGAGCTGTGGCCGGAGAGAGGACTGGAGATGACCGTGATCGGATATTCGCCGGTCGAGGCGTTCAGCGGTTGCTCTGCAGAGGCGGGAGCTGCATGTACATACGATATGCTTACATCGCAGGCCGACCTGCTCTATTCGGAGCCGCAGGCTGATATGGATAAGGTGGACCGTCATGGCGTAGTCGTGCTTCCGTTCAAGCATGCACTTGCTCAGGTGGACTTCCGCGTGAAGAACCGTGTGTTCAAGGAGGAGGAGATCATCATCAAGTCGATCCGCATCGATGAGGTAAAACATAAGGGTAGCTTCACTTCCCTGCCTCAGCCGGGATGGGTCATTGAGGATGCGGAGACATCGCTGCTCTTCTTCGAGGGCGAGCAGGCTACACGCAACGTTTCGGCGCCGATCGGACGCAGCTGGAACGTGATTCCTCAGGCGCTTTCGACACGCGTAACCGTTGAGTATGAGTACCGTACGGCTGCCAACACCGGTTTCACCCTGACGCTGAAGACATGCGACCTTGAGACCAATCTCAAGCCGGGACGCCATTATACATACACGCTTTCGGTGGGTATCGACGATGTGAAGTTCCTGCTGGAGATCATCGAGGACAAGTTCGTTCACGAGGATTAAAGGTTCGGGTACCGGCCCTACCAAAACAAAACCGCAAAAACGGAGAAAGAAGATGAAGAAAATGAGATACATATTAGGTTTAGGAGCGATGGGAGTGATGCTCCTCTCCGCCCTGTCCTGCACCAAGGAGAGCGGCCCTGAGA
>JAZRQM010000005.1:0-30561 GCA_045649795.1 Candidatus Cryptobacteroides sp. | reverse complement strand
ATGCCACCCCCGGCTAGGGGGTGCCTGCCGAAAGGCAGGCGGGGGTCTTCGTAACACTTTGCCAATAAAAATTATCTACGCTTCTGCTGTTTCTGCATCTGCTCCTGCATCTTCTGTGCTTCTTCAAGCCTCATCTGCCACTTAGACTTAGCCTTAGGCTTTTTAGCGTTGAGCATCATTTCGGCACGAACCTTCTCCTCGGTAACAACATACTTGCGGATGTACCATGTCATGATCATAGTGATGATATTTGACAGAAGGTAGTAATAGCTGAGGGCCGCTGAAAGATTGTTGCAGATGAAGAACATCATGATAGGCATGAGCCATACGCTCATGAACTTCATTCCTGCCATATTTGGATCGTCAGACATCTGAGCTGAAGTCATCTTCGAGTACACGAACATTGTCACAGCCATAAGAAGTGCGAACAATGAAAGGTGGTCACCAAGAAGAGGAACATTCACTCCGAAATCCAGGATCGAATCATATGCACTGAGGTCATCTGCCCAAAGGAACTTCTGCTGACGAAGTTCGATCGACGCTGGGAAAAAGCGGAACATAGCGAAGAGGATAGGCATCTGGAGAAGCAATGGAAGACAGCCACCCATAGGACTGATTCCCGCCTTCTGATACAGATCCATCATTGCCTGCTGCTTCTTCATTGCATCCTTCTCGTTTGGATATTTCTGATTGAGCTTATCGATCTCCGGCTTGATCACCTGCATCTTTGCAGATGACTTGTATGACTTGATGGTCAGAGGAGATATGAGAAGCTTGATGAGAAGGGTCATGAGAAGGATCACAAGACCATAGTTGCTGATAAACTTACCGAGGAAGTCGAAGCATGGGATGATGACAAGGCGGCTGAACCAACCTACCATCCATCCTCCAAGCGGGATGATCTTCTCATACTTCTGGTCATACGCCTTAAGACCGCTATAGTCATTAGGACCGAAATAGAATGTATATGGCACTGTTACATTGTCAGATCCTGCGCGGAAATCCGAGCGGAGATTTGCCGAACATGCCATGAGATTGCGTGATGGATCATCCTCTGCGAAATACTTGACGCTAAGATCTGCTGAGGCAAAATCAGTTTCTGCAGTCATGATTGCAGAGAAGAACTGCTGCTGGAAGGCAAACCACTTGACCTTTGTATCAATACGCTTGGCTGCATCACGTCCACGACCTATTTCCTCAGACTTCTTGTCGCCAGTGAAATAATAGTCAAGCTTCGAGTACTGTTTCTCATTCTTGTATCCCTTCTCAAGGCGAGGTATAATCACAGACCAATCCAAGTCAACCATCGACACATTACGTGGGATGATATCGCCCATGTTCACGAACGAAAGCTCATTCTGAAGCATGTAGCTGTCCTTAGGAAGGAAATATTTCTGCTGTATATATCCACCTTCTGCAAAAGGAAGCTGCATCACGATTGTCGAGTCATTCTGCTCAGCAACCTGGAACACAAAATCCTTAGTATTGATGTTCTCACCAGCAAAAACACTGACACCCAACTGGCTCATTTCCGGCTTGATGAGATACAGATCCGTACTATCATAGGTCTTGTAATCGTTGATCTTAACGGAATATGGCTGAGCACCCCTGGTTGTGATTTCAATTTCAACCTTATCGTTCGAGAGCTTGTATACCGATGCCTGTGCAAGTCTTGCCTCTGTGAGCATGCTGTCCTTGTATGCCGGCATGTTCATCACCTTGACTCCGGCCATCTCGCCGTCGGTAACAAGGCCCTCCGCTCTCCTGGCAGAATCCAAAGCCATCGCGACCATCTGCTCTGCCCTTGCGATAGAGTCAAGCTGAGCCTGAGCCTCCATCTGCTGCTTGTACTGCCTTGACTGATACCATGAGAATCCCATCATGATAGCGAAAATCAAGACAAATCCTGTCAAATTACTCTTGTTCATCTAAAATAGAAAATAGTTACACAAACTGACGGTGACCTTGTCGGCCACCGCCATTATGATTATTCCTGCTCGTCTGCCTCATTGAGGACTCTTATCTGCTCTGCGAGAGCCTTGAGTTCCTCCTTTGACTGAGCGATTCTGTCTTCCATCTGCTTCACGAGCGGTGCTGAATTCTTGGACATTGAGAAGAATCCGATATTGTTCTCATATGTAACGATATCCTGCTCGAGCTGATTGTACTTCTGGATAAGTCTTTCTTTCTCCGAAAGAGCCGGCTTGCCGCCGCGACCTCTACGGTTTGTACCGCGTCCGTTATGAGGGAACTTGAGGTTCATTGCTTCCTTGTATGCCTGAGCGACATTGTCCTTCTCCTTGAAAGGAACGAAGCCGATCTCCTGCCATTTCTTCTGGAAGTCCTGCATTGCTGCTGCATCAGACTCATCGTTCTTGAGTTCATATGCCTTGATCTCCTCGATCAGACGCTGCTTAGCCTTGAGGTTTCCATAGAAGTCATTCTCAGGCTTTGCATTCTTGTCGCGCTCCGCAAAGAACTCGTCACAAGCTGCGCGGAATCTCTTCCAGAGCTGCTCTGACTTCTTGCGTGGAACCGCACCGATCTCCTTCCACTGCTTCTGAAGGTTGATGAACTGGTCAGTAGCCTTCTTCCACTCAGTGCTTGACTTGAGAGCCTCAGCAGCCTCACAAAGAGAAATCTTCTTTTCGAGGTTCACGTTGATGCTGTCCTTGTATTCTGTATAGAAATCGCGCTTGCGGCCATAGAACTTGTCACATGCTGCGCGGAAACGGTCGTAGATCTTCTGGTTCTCCTTCTTTGAAGCGAATCCGATTGTCTTCCACTCCTTCTGGATATCCTCGATCTCCTTAGAGAAAGCATTCCACTCGTTTGAGTTTGAAACCTCTCTTTCAGCGATCTCCTCAACCTTCTCACAAAGAGCAGCCTTCTTCACGAGATTGTCAGCCTGCTGTTCCTTGATTCCCTCAAAGAATGACTGATACTTCTTGTTGATGACTGCTGTAGCGGCCTTGAAGCGGTCCCAGATCTGATCTCTGTACTCCTTAGCGACAGGACCGAACTCCTTCCACTGCTCATGGAGCTTCTGAAGGTCACGGAAAGCCTCGACTACATTCGGATTCTCGGCAAGCTTCTCCGCATAAGCGCAGAACTGCTCCTTAGCCTCAAGATTCTTCTTGAAATCAAGGTCGCGAAGCTCGCGGTTGATCTTTACCATATCGTAGAACTGCTCTACATAAAGCTGATATGTCTCATTGATGTTCCTGTAGCTCTGAGCTGGTACAGGTCCGATAGCTCTCCAACGGTTCTGGATCTCACGGAACTCAGGGAATGTCGCATTGACATCCTCCTGCTTCTCAAGGAGAGCCTTAAGGTCAGCGATTACAGCCTCTTTCTTCGCAAGGTTGTCCTCACGCTCCTTCTCAAGCTGCCTGTTGTACTCGGCACGCTCTTTCTTATATCTGTTGTAAAGGTCCTTGAAGCCTCTCTCTACCTCTGCAAATGGGTTATCGCTTACGGTATCCTCTACAGGAGTCTCTACGACCTCAGCCTCTTCAGCCTCTGGAGCCGGCTCAGTAACGGTAAGTCCCGCATCAGCCTTCTCTTTCTGGAGTCTCTTGTAGAAAGCCGACTTGATAGCCTCAGCTTCCTTGGACATCTTCATTCTTTCCTCGTTCTGAACAAGTTCTTCAAAAAGCTTGATAAGCTCCGCAAGGTTCTTCTCAGAATAATTTACAGCTGGCTCTGCTGCTTCCACAGGCTCAGCCACTACTACATCTGATGTCAATTCAACATCAGGGATGATCACTTCACTCATAAATAATGGTGTTTTGGTTTATAATTTCATACAAGTGGCAAATATACCATTTTTTTAGTAAAACTCACATCAAAATATTATTTTTGCAGAACGAATCATCTTTTTGAAACTTTTTAACATGAGAATAGACATAATCACCGTTGTTCCGGAACTCCTTGAAAGTCCTCTGAGCCACTCGATTGTAGGACGTGCAATAAAGAAAGGACTTGTCGAAATACACATCCATAACCTCAGGAAATACGGCAAGGGCCCACGCCAGCAGGTAGATGACTACAGCTATGGCGGAGATGCAGGAATGGTAATCATGCTCGAGCCCGTGTACAACATGATCCAGGAGCTTAAGGCAGAAAGGGATTACGATGAGATCATCTACATGTCTCCGGACGGAGAGATCCTCAACCAGAACATAGCTAACGAGCTGTCACTCAAGGAAAACATCATCCTTCTGTGCGGCCATTACAAAGGCATTGACCATCGTATCCGCGAACATCTGATCACCCGTGAGATATCATGTGGAGATTATGTTCTCAGCGGCGGAGAGCTTCCTGCAGCAATCCTTGCCGACTCAATAATCAGACTTATTCCCGGAGCATTGAGCGACGAAACATCTGCGTTGAGCGACAGCTTCCAGGATGGTCTCGTTTCTCCTCCAGTATATACCCGACCAGCAGAATTCAACGGTTGGAAAGTACCGGAAGTTCTGCTCAGCGGAAATCCGAAACTCATCAGGGCATGGCAGGATGAGCAGGCAATAGAGAGAACGAAAAAGCTGAGACCGGGCCTTCTTTCTGAAGAATAATTAAGATTTATCATCATAGATGCCCGATTTTACAATTTTTTAAACTGTTTTGTTTGGAAGTTATATTTTTTTACATAAATTTGCATTCGACATAACGATTTAATGTCAATCAGACGTTTCTAACCACTAATAATTAATCATCCCAAAAGGGAAATACACTACACTACTAACTAACCGAAAAAGCTCGCAGTGATGCGAGCTTTTTTACATGGGGCTTGTGCCCCATGTAAAAAAGCTCGATCATCCAAACCCCAGTCACTGCGTGACAGCCCCTTGAGGGGCATACCGTCCGCTCCTACGGAGGGACGGGTGCCATCGCCGCTTCGACTTTCACAGAAAGTCTCGCCAAGCGAATGGCACGGCGCTGATGCGCCCTATTAAAAAAGCATTACATTATTAAGTATAGAATTATTATCTTTGTGGCCGTTTAAAATCAACAGTTATGGAAGAAAGCGTACAGTATTACGATACATATGAAGAGAATCTCCTCAGAGAGGTCCTCAAGATGTGCACAAGCCTTGGCATGCTTGACGGAGAGCTCCTGGCATCTGAAGACATCGATCACAAATGGAAGGAATGGGCTCCGGAATACATAGCGGAAGCCCTTCCAGAGGTAAACAGCTATCCTGAATTTGCAATCGCATGTGCAGGCTATGCCGGAATGGCGGTAGCTCAGTGGTGGGATCAGGACTGGGGACGCCATCACAGCGCCAAGTATGAGACCCTCCATGGCCCACGCGGCTTCGACGACATGGACGAATATATTGTCCAGAACATTCTCGGACTCTCACTCGACTCTGTCGATGCGAAGCAGATCATGAACATCCTCCTCTGCTGTGCGCAGAAGGCGACTACTTTCATCCAGCATGAGCACATCGAGCATCAGACAGTGAAGGCGTTCCATATCTTCGCGCGCACTGTCAAGGTTATGTTCCGCATCGGCGCATCCCTTCAGCTCAGACGTCTTGGATATAAGTTCCACAAGGTGGACCTCAACCGTTCAGGCATGAAGCCGCTGTCATAGAGACGCGCCCTTTACCCTAGAATCTGAAGCCTACCTTGAACATCAGGTTTATCGGAGCCTGAGGATATATTCCAGTCTCTGCATAATACGTATCTTCCTGCTGGAAATATGCGCGCCAGAGCCATGCGTCCGCGTAGTACATGCGGTTGAACATGTTGTTGACATGGATACTGAATGTAATATGCGGCAGCTCATATCCTGCAGAAAGATCTGCTACAAAATAAGCCGGAATTGAACGTTCATCAGAAGAAGTATTGTCATAGTACTGCTTTCCGACATATTTTCCGTTCCACGACAGATATGTAGAATTCAGCGAGCCGGACGACGACGCAAATGGACGAATCATAACCGAAGCCATACCCACCAGCGACGGCGACATCAGGATATCGGTATTTTCAAAATCCACATGATGCTGGCCAAGATAATTCCACTCATCCATATTGTCATACATCTCATAATAAGCCGTATAGCTACGTATCTTATTGTCAGACAAGGTCATGTTTCCTCCCAGCTGAAGCCACTGAGAAGCCTTCCATGAAGCTGCCAGCTCAATTCCACGTCTCCAGCTGCGAGGTACATTCTCCTTGATGGCATAGCCGACATCTGTCAGCTTTCCTGTCTCAAGAAGCATATCCCAATATTCCATCATATAGATGTTGACAGAAAGAGACAGTCTTTCCGAAGCATATTCATATCCTACCTCCACATCCAGCATCTTCTCCGGGCGGATATCCACTCCCCTTCCTGAAACGCCTGCCGACAGGTCCCTGTTCGCATCTAGGATCAGTTCCTTTATGTCACTGCGTCCCGGTTCACGATGGCCTATGGCTGCTGAAGCATAAACACGGGATTCCGGACTCCAACGATATGAAAGTCCCGCCCTTGGGTTGAAGAACTGCCAGTCGTCACTATGGTCAAGCAGGACGCCGTCATCTTCCGGACCGGACATGTCAAGCCAGACTCCTCTGTACTGCAGGTCCGCAAAAGCAGTAAACCTGTCTGCCAGAAGCAATTCACTACGGATAAAAGCATTAGCCTCATGCTTCAGACCACGGTTCAGATACCACTGGTGACTGTCATAATCATATGAATCACCAAGAACATTGCTCCATAGGACAGAACCGATATGATCACCGTCGTAGCGTGAGATGTTTACGCCACCGGTAATGTTCAGCTTTCCGGATGAGTACTTCAGGTCGGAATTGATCACAAAATAATCATTAGCCAGGGCTTCCTTTGTAATGAAGTCTCCCTCTTCGTACAGCACTCCATCAATAAGCGGAGCTTCCATAAGATATTTGGAAAAGCTTTTTCCAGCCTTGTAATTCTGGTAATATCCGTCACCACGGGTATAGTTGAATGTCGTACTCCAGGCAAGACGATCGGAAAATGAATGCGTATAATTCAGCTGAAGATGATTCTGGGCATAGTTATCCGTCTCATTGTCATAATAATGGACATTGCCGAACTCATCATGATATTCACCGGCAGGATTGTATCTACGATCGATCGCATACTGCTCCAGGCTTATGCCCTCCCATGTGATTCCTGTCTTCTGCGAACCCATCAGCCATGTGAGTCTCAATGAGTTACGTTCATTCATCCATCCCAGCACAGCCATAGCTGAATGAACGTCCGCATAAGCATTGCGGATGTATCCGTCGGTAATACCACGGGAATATGCAGCATTGAAATAAAGACCGGAAGGCAGGATGCCCGTACCTGCAGCATATGTGCCTGAATATGTGCCGTACGAACCCATGGTCATATCGGCCGAGGCGAACGGATCAGCGCCTACGGATGCAGTGTTCATATTGATGCTGGCACCGAATGCACCTGCTCCATTGGCAGAAGTACCGAGTCCTCTCTGCAGCTGCACGCTGGAAATCATGGAAGAAAGGGCGGGAATATTGACCCAGAACACCTCCTGAGACTCAGCATCATTGAGGGTAATGCCATTAAGGGTCACATTGATCTGCGAGCCCTTCGAACCACGGACCGTCATCTTTGAATAACCGAGTCCCGTACCTCCTTCATTGACAGACACTACCGAAGGCTGAAGTGCAAGATTCATCGGAAGAGAATTGATCGGATTGGAGCGTTTCAAGGACTCTTTGCCCACCATGGTGAATGTCACAGGCGTATCCTTGCCTGCACGTGATGACGAGACGACTACACTGTCAAGCCTCTCGATCTTCTCCTCGTCGGAGAGGACCGCTTCCCTTCCCGCACCTTGTACGGAAAGAGGGATCAGCGAACTGAGCGCTGCTAAAAACAAAAAACCTCGCATAATGTAAAAACATTTATGCAAGGGGCTGACATGGAACAACAGTTCACATGTACAATGAGATTACGCTTCCCTACGCCGGCATTATCCGGATCAGGTTCATGGGTATGATCTCAGCCCCGGTCAACCGGGACACCCCTGCTTATTATTTCTTCTCAACCAGTCTGACCTCGTAAAGCTTAGGCCAGTTCTTTCCTGTAAGATAAATCTTTCCGTCTTCAGGATTGTAGGCGATACCGTTCAGAACATCTGTCTGCTGAGTATAAAGGTCTCGCGGCAGAAGGCCTCGGCAATCAACGACTCCGACTACCTTTCCGTCCTTCGGATTGATTATCACGATCTCGTCGGCAGTATAGACATTCGCCCATATCTTTCCGTCGATATATTCAAGTTCATTGAGGAATCGCACCGGCCTCTCCTCATATTTCACCACGACCTTATGGTCCAATGCGAAATTATGATTCATGAAATACAGATTTGCCGTACCATCCGAAGCTATGAGCTGCTTGCCGTCAGTGGTGATTCCCCATCCCTCTCTCGGATATTTCCATGAAGACTTATATTCCAGGGTCTCAGCATCGTAGATGAATGCCACGCGTGATTCCCAAGTCAGGATATAAAGGTTATCGTTCCATATGACAGAGCCTTCAACGAAATACTTCTTGTCGAAATTCATCTTCTCTATTGCCTCGCCTGTCTGAAGATCGACTTTTCTGAAGGTAGATTTTCCATTAAGGCCTGTACTCTCATAAAGCTGTCCCTCGTGGAAAAACAAGCCCTGAGTATATGATCCGGTATCATGCGGATACTCAGCCACAACTTCAAGAGCATAATGCTTTACCTTGGCATCAGCACATGAAATGAGTCCGAAAATGGAAATAAGTAGAACTATGTTTCTTAAAATTCTCATAGGGCAGCAAAGTTAATGATAAGTTTTAATTTTGTGCTATCTTTGCCGTCCAAATTGAATTTCACGTATCATGAAGTATAGACAGATATCTGACATAAACACCGGTTACATGGCTTCAGCTGCCGAATTCGAGGGTCTGGAATGCCATGTGATGCTTGAGCCATCCGACAAGGAGGCTTCAGCTGCCGAATGTATATCATGTCTGGAAGAAGGTCTGAAAAATCTGATTGAAGGTGAATTCAAAGGCTACAGGCCGGTATTCAAAAGATGGTTCCTTTCCGATGCCGCATGTCAGGCCGACCTTATTGAAGACGATGCCACATGCGCCACTTCTGTCATCCAGCAGCCTCCGGTCAACGGAAGCAAGGCCGTACTCTGGGTATGGATGATGAAGGATGCAAGCAGGAAGTACACATACTCATTCCAGGGCAATCTTCTTTCTGACAATGCCGGTTCATACGGACAGATGAGGGCCATCTTCGAGGATTATTCAAGGTCTCTCGAGGAGAAGAAGCTCAATGTTGCCGAACACTGCGCACGCACATGGATCTATGTCAGAGACGTCGACGTAAACTACGCAGGCATAGTCAAGGCACGCCGTGAGCTATTCGATGACTGGGGACTCAAAGCGGACACACACTACATTGCCAGCACAGGAATCAACGGTCTTGTCAAGGACCACATGAATCTTGTCAGCATGGACACATATACTGTCACAGGCCTGGAACAGAGCAGGATACAGTACCTGCACGCATATGAAAACCTTAGTCCGACACATTTATACGGGGTAACATTCGAGCGCGGCACCGCACTTCATTTCGAGGACCGCACCCAGATCCTCATCAGCGGTACGGCAAGTATCGACAATGAAGGAGAGATCGTTTCTCCAGGAGACATAAGGTATCAGACCGAAAGGACATTCGAAAACATAAAGGCCCTGCTTGAAGAGGCAGGAGCGGATTTTGAAGACATGGCTCAGATGATCGTATACATACGCGATATCGCCGACTTCAACAAGGTCGGGAACTACATTTCGAAGCATTTCCCGAAAGTGCCGAAAGTGATCACCTGGGCACCTGTATGCCGCCCGGGCTGGCTGGTTGAGGTAGAGTGCGTGGCATATGTGAGAAATAATGACTAAATTTGCCGGGATTTACACCTGTTGCTGATGAGTACTTATTATATCATAATGGCTGCTATGGCTGTGATGGCCGTGATAGTTTTCGTAGCCCTGTTCTTTTTCAAGGCGGGTTACGGATACCTGTCCACATCCAACTGGGGGCCGAAGATCAGCAACAAGACAGCATGGGTGATAATGGAAGCCCCGGCCTTTATCCTCCTTCTTTACCAGACGCTGCAATTTGCGTCTTCAGGGATGGATACAGGCAACTCAAAGGCAGTCCTCTATATAATGGCCGGACTGTATCTGATCCATTATTTCCAGAGGTCATTCATCTTTCCTTTGATGATGCGCGGCAAGAGTACCATGCCCATAGCCATCATGCTTATGGGGCTGACATTCAATGCATTGAACGCATACATCATCGGAGGTTGGCTCTTTAACGAAGCACCTGCAGGAATGTACGGAACCAACTGGTTATTAAGTCCGCAGTTCATCATAGGATCGATCATATTCTTCCTTGGAATGGGAATAAACCTCCATTCCGACCATGTGATCAGAAACCTGCGCAAGCCGGGAGATACAAAGCATTATATCCCACGAAAGGGATTTTACAGATATGTGACTTCCGCCAATTATTTCGGAGAATTCACAGAGTGGATCGGATATGCCATACTTACATGGTCCCCTGCCGGACTTCTTTTCGCGGTATGGACATTCGCCAATCTCGGTCCGCGCGCAAAATCATTGACCGAAAAGTACGAGAAGGAATTCGGCGATGAATACAAGAAGCTGAACAAGAAACATATAATACCATTCATTTGGTAATGAGCGAGTTATTCACACCATATAAAATCGGCCCTGTAGAGCTGAGGAACCGCACCATAAGGTCTGCGGCCTTCGAGGCCATGTGCCCCGGACAGAGACCTTCGAAGGAGCTTTTCGACTATCATACAGCCGTGGCTCGCGGAGGAATCGGAATGACTACCGTGGCATATGCAGCCGTGTGCAGAAGCGGACTTTCCTTCGAAAACCAGCTGTGGATGCGAGAGGAGATCGTGCCTGAGCTGAAGAAGCTCACCGATGCGATACATGCCGAAGGTGCCAAGGCCTCGATCCAGCTCGGACATTGCGGAAACATGTCGCACAGGAGCATCTGCGGATGCATGCCATACGGAGCGAGCCGTGGATTCAACCTCTACTCTCCTACCTTCGTGCAGAAGATGAACATGGAACAGATCAATGAGGTTGCAGATGCATATGGAAAGGCGGTGGAACTCGCCATTGAAGCGGGATTTGACGCAATCGAGATACATGCAGGACATGGATACCTGATATCCCAGTTCCTCTCTCCTTACACAAACAAAAGGCGTGATGAGTTCGGAGGAAGCCTTGAGAACCGCATGAGATTCATGAAGATGTGCGTGACAAAGGCTGTAGCTGCAGGAAAAGGCAAGGTTGCCCTGTTTGCAAAACTGAACACACGCGACGGTTTCAAGGGAGGTCAGGAGACAGATGAGCTGATAGAAGTGGCAAAGGTTCTCCGAGACCTGGGAATTGAATCGATCGTATTGTCAGGAGGCTTCGTAAGCCGCCATCCACAGTACGTGATGCGCGGACAGTTCCCGGTCAAGACAATCGTCCATTACTTCCCATGGAAACAATGGTGGCTTAAGCTGGGAGTGCTGCTTGGAGGTAGAATCGTGGCTCCTTCTGTGCCATTCAGGAAGCTTTTCTTCATGGAAGACGCAATGAAGTTCCGCGAGGCGATGCCTGATTTCCCGTTCACGTATGTAGGAGGAGTCGTTGACCGTAAAAGCGCGGACGAGGCAGTCGGAAAGGGATTTCCTATGATCCAGATGGGCCGTGCGGTACTGGAGGACACCGATTTCGTGAACAAGATGCAGGCGGATGAGAATCATTGCAGCGGATGTACGCACAGCAACTTCTGCATAGGACGAATGTATTCAAGATCAATGCAGTGCCATAAGCATTGCGAGGACATCACGCCGGCTCTCCGCAAGGAAGTCGAGCGTCTTGACAGAGAGAATGACCGTATCGAGCGCAAGCTCGGATATAAATAGTTCATTGACATATAGGTAGGACGACTTGTCGCGCCTTCGGGTGAGGAAAGTCCGGACTGGGCAGAGCATCCTGCTGTGGAAAGCACAGATGGGAGTAATCTTATGAATGCCGTAACAGAAAACAAACCGCCTCTTCGGAGGTAAGGGTGAAACCGCGAGGCAAGAGCTCACGACGTTGTATGGCGACATATGGCGGTGACGGCACCAGGACCAGCAAGACCATGTATACTGGAATGTCCGCAAGGACAAATGAGCTGCTCGTTCATTTCCAGGGGGTAGGTTGCGAAGATAAATGACAAGATAAAACAGAAACCGGCTTATGGTTCTACCTATTGCACAAGGGTTGGCTCCGGCCAACCCTTTTTTTTGCTTTTCTTCTTGCAGAAGAAAGCAAGAAAAGTTATCTTTGTATCCCATATGAAAACGGGATTTGATAACGAAAAGTATCTTAAGATACAGTCCGAACAGATCAAGAAGCGTATCGCTCAGTTCGGTGACAAACTCTACCTCGAATTCGGAGGTAAATTATTCGATGACAACCATGCCAGCCGCGTCCTGCCGGGTTTCAAGCCCGACAGCAAGCTTGACATGCTCAAGCAGCTCAAGGATGAGGCGGAGATCATCATCGTGATCAGTTCTAAGGATATAGAAAAGAACAAGGTCCGCCGCGACCTTGGAATCACTTATGACGAGGACCTGCTGCGTCTGCGCGGGGAATTCGAGAATGTGGGATTCTATGTAAGCAGCGTGGTCATGACCCATTACAACGGTCAGGCAAGTGCTGATGCTTACAGGGCACGACTCGAGCGTCTTGGAATCAAGGTGTATTATCATTATACGATCGAAGGATATCCTAACAACGTTGCGTTGATCGACTCCGACGAAGGATTCGGAAAGAACGATTACGTAGAGACCACAAAGCCTCTCGTTGTCGTTACAGCCCCAGGTCCTGGAAGCGGAAAGATGGCGGTATGCCTCAGCCAGCTCTATCATGAGAACAAGAGAGGAGTAAAGGCCGGCTATGCAAAGTTCGAGACATTCCCTGTGTGGAATCTCCCGCTTAAGCATCCGGTAAACATTGCCTATGAGGCTGCGACTGCCGACCTCAACGACATAAACATGATCGACCCGTTCCACTTCGAGGCATATAATGAGGTTGCAGCAAGCTACAACAGGGACATCGAGATCTTCCCTGTGCTCAACGCTCTCTTCGAGGGCATCTACGGAGAAAGTCCGTACAAATCTCCAACTGATATGGGTGTGAACATGATCGGCTTCTGTATCAGTGACGAGGATGTATGCTGCAACGCTGCCAGGGAAGAGATCATCAGAAGATATTATTATGCTCTCTGCAATCTTGCAGACAAGGGTACCAACGAACATGAAGTAAACAAGATATCGCTCATCCTCAAGCAGGCGAAGCTTACTACAGAGTACAGAAGGACTACTGTAGCTGCGAGAGAAATGAAAGAGCTGTATGGCGTACCTGCTTCAGCAATCGAGCTTCAGGACGGTACCATAATCACAGCACGTACAAGCTCTCTCCTCGGTCCAAGTGCGGCTCTCATCCTCAATGCGACCAAGCATCTGGCTGGAATACCTCATGAGGTGAAGCTCATACCTCAGGAAATGATCGAGCCTATACAGAAGACAAAGGTTTCGTTCCTGCATGGCCACAATCCGAGACTCCACACTGACGAAGTGCTGGTTGCCCTCTCTATGCTCAGCATAAATGACGATAACTGCCGCAAAGCTCTGGATCAGCTTCCTAAACTCGACGGCTGCCAGGTACATTCTACCGTGATGCTCAGCGAAGTGGACAGAAAGATATTCAAGAAGCTCGGCGTCGGCCTCACCTGTGATCCTGTAAAGAAGGATTAAAGCGCTTGATACTAAAACCGATACCTATGGAACCTATTATTGCACCTATAAGTACAGATATAATCAAATCCGAACTGACACCTGCAAAGAAACTGAGAGATACCAACAAGGGTGGTAACGAGATCTACATTCTCAATCATCATGATTCTCCAAACGTGATGAAGGAGATCGGAAGACTTCGTGAGGAAGCATTCCGTGATTCAGGCGGAGGAAGCGGACTGTCCATGGACATCGATGAGTTTGATACGATGGAAGTTCCTTACCAGCAGCTCATCGTATGGGATCCGGACAACGAGAAGATAATCGGAGGTTACAGATACATAGCAGGTCCGGACATACAGATCGTGAACGGTCACCCGCACCTTGCTACCTCTCATATGTTTGATTTTTCGGAGAAGTTCCTCAAGGAATATCTTCCTTACACCATTGAGTTGGGAAGAAGCTTCGTGGCTCCGGAATATCAAAGCCGTCAGGCCGGTACAAAGGCGCTTTTCGCTCTGGACAATCTTTGGGACGGCCTGTGTGCCCTTGCGATTGAAAAACCAGAGATGAAGTATTTCTTCGGAAAAATGACCATGTATCCGGAATATGACCGCGAAGCAAGAGATCTCATACAGCACTTTCTTTTCAAGCACTTTGAAGACAAAGAGCATCTCGTGTCTCCTATGGAGCCACTGGAGATCGAGACCGACAGGGCATATATGGACAGCATCCTTACAAGCGATGACTTCAAAGAAGATTACAGGCTTCTCAACGCAGCGGTACGCAAGCATGGAGTAAACATCCCTCCTCTTGTAAACGCATACATGAGCCTCTCCCCTACAATGAAGATGTTCGGAGGCGGAATCAATCATGAATTCAGCGAGGCCGAAGAAACATGCATCCTGATTGCGTTTGATGAGATCCATCCGGAAAAGATCGAAAGGCATGTTGACTCATTCATCGAAGAGAAAGTCAACCTGATACAGAAGAGATTCCCTATCTTCTCGGCCCACGTCGGAGAAAATCTCAAGGAGATGCTCGCACACAGGCGTGAGAACATTCAGGCCAGACGAAAGGCAAGAGCTGAAAAGCGCGCTGACAGAGTGATCAGGCGTAAGGCGAAGAGAAGCGCCAGACTAGCAAAAAGAAACAACAAGACAAAATAGGATTTATCTTAACTAACTCTGTAACATTATGGTAACAGCTAGAAAAGACAATGAGTTCGACGTAATCATTGTCGGCGGAGGTATCACAGGAGCAGGAACAGCAAGAGACTGTGCTCTCAGAGGACTTAAGGTACTGCTCATCGAAAGGCATGACCTGGCCACTGGAGCTACCGGTCGAAACCACGGTCTGCTTCATAGCGGTGCAAGATATGCCGTGACCGACAGGGAATCAGCGGAAGAGTGTATAAAGGAGAACATGATTCTCAGAAAGATCGCCCGACACTGCGTCGAGGAGACAGAAGGATTGTTCCTGACACTTCCGGAGGACGACCTCGCTTATCAGACTAAATTTGTGGAATCCTGCCTCGCTGCCGGTATCAGAGCCGAGGTGATCGATCCGAAGGAAGCTCTCAGAATAGAGCCTTCGGCTAATCCGGACCTCATCGGTGCAGTAAAGGTTCCCGACGGTGCAGTCGATCCTTTCCGCCTCACATCGGCCAATGTTATAGACGCGAAACTTCATGGTGCCAAAGTACTGGTTTACAGCGAAGTAACAGGTATGATCAAGGACGGAGACACTATCAAGGGTGTCGAAGTATTCAATCATATAACCAAGCAGAAGGAAGATTATTACGCTCCTGTAACAGTCAATGCAGGAGGTATCTGGGGACAGCACATTGCTGAACTCGCCGGAGCAAGAATCAATATGTTCCCTGCAAAGGGTGCATTGCTCATCTTCGGCCACAGAGTAAACAATGTGGTACTCAACCGCTGCCGCAAGCCGGCTAATGCGGACATTCTCGTCCCTGGTGATACCATTTGCCTTATCGGAACTACATCAAGCCGCATCCCATTCGAAGAATGCGACAACATGTATGTGACACCTGACGAAGTGGACGTCCTCCTTCAGGAGGGTGAAAAGCTCGCACCGAGCCTTGCATCTACAAGAATCCTTCGTGCATATGCCGGTGTACGTCCTCTCGTTGCGACTGACGACGATCCTTCAGGCAGAAACATCAGCCGTGGAATCGTCCTTCTTGATCACGAGACCCGTGACGGTATCAAGGGCTTCATCAGCATCACAGGAGGTAAGCTCATGACCTATCGTCTTATGGCAGAATGGGCTACTGACCTCGTATGCAAGAAGCTTTCGGTTGCAGAAAGATGTATCACGATGAACACGCCGCTCCCTGGTTCTGAAAAGGAGAACATTGACGAAATCTCAAAGAAGACATGGACAAAGCCGGGCACCACTCACAAAGCTACTGTCGGAAGACATGGTGCCAGGGCATTCAATATCGGCCTTAACGACGAATACGACGCAAGTCTCGTGTGTGAGTGCGAGGAAGTTTCAGTAGGTGAGGTCAAATATGCTATTGACGAACTTGATGTACACAATCTTGTGGATCTTCGAAGAAGGACAAGAGTCGGCATGGGTACATGTCAGGGTGAGCTCTGTGCATGCCGTGCTGCAGGAATGCTTGCAGATGCCCACAAATGTACGGACAGAGCGAAGAGTGACCTCCAGAACTTCGTGAACGAAAGATGGAAAGGTATGTATCCGGTATGCTGGGGCGATACATTGAGAGAAAGCGAATATTCTCAGTGGATATATTCCGGTGTATGCGGACTCGAGGGAAGTGAAACTGAAATAGCTGAGTAAGACCATGAAATTCGATACAGTGATAATAGGTGGAGGCCTTTCTGGCCTCATATGCGGAATAAGGCTCCAGAAAGCCGGAAAGAAATGTGCGATCGTTTCAGCCGGTCAGAGCGCAATGCATTTCTCGTCGGGTTCATTCGATCTTCTCGGAAGACTCCCTGACGGTACAGACGTAGATAAGCCTCTGGAGGCATTGAAGTCTCTTCCGGAGGATCATCCATATTCAATCCTCGGTGAGGAAAAGGTCAGGAAATATGCGGAAGAAGCCTCTGCATTCCTCAATGGATGCGGAATTAAGGTTGACGGTGATGCAGCTGTCAATACATGGAGAATCTCCCCTACCGGTGAGCGCAAGCCTTCGTGGCTTACATTGGGTGACTTTACCGCATTGAAGACAAAAGATGATAAAATAGGCAACAAGGCATTGATAGTCAACATACTGGGCTATCTTGACTTCAACACGAAATTCCTGGCAGATTCATTTGAGAGACAAGGAACGATCTGCAGGATCTCTTCCGTAAAGCTTGAAGAGATGGAACGTCTCCGCAAGAATCCAAGCGAAATGAGAGCGACAAACATCGCTCGCGTGATGGATCGCGACGGAGTCTGGGAAAAAGCTGCAGAGCAGGTAAAGGGAATGCTCAAGGATGAGGACATTGTGGTTCTTCCTGCTGTATTCGGTCTCAAGGATGGTTCTGTAATTGAAAAGATCCGCGAAGCTATCGGCGTTAAGACTGTCTTCGTATCCACAATGCCGCCATCAGTACCTGGAATCCGTACACAGATGACTCTGAAGGCTGAATTTGAGCGTGCCGGTGGACGATTCCTCATGGGAGACACTGTTGTAGATGCTGATTTCAACGAAGATGGAACAGTAAAGAGCATCGGAACACAGAACTTCGGAAGCATAAGACTTTATGCCGACAATTTCGTCATCGCAACCGGAAGCTTCTTCAGCAAGGGCCTTATCGCAACACCGGACAGGATCTTCGAACCTGTATTCGGCGTAGATCTTTCATATGCTGAAGGCAGAGACCAGTGGTTTGACAGAAACTTCTGGAACAAGCAGAATTACATATCATACGGAGCAAAAGTCAGCAAATTCCTGCACGCATCGATAGATGGTAAGCCAATTGCAAACCTTTATGCCATAGGCTCTATCATCGCAGGCAGCAACACACTTTATGAAGGTTGCGGAGGAGGAATCGCCCTCCTTACAGCCCTTGCGGCAGCTGACAGCATTCTTGAAAAATAGGAGGATATAGACATGAACATGCAGGAAAAAAACATAAGCACAAACAATTTCGAACAGTGCATCAAATGTACGGTCTGCACCGTATACTGTCCTGTTGTACCGGTAAATCCTTTGTATCCCGGTCCTAAGCAGGCTGGTCCGGACGGAGAAAGACTCAGGCTCAAGAAAGGACTATTCTTCGATGATACATTGAAATATTGCCTGAACTGCAAGAGATGCGAGGTCGCATGTCCTTCAGGAGTAAGGATTGCAGATATCATCCAGGCAGCCAGAATCAAATACAGCGGCGAACCGCCAAAGCTTCGCGACATGATTCTCGCAAGCACCGACATCATGGGAAGCATAGCCACAAAGGTGGCACCGGTTGCCAATTTCGCCCTCGGCCTCAAGCCTACCAAGGTTGTGATGGACGCAGTCCTTAAGGTGGACAAGCACAGGATCTTCCCTCAGTATGCATCAAAGACATTCGAGAGCTGGTACAAGAAGAATGTAAAGGCATTCCAGGATTCATTCAAGCATCATGTAAGCTTCTTCCATGGCTGCTACGTGAATTACAACTACCCTCAGCTGGGTAAGGACCTGATCAGCGTGATGAATGCCCTGGGATACGGAGTACATATGCTTGAAAATGAGAAGTGCTGCGGTACGGCTCTCATTTCCAACAGAATGATCGATCAGGCAAAGAAGAATGCTGTCAACAATGTAGAGAGCATCAGAAAGAGCGTATACGAGAGGCAGATGCCGGTGATCGGAACATCTTCTTCATGTAATTTCACAATCAGAGACGAGTATCCGCACCTTCTTGGAGTAGACAACTCAGATGTACGTGATTACATTGAGCTTGCCACAAAATTCATCTACAGGCTCATAGAAGAGGATAAGGTAAAGCTTGTGTTCAAGAAAGATTACAAGGCAAAGATTGCATACCATACTCCATGTCATATGGAAAAGCTCGGATGGGGCATATTCTCGACCGAACTCCTCCGCATGATCCCAGGCGTAGAGCTTACAATCCTTGACAGCAACTGCTGCGGTATTGCCGGAACATATGGATTCAAGAAGGAGAACTACGAAGTGTCTCAGGCGATCGGAAAGCCTCTCTTCGATCAGATAGCGCAGATCAAGCCTGATTTTGTGGCATGTGACTGCGAGACCTGCAAATGGCAGATCGAAATGTCGACAGAGAAGACAGTCAAGAATCCTATCTCGGTTCTTGCCGAGGCGCTTGACCTGATCGCCACATCAGAAGCCAACAAGCAGTAGAGCATAAAGAACAAAAAATGAGCGACTGATCATGATTGATTCAGCCGCTCATATTTTTATTTAAGCCTTGCATCAATACGTTTCCTCATGGCATCTGAGATCGGAAGCTTATTGTCAGCATCGGACCTGTCAAGCCATTCTGAAGCAAGCGCGTAGTCTCCAAGCATATAGCACGCTACCGAGATGTTGAATGCCGCGCATGAACGTTTGAGGATATCCTTCGAATCAAGCAGTCCGATCCATATGTCCATAGCACCCTTCCAATCGTATTGTTCTGCCTTTTCCAAAGCATCATACCAAGGTTTGGTATCGAAATACACGACAGAATACTGTTCATGCTTCCACTGCGACTTGAATGATTCTGCAACCATTACGCCGGCATCCCATCCTTCAGCAGGAAGAGCCTGCCTTGCACGAAGATTCGCTATGGTACCGTCAATCTTTCCATTTGAAAAAACTTCAGGTCTGGCAATGCTGGTTCCGCCGAAAGCCTGTACCCTTTCCTTCTCATCCATGCCGTCAAAACAATACATCTTCATCGTAAATGAAACCATACCCTCGCTTACATACGAAGAATCCGGCGATGTGGAATAAGATACCTTTGACGGACCACCTACGGTAAGAGCTCCGAAATCAACTGTATCGAAAAGGAATACAAGATCTGCCCCTGTATCCATAAGGATATTGAAGAGAGAGTCTTTCGAGGCATAGTTTCCACCCTCGACATGACGCATCCTGTAAACACCGATAGTACCCTGCGGATATCCGTAATCCTGCTCAAGGGTATAGGCAAATCCGTCAGCCATTGAGGCGTTGAAGCCTGTAGCTGTCTTGTCGTCATTCTCAAGATAGACTACGGACACGTTCTTGCCCATAATATCCACTCCAGACTTGGAAGGATGTCTCATCTCTACATGTATCGCATGTTTGCTCGGGGCACATGAAACTGCCAGAAGCATGGCTGCGATGGCCGGGAACAGGATTTTCTTCATATTTGCATCAGATTTCCAATGGTTCTGCTATAAGGTCATACTCGTCTGCACCGATGACGCGAACCCTGATGAATTCTCCGATAAGAGAATATGGATCCACATCACCCATTACAGAAGAATCATATCTTACAAGAATCTCGCCATCCACTTCCGGACTCTCGAACTCACTTCTGCACACGAATACACCTTCAGAATAATCGTCTACTATAACATCTATCTCAGATCCCACGCGTGACTGGTTGAATGCCATGGATATCTCGCTCTGGATCGTCATGAGCTCGTCGAGACGCTCCTGCTTTACTTTTGCAGAAGTCCTGTCGTTGAAGTTTTCAGCTCCATAGGTTCCTTCTTCCTCAGAATACTTGAATGCTCCGAGTCTTTCAAAACGGGCCTCACGTACAAAGTCAAGAAGCTCGGCAAAAGCTCTTTTGCCTTCACCTGGATGACCGACAATCATAGTCGTTCTGAGAACTACGCCAGGAACCCTCTCACGCATCTTCCTGATAAGTTCCCTGGTCCATGCTCCATCGACATTACGATGCATGTTGTCAAGCACCTTATCCGCGATATGCTGAAGAGGAATATCCATGTAACGGCATACCTTAGGATTGTTCGCCATCTGATCGAGCACATCCTCCGGGAAGGCTGCCGGATATGAATAATGGATTCTTATCCACTCGATGCCCTCGACCTCAGAAAGCTTCTGCAGAAGTTCTGCAAGCGCTCTCCTGCGGTAAAGGTCCAGACCATAATATGTTGTATCCTGAGCGATTATGATAAGCTCACGGACACCTTTTGCAGCAAGTCTCTCTGCCTCCTGCACAAGCTGCTCCATCGGAACAGACTTATGGGCTCCTCTGATGAAAGGAATGGCACAGTATGAACATCTGCGGTCACATCCTTCTGAAATCTTCAGATATGCATAATGAGATGGAGTAGTGAGGTATCTCTCGGCATCCTTTCTTCTGTCTGGCTCCACTCCCAAAGCCTTTATCACCGGATCAAAGTCGCGAGCACCGAACCAACCATCCACCTCAGGGATAAGTTCCGGAAGCTCATGACCATAACGCTGTGACAGACAGCCAAATACGATCACCTTTCCGACTTCACCGCGGGATTTCTTATCTACCGCTTCAAGGACTGCCTGTATAGATTCTTCCTTGGCATCGCCGATAAAACCGCATGTATTGAGCAGAAGCACATCAACGGGAATATCCTCTCCCTCGGGCACGATCTCATAATGATCTTCCACCTGGGAAAGGATATGTTCTGTGTCGACCTTGTTCTTCGAGCAGCCCAAGGTCACGGTCTGAAGCTTCATCTTCATCAGATTACTCAGCTGACTCAGCCTCTTCTGCGTCGAGGTCTACGAAATCAAGTGACGCGTAGTTCTTGAGAGCATTATACCACTCTACAACCTTCTTCATGTGAGATACATAGAAGCGGTCGCGGTCATATGTAGGGAGAGCCTTCTCGAAAAGAGCCTTGAGCTCCTCTGGCTTTGACTTTGCTGACGGAGCATCTGCATCGCCAAGAACCTCCTTCATGTTGAGAAGAACCTGCTGGAGCTTAACCTCCTCCTCATCTGTGTAGATAGAGATATCTGCAAGAGAAGTGATTCTGCTTGATGCGCTTACTGCGCTTCTCTTCTTGTCAACAAGAGCTTCAACTACAGCGCCTGTACGTGTAGATGAGATATAAAGATACAATCCGCTCTGGCCTGAAACCGCCAGAATCTTTGAAAGGTCAGTCTTCATTTTCTATATCAATTAAGTTAATCATTATCTTTTCCAGTCTCCAAACAAGACTGTCATTGTTTCATATGTTCTTTCTGTCAGAGCCTCAATGTCTGAATCATTCCTGATGACTGCGTCGATCCTCGGGTCTGTCTCCCCTGCCGACAAAGCATTCATCAGCTTCTGATTCGACATCCTTGCCTCTACCGCTTCCGGCTGGGCATCATCCCTTGCGCAAGCGCGGGAAAGTCTGACATCATATGGCGCATCCACCAAGATCACGACATCTCCAAACCCCTGGAACTGAGACTTTTCCAGAACCGTAGCAGACTCAAAGATTACAAATCCGCTGTCTGCATGTTCCGCAATAAATGTCTCGAAATCTTCCTTCAATGCAGGAAAAACAAGCGATTCGACAACTCCCAGAGCCTCTCTATCACTGAAGATCCTTGAGGCCAGCATTGACGGGATAAAGCGTCCTTCAGCATCATGCAACGAAGATCCAAGTGCCTGTTCAATTTCCGTAAGCAAAGTCGGGTGTGTCCCATAAAGTTCCTTTACCCTCCGGTCTGCATTATACTGAGCCGTGATGCCTGCTTCATGCAAGATACGGCATACTTCCGACTTGCCGCTTCCGATACCGCCTGTTATGACAATAACCTTCATCAGCGATCCTCCACCACGCAGTTGACGGCAACCGGATCAGCCTCATACGAAAGAAGAGCCTTGCCCACACCAGTGAGTCTTATCTGGCACATTCCGCTGAGAGACACCGCATAATCGTTATAATCGACATAAGCCGTCACATTTTCTTCCGGATCGGAAACCAATGGGAAAGGATATTTCAATGTGACATTCACAATCGACGGAAAGGTCTGCAGCTTCTTGTCAGCAGGGACATTCACAGCATTGACGGGCAATGTCATCACTACATCGACATATCTCTTGACATCCAGCATATAATGGACTTCCTCGCTTGACATCCTGACATCCTTGAGCTTCTCAAGCCTTACCACACCCTGCACATCCGTTGCAAGGTCATTATGCTTGATCGGCTCAGTAAAGACCTGTGTTATGTTTTCAAGACGATAAGACATACCATACAGAGTGACCGAGTCAGGAGCAACCTGAAGCTGTCCGTCACTCATATGCTGAGGCATGTAGGAAACCGAATATACAGGAGTCACCGGCACCTTCTTGTAATCCACCGACGGGAATCGGAAGAAAAGCGTATCTGAAACATAATGGTCCAATGTCACGCCATCTCCATAAATGAGATGGGTATACTCGTTCAGATCCGATGAAAGTACATAGAAGAGATCGTCTTCCTTATGTCTCATGACAGAAGGAGAGAAATTCACCGTAACTGGCTTGCGTCTCTCCCTGATGCCGGACATTATCACCTTATAACCTGTCGCACGGCATCTTGCTATGATATCGCTGCGGTTCAAGGAAATGTTGGAGTGTCCGTCGATATTGCATTGGGCAATGACCGAAGCGGTCAGGTAGTCGTTATATTTGAGGGACAGGTTATGAATAAGCCATGTACTAAAAGCCAACAGGAGAGCAAGCAGAAAAACTGCAAGATCTCTCCCGCTGATATTCAATGATTTAAGAAGCTTTTCGTACAGCTTTCTCATCTCCTATGCTCAGTATGAGGTTACGCCTGCTGAGGATCTGTGAAATCCTTTACGAGAGCCTGCTTGCTTACGCGGATCTTCACGTTGTTGTCAACTTCGATGAGGACGTTGTTCTCCTTGATCTCGCATACAGTTCCGTAGATACCGCCGATGGTAACCACCTTGTCACCCTTCTTGAGACCGTCACGGAAAGCCTGAAGCTCCTTCTGCTGCTTTCACTGCGGACGGATCATGAAGAACCACATCACTACGAAGATAAGGGCGAGCATAATCCACATTGACATTCCGCCACCCTGTGCTGGTGCTGCCTGCGCAGCCTGTAAAAGTGTAAACATATTCATTTTCTTTTATTAGTTCATATCTTAAAGGAGACCTTTGCCTTCCTTCTGTATCTGACCTTCGTTAGCAAGCTGCTGCATGAGCTTGTCGAGAAGTCCATTGACAAACGAGCGGCTCTTAGGAGTACCATAGAACTTCGAAATCTCGACATACTCATTCATGGTGACCTTGACCGGAATTGTCGGGAACGAAGCAGCCTCCGCAAGTCCCATGACAATAAGGACTACGTCAGTCGAGAAGAGTCTTTCCTTCTCCCATCCTGACACTGACTCCGCCACCATTGCAGAATATCTTTCATATCCGGCAAATGAAGACTTGAGGAGTTTCTTCACGAAGAACTTGTCGCTCTCGACTCCTTCGCCGCTAAGCATCTCGCTCTGGTAGAGAGGAATGAGGCTCCATGACTCACCCTTCGCAAGATTCTTGAGAGTCTTGCAGCACCATGTCAAAGAGTATGCAAGATCATCGTTCCAATAGAGAGATTTGTCCTCGAGAATCTTTTCAAGCTCCTCGCTGTCCACAAACTCCTCCTCGAATATCCTTGTAAAGAGCTTGCAGTCCTCGGCAAGAGATCTCTTGTCGGAAGCCATGTACTCTGCATAATAGTCCTTAGAAGCTACAGATGTCATTACCTTCTTGAGGAAGAGGTCATACTGAGCCCACTCGAACTTCTTTTTCTTATATACCTTCTGGAAATCCACGTCCGCATCAAGAAGCTTTGCAAGAGCATTGTCTGCAAACTTCATGTTAGGATTTCTTTCTTCCTCAGTAGGATTGAACTTGGCCTTTGCAGCCTCTATCCTGTCCTGTGCGATCTTGGTCAGCGGAGACACGATACCAAGCATATAGATATAAAGGTCCCTCGTTGCCTCGCATGAAAGCTCGAGCTGGGTCTCAGCCTCAGAGATAGACATATTCTCCGCAAGAACGCTGCTGTAGAGCACCTTGAAGGCCTTTATTCTTAGAATTCTTCTGTTAAGCATATTTTTCTCAATATTTTATGCAAATATACACTGATTTTCAGAAAAATCCTTAACTTTGTAAAGATTTACTTTAAAAAGATAAGCTATGTATAGTGAGGATTATGATGGAGCAAATGCTCAGGAGCGTTCAGGCGAGGACATTTATTCAAAGCCTGTAAGAGCTGGAAAGCGTACATACTTCTTTGACGTCAAGGCCACAAAGGGCAACGATTACTACCTGACGATCACAGAAAGCAAGCGCAAGGTAGACAATAACGGCCACTTCGCATACGACAAGCACAAGATTTTCCTCTACAAGGAAGACTTTGAAAAGTTTGCAGAAGGTCTTGAGGAAGTGATCAAGTATATCAAGACAAAATGTCTGAATGACGGTGGCGCCGGCGAGCAGTTCACCGACGTAAATTTCGAAGAGCTTTAGAAAACCTTTATAAGGAAGAAGGGCGGCTGGGTTTCTCAGCTGTCCTTTTTTTATGAAAACATCAAATAAATCATTAAATTTGTCAGACAAACTGACAAGAAATGAAGAATTATGGATTCATACGTACAGCTGCGGCTGTACCTGCAGTAAGAATTGCTGATGTGACATACAACACGGATGAAATATGCCGTCTTGCAGGCGAAGCTTTCGACAAGGAAGCATCGCTTGTCGTTTTTCCAGAACTGTCACTTACCGGATACACATGCGAAGACCTCTTCTTCCAGGATCTGCTCATCAAGGGAGCTGAAGCGGGAGTAAAGAAGATCGTGGAATTCAGCCGAGGAAAGGATATGGCCATCGTTGTCGGAGCACCTGTCCCATGCCGATGCCGCCTGTACAGCTGTGCCATCGTGATCAGAAACGGAAACATCAAAGGAATAGTGCCGAAGACATCACTTTCTGCCGAAGAAGGCCGCTGGTTTGCTTCAGGGGCCGATTTCCTTGCCAAAGAAATCAATGACTCAGAAATCAGCTATGCAGGTCAGATGACCGGGATATCTCCGAACATGCTTTTCAACATAGGTCATGCGACCTTCGCAGCAGAGCTCGGAAATGACATATGGGCACCTGTTCCTCCGTCATCGTATCACGTACTTCAAGGGGCTCAGATAATTGTGAATCTTTCCGCCGACAGGGAGATTCTGATGAGGGAACAGTACAGGTCAGACCTTCTCAAGGGACATTCGGCAAAGACTCTCTGCGGATATATATATGCATCTGCAGGATTCGGAGAATCGACCCAGGACAATGTCTATGCTGGAGCTGCCTCTATCTGGGAAAACGGATACAAGCTTGCTGAAAACGAGAGATACCAGACAGCTTCATCAATGATTCTGGCTGACATCGACGTCGAAAGGCTTGATGGCCTCAGGAGGAAGTCTGCTGCGTTCAGAAACTTATCCGCAGACAGAACGTATGAAACCATAAACGCAGGAGACCCTTGCAGAACTGATTTTGAGAAAGCACTTTACAGACATGTCGAACCGCATCCGTTCGTTCCGGAGGAAGATCTCGGATACAGATGCAGGGAGATTCTTGAGATTCAGGTTGCCGGACTGATAAAGAGACTCAGCCATATCAACTGCCAGACTGCCGTGATCGGCATCTCGGGAGGACTGGACAGCACATTGGCCCTTCTGGTCGCCGTCATGGCATTCGACAAGCTCGGATGGTCCCGCGACAGGATCGTGGCTGTGACAATGCCGGGATTCGGAACCACCGTACGTACGAAGAGCAACGCCACAGATCTGATGGAAGGTCTTGGCACTACCCTTCGCGAGATATCCATAGTACCGGCCTGCGAGCAGCACTTCAAGGACATCGCGCATGATCCGTCAAAGCACGACGCGACTTATGAAAACTCACAGGCACGAGAGAGGACACAGATCCTCATGGACATAGCAAACCAGACAAACGGACTTGTAGTCGGCACAGGAGATCTCTCGGAAATGGCCCTCGGCTGGGCGACATACAACGGTGACCACATGTCAATGTACGGAGTCAATGCCGGCGTACCTAAGACATTGGTACGTAGTCTCGTGAAATGGGCAGCGGAGAACAGGTTCGAGAATGTTTCCAAGATTCTTCTCGACATCGTTGACACCCCTATCAGTCCGGAGCTTCTCCCTGCAAACGAAAAGGGTGAAATACAGCAGGTTACGGAAGATCTTGTAGGCCCATACGAACTCCACGACTTCTTCATATATAATTTCATGAGATTCGGCTACAGCCCCGAGAAGATCTATTTTCTTGCGAAGAAGGCCTTCGAAGGTTCATATGACGAGGAGACCATCCTCAAATGGCTCAAGATATTTGTCCGTCGCTTCTTCAGCCAGCAGTTCAAACGTTCATGCATGCCGGACGGTCCAAAGGTCGGTTCTGTAGGCCTCTCCCCTCGCGGAGACTGGGACATGCCTTCGGACGCATGGAGCACGCTATTCAGAGACAGCATCTAAACTATTGAAAATATGAAAAAGACATTATTTTCCCTTATCGCAATGCTTGCATGCATCGGCGCATACGCGCAGGCAAACTCCAACCAGGCAGACATCGATCTTCCTGAGGTATATCGTGACAAGAACATCGTGTTCAGGCAGATTGACGAGCACACGTGGATCGGCTCAGGAAACAGAGTGGCTTCCGAGACCCTATATATTATCGAAGGAGAGGACAAGGCTGTCCTGCTTGACGCAGGAACACATATTCCGAAGCTTGACAAGATCGTAAAGAAGATTACAAAGAAACCGGTAAGCCTTCTTCTCACCCATGGCCATGGAGACCATGTCGGAGCGGCGGGATGCTTCGACGAACTTTGGATGAATACCGTGGATAAAGGCATGCTTCGCAATTACAAAGGCACTGTACACCATATCGAAAACGGTCAGAAATTCGACCTTGGAGGAAGAGTTCTTGAAGCGTTCTACACTCCTGGCCACACTCCTGGCTCAATAACATTCCTTGAGGTCGGCACAGACACCGGATACAGCGGAGACGCATTCGGCAACGGAAACCTCCTTGTGATGGGAGACTTCAAGACCCTTATAAAGACCTGCAGGGAGTCTTATGACTACTTCTCAGAAAACGGCTATACAAAGTTCTACAACGGACATTTCTGGGGTGACAACTTCGAGACACTCGAGCGCATCAAGGAAATCCAGGAAATCGCAGAGGGAGTCTTCTTCGGCCAGATCGAGGGCGAGAAAGGTCAGGATATGGGAGGAATGGACAGAATCGTGAGAAGAAACGAATTCAGATTCAATTACAGGAACGAGGCCCTTCAGAAGGAGCGCGCTGAGTTCAATTTCGTTACCGTAGCCCCGGAAGACTTCGATGAGAACATCTTCAATCTCGTAGGCAAGGACTGGACAGTGATCACAGCAGGTGAACAGCCTAACTCTATGGTTGCAAGCTGGGGTGGAGTCGGAATCATGTTCAACAAACCGGTGACATGGTGTTTCCTCCGCGCAAACCGTTATACACTTGAAAAGATCAAGGAAACAGGTATCTACACAATGTGTTACTTCCCTGAGCAGCACAAGGGCGATATCATGCCTTTCGGCACAAAGTCAGGCCGCAACACAGACAAGATGGCTCAGACAAAACTCACCCCGATGCTCACTCCTGCAGGAGCTCCTGCATACGAAGAGGCCAAGATCATCATAGAGTGCAAGCTTATCGCTGCTCCTACCGTATCCAAGGACGAATTCTACACCCAGGAAGGCAAGGAATTCCTTCAGGGAGGATATGACGAAGCCAAGGATTGGCACAAGCTCGTATACGGAGAGATCACAAAAATCTATGTAAGAAAATAAAATTCCCTGTCATGAAACGAACTCTCAGCTCAATTCTCCTGTCCATGGCAGCAATGATGGCCAGCGCCTCATTTGTATCGGCCCAGAACGATCCCGTAGTCGACAAGATCATTGAAATCGGCACAACTGACAACAGGACAATGGAATATCTTGACGTCCTCTCAAACAGAATCGGAGGTCGCCTCATAGGTTCCAACGCATACGACAATGCCGTGGAATGGTGCGCAAGCATGTTTGAAAAGTGGGGACTTGAGGTCTGGGTTCAGGAAGCGGGAGAAGTCCCTGTAGGCTTCAATCGAGGTCCATGGTTCGGCAGAATGCTGGGAGGTGACGGCATGAGTCTTCATTTCGCAACTCCTTCATACACAGTAGGAACCAAAGGAGTACAGAGAGGACATGTTCTGAAAGAACCTCTCACTCAGGCTGAATTTGACCGTATCAAGGGGCAGCTTAACGGAGCATGGGTCCTTATCGGAGGCCAGAATAATGGCTACCCTATCGACTGGACTGAAACAGGTGACAGCATCAGGAATGCAGTCATCGCTCAGAACGTAGAAATCGAGAAAAAGAACAGAGAGGCTATGGCTCATAACAGAAGCCTAAGGGAGATGTCTGAGAAGGAGAGAAAGAAGAAGGGACTGGTAGAAAAGGAGATCCTTCCGTATAAATATGAGCCTGCATTATTCTACCGACAGATGGTAGAGGCCGGAATCCTCGGCATCATCCAATCGACTGAAATTCCTATCAGAGCACTTTACGACAGGAAGAACCTCGATAAGATGACATTTGACAATCTTCCTGCTGTACCGGACATCAAACTGCACGAAGACCAATATGCAACTATTGAAAAGATGGTTGAGAGAAGAGAGTATTTCCAGCTTGAGTTTGACATCAGGAACCATTTCAGAATGGGCCCAGTGAAATATCACAATGTAATCGGAGTGATCAGAGGTACCAGATATCCTGACGAATACGTGCTTGCCGGAGGTCATCTTGACGCATATGACGTGGCGACAGGCGGAGTTGACTGTTCAAGCGGCGTGACCCCTGTAATGGAGGCGGCAAGACTGATTGCAGAGGCAGGTGGAAAGCCGGAGAGAAGCATTCTTTTCTGCCTTTGGGCAGGAGAGGAGTTCGGACTTCTTGGCAGCAAGTTCTTTGTCGAGAACAACACCGTTGACCTTGAGAAGATTTCGAACTATTTCAACAGGGATTACACTCCTTTCGTACCGATGGGAATCAGCGTTCCAGAAGCGATGTATGATGATTTTGTGAAGGTCTGTGCGCCGCTGGAGGGAGTAAACCCGGACTTCCCTTTCACCGTCGAGAAGCGTCAGGGAGAACCAAGGCCAAGGCCTAAGACAGCCGGCGGTTCAGACCATGCTTATTTCGCAATGAACGGCGTGCCGACCATCAGTTTCAACATAAGGGACCCTAAGGGATACAATTTCGACTATAACGAGATCTGGCATACAGAAAGGGACACTTACAACAAGAGCATCCCAGAGTACCAGGAACACACCGCCACCGTCACAGCAGTAATCATGTATGGACTGGCCAACCTGGACCATCTTCTCAGCAGAGAAGGCCTATATGCAGAATAAAGAACGGCTGGAAAAATTTAGAAACAAATTTGCATATTTCAAAATAACTTCTTATATTTAGAGCGGTTTAGGCTTAAATATAAGAGAGTTATGAGTACCCAGCAGTATCCGTTTCTTCCACAGATGTTGTCGCCTACCTCCTATGAGATAGGAAGGTACGGAAGGACTCCTGTAAGTTATTTTCATGGTCTCCCGAACATATCCGTTCCTCTGACAGAAGTAAGGGCGAAAGGATATACACTCCCGGTGACACTTTCCTACCATGC
>JAZRQM010000004.1:0-36638 GCA_045649795.1 Candidatus Cryptobacteroides sp. | reverse complement strand
GATACCCTCGCAGCTGATTATCCTGCAGCGACAAACTACCTCTACCTTACATATGGAGGAAACTTCAATGATGTAAAGTATCAGCACGATAAGAATTCCGTGATCGTCCTCGGATCCGGTGCATACCGTATCGGTAGCTCGGTAGAGTTCGACTCGTGTTCTGTAAATGCGCTCCAGACAATCCGTAATCAGGGATACAGGGGAGTGATGATCAACTACAACCCTGAGACAGTTTCTACTGACTACGACATGTGCGACCGTCTCTACTTCGACGAACTCACATACGAGAGAGTAATGGATATCCATGACCTCGAGAATCCTCATGGAACAGTAGTTTCAGTGGGTGGTCAGATTCCTAATAACCTCGCCCTCCGTCTCGACCAGAACAAGGTCAACATCCTCGGTACAAAGGCAACATCAATCGACAAGGCAGAGGACCGTCATAAGTTCTCATCAATCGTCGATGCTCTCGGAATCGACCAGCCTAAGTGGAAGGAACTTACCAATTTTGATGAGGTTGACCAGTTCATCGACCAGGTAGGTTTCCCTGTCCTTGTACGTCCTTCATATGTGCTTTCAGGTGCTGCGATGAACGTATGCTACAACCACGAGGAGCTTCGCAACTTCCTCGGTCTTGCAGCAGAAGTATCTGAGAAACACCCTGTTGTGATGTCTGAGTTCATGCAGCGCTGCAAGGAGATCGAGTTCGACGCAGTTGCTGACGGCGGTGAGGTTATCGCTTATGCAATCTCTGAGCATGTAGAGTTCGCCGGAGTTCACTCAGGTGACGCTACAATCCAGTTCCCTCCTCAGAAGCTTTATGTAGGGACTGTACGTCGCATCAAGAAGATCGCTAAGAAGATCGCTTCAGCGCTCGAGATTACAGGTCCATTCAACATCCAGTTCCTTGCTAAGGATAACTACATCAAGGTGATCGAGTGTAACCTCCGTGCTTCACGAAGCTTCCCATTCGTATCTAAGGTTCTTAAGATCAATATGATCGAGCTTGCTACAAAGGCTATGCTCGGCCTCAAGCAGGCTGCTCCTCGCAAGCCAGCATTCGACCTTGACTATGTAGGTATCAAGTCATCACAGTTCTCATTCTCACGTCTCCAGCAGGCTGACCCTGTTCTTGGTGTGGACATGCACTCGACCGGTGAGGTAGGATGTATCGGTGACGACTTCAACGAGGCCCTCCTTAACTCTATGCTTTCAGTAGGATATGAGATTCCTAAGAAGAATATCCTTATCTCTTCAGGTAATGCACTCCAGAAGGCAGACCTTCTCAATGCATGCCGCCTCCTCCACGAAAGAGGTTACAAGATCTATGGAACAGAGGGATCTGCAAAATATCTTGTAGAGAACGGTGTTCCGGCTGAGCGCGTGATCTGGCCTACAGAGGCTCAGGATCCTGAGCTTGCAGGACAGTACAAGCAGGCTATGGAAATGCTCGCAAACAAGGAGCTCGACCTCGTGATCAATATCCCTAAGAACTTCTCACACAGAGAGTTGACAAATGGATATCATGTTCGTCGTGCGGCTGTGGATTATAATATTCCGCTCATCACAAATGCTCGTCTCGCAACAGCGTTCATCCGTGCATTCTGTGCAATGTCCATAGATGACATCCAGATCAAGAGCTGGGATCAGTATTAATAGTCAGCTGTTATCCGACAGCATATATCAGCGGCAGGCAGATATTCCGGTGACCCCCGCCTCCCTATCGGGAGGCACCCCCTAGCCGGGGGTGGCATGTCACCTATATATCTGCCTGTCGCTGATATTATGCCTTTGCACGACTGCGGCTGACGATAAATACTCCAGCGAAAACCATCAGAGCTGCCAGAAGTTTCTGCCATGTAAGGATGTCCATGGCGAGGATGATGCTGATGACAGTGGCAATGATAGGTTGAATGTAGCTGTACATGCTGACGAGCGTTGGACGGATACGTTTCTGACCGAATGGGATGAGGAAATAGCTCATGAATGTAGCAAAGACGATGAGATATCCGAGTTCCCACATCTGTACGGCAGGAATGCGTGTCCATTCAAATGAAAATACTTCTCGGAAAGAAAGCGGCAGCGACATCAGGGCTGAAAAGAGGAATATCCATTTCATGAATGTTACTACCGAATATTTCGCGATCACCGGCTTGAATATGCCAAGATAAAGTGAGAAGCTGAGGCTGTTAAGGAACATAAGGAATATTCCCATAAGTGTACTTTCTGCCACTCCAGATGTGCCTGCAGCATTGCTGAAAATAAGGAAAAGTATTCCGCACAGACTCAATGTCACGCCTCCGGCTTTCTGCCAGCTCAATGGCTCCTTCAGGACAACAGCGGCAATGAACATTGTGTAAATCGGTGACATTGAACTGATTATGGAGCAATGCATCGGTGTCACATCTGGTATTGCCATAAGGAATGTTAGCTGTGTGACGAAATAACCTAGAAATGCAGCTGCGAATATCTTCAGAAAATCGCGTTTCTCTACCTTTTCAGATGGGAAAAACAGCGATAGGATCCAGAACAATAATCCTGCTCCGAGAGATCTCAGAGTAAATATGGCAATCGGCGAAATCAGATGTCCGCCAGTGAGATCCTTGCATACTATTATATTGACTCCGAATATCGCGTAAGCCAGGAAACAAGCGATATGTCCGGATAAAATATTCTTATCTTTCATACACTACCTGATTATTCTGCAAATTTAATAATTCTTCAATAATCTGTAAAAGGCATGGAAATTGACTTGAGCCAGACAGTGTGTTATTAAATTATTAGTGTTATGAAAAAAATCATGTCAGTGGTGTCAAGTGTGGCTGTCTTGGCCGCAA
This sequence comes from Candidatus Cryptobacteroides sp., assembly GCA_045649795.1. Taxonomy (GTDB): domain Bacteria; phylum Bacteroidota; class Bacteroidia; order Bacteroidales; family UBA932; genus Cryptobacteroides. The sequence continues at coordinate 33,801 of JAZRQM010000004.1, read as the reverse complement.
TGACCGCATGCCACAGCAATGCAGAGCAGGAAAAGAAAGCGATGGATCAGCAGTTCAAGCAGGAACGCGAATTCATGAATCAGGCCATCAAGCATCACAGCCCGGATGTAATGAGAGTAGATCTCATAGATAGTACTCTCGTTTATACCCATATTTATGATGGAATCGTTGATGTTAAGGCATATACATTCGATGGAGATATATGTGTCGCTGCAGAAAGGGTATATACTTTCCCTAGTCAGATGAGTGCCCTGCGTCATTACAGGAATGCTATCGAAAAGGCTGAACTCTATGACAACATAGAACTTTTCAACAATCAGGTCAGATATAAACTGAAGGAAGCCCAGTGCAAGGTCGAGTCAAAAGGCATGAACAAAGAGCAGATGAAAGCTAAGTTCGAAAAGCAGATTGCCGATGCTAAGGCTGACCTGGACAGGAAACATCACAAGAAATAGTATAAAAAAGCTCGTCACCATTTCAGTGACGAGTTTTTTTGTCTTACATATCGTCCTTGTCCATGTTCTGGAGAAGGGCGTCATTTGTGCCCCAGCGGCGCATACGGTCCTGAAGAAGCTCCATTGCCTCAATGCAGTTCATGTCTGCAAGGAACTTACGCATGATCCATATACGGTTTGCAAGTGCAGGGGAGTAGAGGAGATCGTCACGACGCGTACTTGACAATGTGACGTCTACAGCAGGGAAGATACGCTTGTTCGCGAGTCTTCTGTCAAGCTGAAGCTCCATGTTACCTGTACCCTTGAACTCCTCGAAGATGACCTCGTCCATTTTTGATCCAGTCTCTGTGAGGGCTGTAGCGAGGATCGTGAGCGAACCTCCGTTCTCAATGTTACGGGCTGCACCGAAGAATCTCTTAGGCTTGTGAAGAGCATTTGCATCCACACCTCCTGACAGAACCTTTCCAGATGCCGGCTGGACTGTATTGTATGCACGGGCGAGACGTGTGATGGAGTCAAGAAGAATCACGACATCATGTCCGCACTCAACCATTCTCTTTGCCTTCTCGATAACCATGTTCGCTACCTTTACGTGGCGCTCTGCAGGTTCATCGAATGTAGATGCAACCACCTCAGCCTTAACGCTTCTGGCCATGTCGGTAACTTCCTCAGGACGTTCGTCGATAAGAAGGACGATCATGTATACTTCCGGATGATTGTCTGCAATAGCATTTGCTATCGACTTAAGCAACATTGTCTTACCTGTCTTAGGCTGGGCAACGATAAGTCCTCTCTGTCCCTTTCCGATAGGCGTGAACATGTCAACTATACGGCAAGACATATCGTTGTGTCCGTTGCCGAGAAGGTTGAATTTCTCCTCTGGGAAAAGCGGAGTCAGGAAGTCGAAAGGAATTCGGTCGCGGATAAATTCCGGTGTGCGTCCGTTGATGAACTTGATACGCACGAGAGGGAAGTACTTGTCTCCGGCCTTTGGCGGACGGATCTCTCCGGTCACGGTGTCTCCGGTCTTGAGCGCATGCTGTTTGATCTGATACTGAGATACATAGATATCGTCAGGAGAGTTCAGATAATTGTAGTCAGAAGAACGGAGGAAGCCATATCCATCAGGCATGATCTCAAGAACACCAGTAGCTTCTACAACGCCTTCAAACTCTATTGCAGGCTCCTGCTGGCGCTGCTGCTGATTGTTGTTCTGATTCTGGTGTTTCTGAGCGTTCTGCTGCTTGTTGTTCTGATGATTGTTGTTATTGTTCTGCTGATGCGGCTTTTCCAGCTTTGGCTGTTCGGCTTCAACAGGAACTTCTTCTGCAGGCTTCTCCTCCTTTACAGGCTCAGCCGCAGGCTGAGGACCTTTCTGGATCCTGTTTCTCTTCTGCTTAGGTTCCCTCTGTGGCTTCTGCTCTCCATCTACTGCTGGCTGGACAGCAGGTACCTCAGGCTTAACCTCTTCTTTATTCGCTGTTTCTACAGGTTCGGCTGCCTTTTCTACCGGCTTCTCCTGCTTTGGTTTTCTGCCACGTTTCTTTGTCTGGGCTGATTCTGTCTTAGCCTCAGGCTTGACCTCTTCTTTCTTTTTCTCTTCTACAGGTTCAGCTTTCTTTTCAATTGGCTTTTCCTGCTTTGGCTCTGTCTTCTGTTCAGCTTTCTGCTCAGTTTCCTCCTTGCGTGGACGGCCTCTCTTTGGCTTTTCCTTCTTCTCAGGAGCCTTTAGAGCATTCTGCTTCGCCTCCTCGTCGAGAACGGCGTATACGAGATCATCCTTTTCCATCTTCTTGAAGCCTTTGACATTAAGACTCTCTGCGAGGGTACGGAGCTGCTCGACATCCATTTCTCTTAGGTCAAAAATCTTGTGCATAAAATAGTATTAATTGTTGATTTATATTCTAAAATAGGAATCTCCCAAAACTGGGAGCAGTCTGAAGTGAAAGAATATGCATTTTCCCTGATAGAACAGGGTTATACAAAGGTAGCAAAAAAAACACAATCTGCAACGTAAGGAAGACAATTCATTAGAATGAACCGTTATCCCAGTAACTGCTGCTCTTCTTGTACTTCAAAAGGTCTGCCAAAGCCGCGGCATTTGCAGAGATCTGGAATGTCCATGACTCCCACTGTCCTGTAGGCACCCAAGATACGCGGATGTTGAAGCAGTGAAGGTCATAGTTGGCGCTGAACTGAGTTGTAGTCATCCTCAATGCCATAAGGTCAAAACCGGTGCTCAACTGCATAGAGAGCCTAGGCGTAAGCTTTACGTTACCGTTTACACCGAGAGTCTGTGTGTGATTGTCGTTATCGGTTTTCTTGCCGTTTGCCCACTGATATCCCTTCTTGAAACTGTATGAATAGTTGAAGTTTACTGACCATGGGACATTAGGATTCATATAATACAGCCAGCCACCAGGGATATATTCTCCGGTGATAGGATGGTAATATATTCTGGTGTAATGGTCTGCAGGGTTACCTCCGGCCTGTGATGCTCCGTCGTTTCCTTCGATCTTTCCATCTCCTGAAAGTGAGTAGGATAGTGAAACGCTGGCATTGTTGAAACGGAGAAGTCCCTGACCTTCAGTCAATGCAAATTTATTGATACGCTGACCTGACTTATATGTCTCGTCAACAAGAATTGCATATGGATCAAGGTTGGCGTTTGCGTTGATACCGAGCTTACCGAAGATAGATGTTGCCATTGTCACACCTACATTACTCATCTTGAACTCTTCAGCAAGGAAGTTGTATCCCGTGTTGAAGTTCAGCTGGTCGATGAGCTTGACCTTCTTGGTACCTGTTCCAGTTGTGTCAGTAAGATCCCTTACCTTTGCCTCGAAGTTGTTTCCGAGCGAGAAACTCAAGCTGGCAGTCTTACCCTTACCCGGAGGAGAGCCGGTACCCATTCCCTGGTAGATATTGTAATCCTGTGTCCTTACAATACCGTCCCTGTCTGTATAGGTGATCGATCTGTAACCATTGAAATATGTACCCTTTTCAGGACTGAAAGATGCTGAAACAGAAGGAGATACAACGTGGCGGATAGCCTGGACTTTACGGTGCTTGCCAAACTGGAAGAGACCGTAGATACGGGTACTCATGGCTATACTTCCGGAATATGTGTGAGATGCTCCGAAATGGCTGAAAGCTCCACTCTTGATATCTTCAACCTTGCCGGTTTCAGGATTATACTCCTTTTCATTCTTTCTGAAGTACCAGTTCATACCGTATTGCACGCTTGGAGTCACGTTGATGTACTTTAAAGCCGTGAAGTTCGGAAGACCGATCTGGAACGAATGTGTCATACCGTTCTGGAACTTATCCCAGAAGCCTGGCTTGTTGAATTCAGATGCCTTGAAATTGATCCTGTTCTGGAACGAGGTATTGTATCCAAGCGAGAATTTCTCATAGAATTTCTCTTTGCCGACCCTGTTCTTCTGCTTGAAAGGATAGAATCTGCTTACAGAGAATGTCACGTTAGGGAGAGTGAATGAATATGAACTGTCCTTAGAGTCCTGGTTGTGCAGGGCGTTGATGGACAGGTTCATCTTTCCGTTCCAGTTCTTGGAATATGAGATTGATGATGAAATCTTGTTCTGCAAGGCCTCGGTTACGGATGTCGAGTTGTACTTGCTGTTCGATGGGCTGGAGAAGTTTACCGATGCGGAGAAGCTTGTTCCAGGTCTGGCCTTAGCATCCTGAGAATGAGACCATTTAACACCGAAGTTACGTGACTGTCTGAAGTCCGAACTACCTTTTTCACCCGACTGGTCGTTAGAGAATGTGAGGGCAAAGTTACCGTTGAACTTATAATTGACCCTATATCGCGAATTGAAGTCCAATGCCCATGATCCCAAAGTATAAAGGTCTCCTGTGACAGCGATATCGAAATAGTCGCCGATCACGAAATACAGTCCCGCATCACGCAGATAGAAACCTCGTGAAGCCTCCTCACCGAATGACGGGAAGAGGATACCGGTAGCTCTGTCCGGACGCTTCGGAATGAATCCGAATGGAATTGCGATAGGGAGCGGCACATCCTCGATCACAGGCCATGCCGGACCGAATACTGTCTTCTGCGAAGGCTTGGTCATTACCTTTGCCGCACTAAGATGGAGATAATAATGCGGTGTCTCGCAATCGCAGACGGTATAACGTCCCTTAGTAATGTTGATGGAACGGTCAGGCATCATCTTAATGTTCTTTCCATGGAGGATACCGTCCTGCTCCTGAGTCACCATGTTGGTGATCCTCGCCTTCATAGTGTTGAAGTTGTATCTGACCTCCTCCATCTCGTATGTCTTGTCGCCCTGGGTCATCACCGGCCTTCCGGTTATGACGCCTGTGGAGTCCTTTGTACCGCGGGCATACAATGTGGATGTCTTAAGGTCATACTCCATGTAATCTGCTGTAAGCTTGAGGTTTCCGTATGTTGCGGTAACGTCGCCATAATAGTAGATCAACTGCTTTCCATCTGTGAAGTCTTCTATTATGGAGTCTCTTGCAGCAGTGAATGCCGGAGCGTCGAGGGAACTTTTCTTAAGGAGATCGAGGGAGTCCTGACGGAAGATCGAGTCCGCTCTTGAGATGGAGTCCCTTATTACTTTAAGTGAATCATTGATGGCTCTTGCTGAGTCGGAAAGGGAGGCGAGGCTGTCTGCCAGGGCTTCAGCCGTTACTGCATCTCGACGCAGTCGGCGGTTTCTCCTGTCATCCTGAGAAGATAGTGTAAACGAACTGAGTACCAATAGCATGAATGCTATCAGCCCCCATTTCTCCAACCACCTTTTCACCATTCCTTTATTATATATTGACATCAATAATATCCTACTTTTGTAAGTTTTTGCTATTTTTGCAAAATGCAAATTTAAAACTAATTTCAATTATTACCAAATTGAGATGGCGATATGAATCATAAAGTGAAATTATTCAATATAATTGCAGTAATCATGCTTGCAGCTGCACCGTTCCAGCATATATCAGGCCAGACGGCAGACGTAGGACTAAGGACTGTGGTCATAGATCCAGGACATGGCGGAAAGGATCCCGGAGCTCCCGGACCGGACAGCAAGCATAGTGAAAAACACATTGTCCTCAATATTTCCAAGCTCCTTGGAGAAAAGATAAAAGAGGCATATCCGTCAGTGAAAGTAGCTTATACCCGTACTGGAGATACATTTCCTAAACTGACTGACAGAGTGCAGATTGCGCATGATAACAATGCTGATCTTTTTATCTCGATTCATTGTAATTCAAGTACAAACAGATCCGCGACCGGTTCGTCTGCCCACATTCTTTCAAGGAAGGACAGCAGGAATCCAAACCGAGATCTTTTCGATGAAAATGTTGAATTGACAAAGCTGGAGAACTCTGTTATCGCATTTGAGGAAGATCAGTCGAGCTATCAGGAGAATTCAGCTGAGGATCAGATACTCAATACACTCCTTTTCCATGCCAATTTCGACCATAGCGTGATGTTCGCTCAGCTTGTAGTCGAGAAACTGGCAACAAAACCATTCCATAAATGGGGAAAGGGAATCCATCAGAATGACTTCCTTCTTCTCAAGAAGATGACATGTCCGGCTGTGCTCGTCGAGACAGCGTTCCTTTCAAATGCAAGCGAAAGACAGCTTCTTGTAAGCTCAAAATGGCAGGAGGAGATAGCTGACAGGCTTTTCAAAGCATTCAAGGAATACAAGACGATATATGATGCGTCGGTCGGTGCAGGGGAGATGATGCCGGATGTCCAGGAACAGGCTTCTTCATCAAAGGTTAATACCGAGCCAGACGCAGAAGAATATTATGCTGTTCAGATCATGGGCCTGGCGCGCCTTCTGAAGAACGGTGATCCTGCATTGAAAGGGCTGGAAGTACAGGCTGTGAAGGCGGCGGATTCGAACATATACAAATATGTATGCGGAAAACACTCATCGAAGGAAACGGCTGCAGAGAGGCTTGCAGTGGTAAAGAAGAAGTTTCCGGATGCGTTCATTGTGAAGGTAACAGGAGATAAGGTAACCAGAGTCGAATAATAGAGGGTATGAAGATCAGCAGAGAATTCAAGATAGGCTTTTTCGCAATTGCGGTCCTTGTCGTTTCATTCTTCCTTATAAACTATCTTAGGGGAGAAGATATTTTCAACAAGGAAATCGAAGTGTCGGCGAGATTCGGCAAAGTTGAAGGTCTTGTACCTTCTGCTCCGGTTTTCATAAAAGGATATAAGGCAGGAAAGGTGTCAGAGGTCACATATGACAGCAGATCGGGCGATTTCGAAGTAGTCTGTTCGGTTCTGAAGGATTTCGCTATCCCTGAAGACTCGCGGATGACCATTTATAGCGTCGATATCATGGGAGGAAAAGGAGTGAGAATCGATCTTGGAACGTCTTCATCATATGTTGAAGACGGAGGTGACCTGATTCCTGCTTTCGAAGCCGGCCTCATGGATGCTCTTGGTTCCAGCATAGCGCCATTGCTTGAGAAGGTGACATCTACAATGGACAGCCTGTCTGTGACAGTTGCAGGGGTCAACAGACTTCTTGGCGATGCGAATCAGTCTAATATCGCAAAGACTCTTTCCCACCTTGAAAAAACGATGTCAAGCCTGAATAATGTGGCAGGGGACATTGATGGAAAATCCGACGAACTTGAAGCTTTCATCGACAATATGGCAGCATTGTCCGGACAGCTCGGAGAGCTTGTGTCGAAGGCAGACGGAGTGATGGATTCGGTATCATTGACGGCTGCCAAGATTTCCACATCGGATATAGAGGGAGTCATTTCTTCTTTCAAGGAACTTCTCATGAACATGAATGATCCGGACGGTACAATCGGAAAATTATTTGTTGATAACTCTGTCTATGATTCGGTCGATGCTCTCCTGTCAGATGTCGACATTCTGGTCAAGAAAATACAGGAAAATCCGAAGAAGTATATAAGATTATCAGTGTTTTAGAGGCCTCTGTCCACTATTGAAAGTAGATTCAGCTCTTTTGAATAGTTCAAAATTGTAAGTGCTGTAGTTTATAGGCGTTTACGTTTTCTGTGGTTTTGTAAGTATTTGATTATAAGGGTATTAGGAAAAGCAATTCGGCGAGTGAAACAATTTTGTTCGCTGTAAAATAAAATTAAAAAGCAATAGATTTTTTTCTTTTTTATTACTTTTTTTTCCTCACCTTTGTATTCGAAATCGAAATCACGCTGAAAATTAGAATCTACTCAGGAAATGACATTGGAAAAACACATATCAGTATGGAACAACTGCTTGAATTTTATCCAGCAGAACATAGACCCGAAGCAGTTCGGACTCTGGTTCAAGCCGATCAGACCGGTCTCGCTTGAGGAGTCTACCCTTACTGTAGAGGTCCCTTCTGAGTTTTTCCGTGAATATCTTGAAGGTGCATATCTCGATCTTCTCAAGGCTTCTCTCAAGAAGGAACTCGGCATAGCGGCTAAGCTCGTTTATGTAGTGACTCCTGTCAAGAAGCAGCCATCTCTTGTTTATCCTGCATCACATGGAAATGTTCCGGTAAACAAGACTATTTCGGTCGAGACATTCAGCCGCGGTGGAAATCCTGGTCCGTTTGTTTTTCCTGGTATCCAGCGCGTTCAGGTAAATCCTCAGCTCAATCCCGTATATTGCTTTGAAAACCTCATAGTAGGTGAGTGTAACAAGATGGGATTCACAGCTGGAGAAAGCATTTCCCTCGCTCCAGGTAAGACAGCATTCAACCCTCTTTTCCTTTTTGGAGGTCCTGGTCTTGGAAAGACGCATCTTGCACAGGCGATCGGTATCGCCATCAAGAAGAAGTATCCTGATCTTGTTGTTCTTTATGTACCTGCAAACAGATTCAAGACTCAGTACATGGACGCTGTGAATGTAAGGAACAAACTTACTGACTTCCTCGCATTCTACATGAAGATGGATGTGCTCATCATGGATGATATCCAGGATCTTATGGGACAGAGCACCCAGAACGCATTCTTCAATATCTTCAATCATCTCCATCAGTCAGGCAAGCAGCTGATCTTTACGTCTGACAGACCGCCGGTAGATCTTGAAAACTTTGAGGAGCGCCTCCTCTCAAGACTCAAATGGGGACTGTCCGTAGAGCTTCAGAAGCCAGATTTCTCTACACGACTTGAGATGCTTAAGGCAAGGGCATTCCGTGAAGGTGTAAAGCTCAGCGATGATGTGCTTCACTTCCTTGCGACAAGGATCAAGTCTAATTTCCGAGAGCTTGAAGGTGCATTGATCTCGCTTATAGCAAATGCTACTCTGGCTCATAAGGAGATAACGATAGAACTTGCTGAAAAGATCACTGAAAAGATCGTTGGTGAACAGCAGACAGACATCACTATCGACAAGGTCCAGAAGGTTGTATGTGACTATTTCAACATCACTCGTGATGAACTCTTGTCAAAGACACGCAAGCGTCAGATAGTGCAGGCAAGACAGATTGCAATGTATATGTCACGAACACTGATCAACTGCTCGCTTTCGACAATCGGAGCTGAAATCGGAGGCAAAGATCACGCGACAGTACTTCATGCATGTTCGACAGTAAATGACCTCATGACCACAGATAAGGCATTTAAACAATACGTTACCGATATAGAGAAGATTCTCGTTCCGGTAAGAAGATAGAAAAGTCCATTCCCTCGGGAGTGGATTTTCTCATTTTAATATCTTATATTTGTATGTTTAATCATACTGACCACATGAATTCAGAAAAAGTACTTTCCTTCTTTAAGGAGATCACCGCGATTCCAAGAGAGTCCGGCCACGAAGAGCATATAATCGCTTATCTGCAGGATTTCGCTGCAAAAAACAATCTTGAATGTAAGACTGATGAGGCTGGTAATGTCTTGATTACCAAGCCTGCAGCTCCAGGATATGAAGATGTTCCTACAATTGTTCTCCAGAGCCATTCAGATATGGTCTGCGAGAAGAATGAAGGTGTAGAACATGACTTTGCAAAGGATCCTATCAAATATATCATCAAGGATGGATGGATGATCGCACCGGATACCACTCTTGGTGCGGATTGCGGTATCGGTGTGGCTGCTCAGATGGCGATTCTGGTCAGTGATATGCCTTGCGGAAAGATTGAATGCCTCTTTACAACAGCTGAAGAGACCGGTCTTGACGGAGCTATGGCACTTCAGCCTGGTTTCATCACAGGAAAAGTACTCCTTAACCTTGACTCAGAGGACGAGGGAGAGATTTTCGTGGGTTGTGCAGGTGGACTCGATACTACAGCTGAGTTCCATTATAAGAATGAGCCTGTTCAGGAAGATTTTGAATATCAGGAGGTCTTCGTAAAAGATGCTATGGGTGGTCATAGCGGTGACGACATTAACAAGGGTCGTGCAAATGCTGTACAGCTTCTTGGAAGATTCCTTTACAGCATTCTTGATCTTGACTGGCAGCTTGTCACCATCAATGGTGGAAACAAGAGAAACGCGATTGCTAGAGAAGCTAAGGCTGTCATTGCAGCAGAGGCTGATACTCTCGATATAATCAATGAACGACTTGAGGCTTACGCTGCTGATGTGGCAGAGGAATATGGAGCGATAGAGAAGAATTTAAATCTCGGATATTCAGACTATGAGGGCGAGCCACTTGAAGCGATTGATGAAATGACTGCATGGAACCTCGTGACAGCTCTCTGCGCTTCTCCGCACGGAGTTCTTGCCATGAGCCAGGAGATCGAAAACTTCGTGGAGACCTCGACAAACCTCGCTTCCGTAAAGATGACTCAACCTGGAGTAATCCGCATCGGTTCAAGCCAGAGAAGCTGTGTTACAGCTGCCCGTCGTGCAGCGGCGGCAAAGATGGAAGCATGCTTCGTGCTCGCAGGCGCAATAGTAAAGCATGAAGGAGAGTATCCGGGTTGGGCACCCGCAGCTGAGTCTCCGATCAGAGATGCATGTGTCGCTTCATACAGGAAACTCTTTGGTGTCGACCCTAAGGTGAAAGCTATTCATGCCGGACTCGAATGTGGTTTGTTTACAGAGAAATTCCCTGGAATCGACATGGTTTCATTCGGACCTACACTTCGTGGAGTGCATGCTCCTGGTGAGCGTCTTGATCTCGCGTCTCTTGACAAATTCGTAGCTTTGCTGGTTGATGTAATTCAGAACTACAAGTAGTCTCAATATGAACTTTTAATTGTCATCCTGAGCCTGGCGAAGGATCTTTGATGTTTTAATTATGATACAAATTGCCCCATCAATGCTGGCAGCCGACTTCCTGCACCTCGAGAAGGATGTAGAGACAGTAAACAAGTATGCAGACATCTTCCATCTTGATGTCATGGACGGTGTTTTCGTGCCGAACATTTCATTTGGATTCCCAGTCATCGAAGCAATTGCAAAGAAGGCAGAAAAGCCAATGGACGTACATCTCATGATCGTCGAACCGGAAAAATATGCCGAGAGATTCGCCAAGGTCGGTGCCTCGATGATATCATTCCATCTGAATGCTACAGCTGATCCTGAAGGACTTCTCAAGCAGATCCGTTCATGGGGTGTTAAGGCCGGACTTGTCATAAACCCTGACATTCCTGTCGAGAATCTGTATCCATATCTTAAAGATGCAGATTATGTGCTTCTGATGTCTGTCTTTGCCGGTTTTGGCGGACAGAAGTTCATAGAGGCGACATACGAAAGGATCCGTACTTTAAAGGCAGAGATCGAAAGACAGGGCCTGGATATAAAGATCGAGGTCGACGGAGGCGTATCTGCTGCCAATGCTGCAGCGCTCGCTGAGGCTGGAGCCGAGATCTTTGTGGCCGGCAGCGCTGTCTTCAAGGCCGAGAACCCTGCAGAGGTCATCGCAGCCATGCGCGGCTGATCCAGACCTGAAAACGGTCTTATCCCCTTACTATGAAACTATTCGCATTACTTATCACGATTCTTCTGTCCGTATCCTGCAACGGGAGCCGGACAGAAGAATTTGTCACATATGTCCGTTCGGCTGACGAACTTTTCCGGCAAGGAAAGGACGAACAGGCAATGAATGCCTTAGTCAATGCGGAGAAATGCTATGATGATGATATCCCTTCTTCGGCACTCGGCTCACTGAAGATGCGCAAAGGAGACATCTATTACCGCTATTTCGATTATTCCGAGGCAATCGGTTCATATGAAGAAGGTGCTGAAATCTTTCTGGCTTCCGGAGACACCTTGAACTATTGCAATGCCTTGCTTCTTCTATGTGATGCCAGTATCCTGAATCTAGATGCTTCCCGCGCGCATAAGTGCATCAGCATTATGCAGGAAAATGCGAGATTCTATCAGGGGCAGGCAAAGCACGCATATCATCTCTGCAGGATAAAACTGACTGAACTTGAAGACGGAGCGGAGGCCGCTGTTCCTCTGATCGATGCTTATCTTGCCGATCTGCCGACGGAAGGTACACCAGACTGGCGTATTCTGGCATTCTATTATAATGAGGCCGGAGAATATGGCAAGGCGCTCAAGGCCATAAGAAAGGAAGCGGAAGCCAAGGATATCAGCCGCGACCAGAATTATTATGTCGTTCTGTATCAGGTTCTTAAATCCCAGGGAGATTATGAGGCAGCCTTGACTGCGCTTGAACGTCATAACGTCCTGGCTGACTCGCTGGCACGTATACAACATACCAGTGATACCCGTTTTATTGAGGAAAGACATTTCTTTTTTGAAGACAAGGAAGCCAGAAGGCGTGATATGAATACCATTCTTCTTGGTTTTTTCATTATTCTTGTTGCAGTCCTCTTTGCTCTTCGTGAGACCCGCAGACGCCTTTCCAAGAGTATGCAGGACAATGTTCTCATGAGTATAGAGAAGGAAAGGGTTGAGAAGCTGTATGCTGATGCATTGATCGAGCGTGATGCCTTGAGCAAGATGGCGGAAGCGAAGAATGCCGATGATGAGATGAAGGCTGTGATCAAGCAGAGGCTTGCCTTGCTAAACAAGGTCATCGCGTCATATATTACAGATTCATCATCTGCCAACAAAGAAGCCAATGCCCAGATCGAGATGCTCATATCAAATCGAGAGGCTTTCCTTGAATCGACCAGAAAGTCTTTTGAGGCCGGTCATCCGAAATTCATGACATATCTGCGCTCATGCGGTCTTACCGATTGGGAAGTGAACTACTGCTGCCTGTATCTCGTCGGGCTTAACGGAAAGGAGATAGGTGAATACATAAACCTGAAGAGGCACTATACATACGGAAGTGTGATACGTCACAAGCTCGGCCTTGGAGAACACGACAAGAATCTGGCGAATCACCTGAAGAATCTGCTGGAAAATCCGCCTGCGTCAAACTCGTGATCCGACGTGTGAAAGATTTAAGTTTCACGGGTGTTGAATATCAATGAGTTATGTGTGGGGTGTTTCTGCTGTAAATTGTTCGCGTTAAACTGTTTCGTGCTACCTTTGTATCATCGAAAACCATAAAAACGAACGATTATGATATTAGCAATCCTCGGCGCTGCAGCAGGCGCAACAGTTACAGTGATTCTCCTCAAATAACTGCCGTACTATGAACGAACTTCCCGTAATAGAGGCCTACTCCAGACCTGACCGTGTATCGGTACTTTATTTTATTGTCATATTCATCCTCGGACTGATGGTCATGATGAGTATCGGTGATCGTGGCGATATAATAGAATACCTGCTCGTTCTGGGTACATTTACAGCGGTTTGCGTCATCCTTGTGATCCGTAGCAGAAGGATGAAAAGGCCGGTTCTCAGGATTTATGAAGACCGCATAGAGAGACGTTTCCTCTGGCAGAAAGAATACAAAAGGTATTATTTCGAAGAGCTCTCAAGTGCCACACTCAAATACGAATTCCCTATGTATGATGTGCTGAGGCTTGAGTTCAAGGACGCCAGAAAGCCGGTCATGATACAGATGACCAACTTGAGCGTTGCGGTTGAAGATATGTACAAATTTATATTGGAACGTATATGAAGACATTGAAGGCAATATTATATTCATTACTGCTCCCAGCGGTGATTTTCAGTTATCTGCTTCTCCTGTCACGTGACCGTGTTGATTTTTCCGTGGCATTCCGTGGTACCCTTCTTATGTATGTGGTTCTGGTCATAGGTTTTCTGATCTTTTTCATTAGAAATGATGCAGCTATCCGATATTTCTGGCGTGTAGGCTGGCCGGAATGGATTACACCGGGGCAGATATGGCTCGGTATCTTGGGTGTAGCATGCATTATCGCAGCTTCCAGAATAATGTGGGGTATATATATGGATACAGGCAAGATCCATTATTGGCTTCCGCTGATTGCTTTTGCTGGGGCCTTCCTGTATCGATACGCTTATACTCATAATGCCCCCGCTGACCTTGATGCGTATGAAAAGGAACATAAACATGAAGAAGATCCGGATGCTCTGGTGACCGTGGCAGAATGCAATGATTCTTCGAGTGCACATATAATCAAGGGAATGCTTGAATCCAACGGCATACCGGTGGAAATTTTCGGTGACGGACTTTCCGAGACCCTGGGAGTAGGAAAGCACTCGATGCCGATACGTGTCCTTGTCAGAAAACGTGATAAGGCTGCTGCTGAAGAACTTATAAACGAATAGATATGAAGACTTTGAAGATTTGCCGTTTGATTGCGGCCGTGTTGGCCGAAATATTCATTGCTATAGCATTTGTCGACATGTACAGGGAGACAGAGGCTGGAGCGCTTTTACTCCTGATGGTGTTCTTTATGAGCTCTGTGCCGTTCATGTACAGCGAGAGCAGAAAGATGGGAAGCAGGAGTGAACTTATACGTCATATCACCCCGGGCACTCTATATGGCAAGATGCTTTTCTATGCTGCCTTTGCTCTTGTAGCAATCGTTGCAGCCTTTATTGACCAGGAGGACATGCTTTTAATGCTCGCCTGCTTTTTCCTGGGTGTATTCAGATCCCTGGATTCGTATATCCTCTATAAATTCCGCAAATCAATCTCCTGACTATGAAGACTTTGAGAGTATTAAGTGCGCTCTTCGCCGCACTTTCCCTTCTGTGTATGATAAATGCATTTCTTTCAGCCTTTACCGGTACCAGGCCTGACTGGATTATGATCGCCATTCTGATTCTCTTTGTCGTAATGATTCCTTCCTCTATGGCAGGACGCATCAAGATGGAAAAATTTCCTGAAATGCTTCCTTCTTTAGGAATGATCAAGTTCAACATCATTTATGGAGCCATTCTTGCTGTAGCTTCGGCCGTTTGTGTGGTAGTGCGGTTAGTGCAGGATATGTCACCATGGATGTATCTTGCGGCTGTATTCGTCTTCTCCCACATTGCGGTGAACAATATCATCCATTATAGGATCAAGAAGAATTCAAGTGAAGGCCAGGCATAGACATATTATCCTTATTGTACTTCTCGCCTTTGTTCTGACTGCAAGATTTTCTGTCGAGATAGGCGAGTGGTACTCGATTGTCATCTATCCGGTCGTTTCCGGATTTCTTTCTTATGCAGTATTCTGGATTCCGTTTTCGCTGGAAGAAATAGTTGTAGTCGGAGCTGTCCTGCTGCTTGTTTTCATTATCGTGAATGGCATCCGGAAGAAGATTGGTTTTGCTAAAGTCCTTTTTCAGGCATGTGAGTTCCTGCTATGGATCTACGTTTGGTTCTATATCGGATGGGGCTGTAATTATTACAGGGAAAGCATATATACCAGATTGGGAGTAGAACGACAGGCTTATGATGAGTCCGTCTTCAAGGATTTCATTACCGATTATGCAGATAGTCTGAATTCAACATATGAAGCCCTTCCAAATGATTTCTTCTATGTCGGATACGATTATTTCGAGGATCATGTAAAGGATGCTTTTGCTGCTCTCCCTCCGTCGGCCGGACTTTCAGCTCCACGTCAATGGCAGCATCCTAAACGTCTTCTGTTCAATGGATTATATTCTTCTGTCGGAGTGATGGGATTTGTCGGGCCGTTCTTTTGCGAGACTCAGTTGAATAACGAACTTCTGCCGGATCAGCTCTATTTTGTTTATGTGCATGAGTATTCGCATCTTCTTGGTGTCAGCAGCGAGGATGAGGCTAATTTCTGGGCTTATACAGTTTGTACACGTTCCGAAGAGCCTGTGTTGAAATATTCAGGTTATTATGGCATACTTCCATATGTCATTGCCAATGCATTCCGTGTTCTTCCGGAGGCCGACTACAGACAATTCGTTTCATCCATAAATCCGGAAATCATTGCAGACTACAATGCTCAGAGGGAATATTGGAACAGCCGTTACAGCAAGTCTCTCGGTCGTCTGCAATCAGCAGTTTATGATGCATTCCTCAAGGGCAACAAGGTTTCTTCCGGAACCGCCAGCTATCTGGAGGTCATCGACATGATCATTTCTCTTTGGTGTGTTGCCTAAGTGATTGGTAATCAGATGATTGTCTCTTTGTTGTTGGGGTAAAATGCGCACTGATGGATATGTATCTTGTTGAGTGTCAGGACTTTATGCGCCACGCTGAAAAACATCAGAGGATATATCCGATCTCTTTGAAGCCGAATTCACGGGTAAGGCCGGTGGAGAGGTCTTCGACGAGGAGGTTCCCGGTTGGTGACAGACCATGGATGATTCCGGGAAATTCGTTCCCAGTCTGGTCTGAAGAAGAAATACCTGTGTCAGGAGCTTTTTCCGTACATATGTTCATCGGTCCGTCGAGGTGGCCGCCAGGAAGGATGGTGTAGTCAATGAAGCGGGATGGCTTTCCCGATCTCCAGAGGGAGCTTAGGTAGCTTTGACGAAGAGGGGAGAGGTCGCAGGCTGATGTCAGGAAGCGGTCGTGCAAGGAATTGAAGATGTCCATGAATTCTTCAAGGCATCTATGTATGTCTAAAGGGCCATCTTCTGCCCGGCAAAGCACCATTGAGGTAGGATTTGGGAGGTTAACATTAAAGTTTCTTTGATTGATATTCAATCCGATACCGATAATGCTGGACGATATGGCAGATCCATGCAGAGAATTCTCTATAAGTATCCCGCAGATCTTTTTTACCCCCACATAGATGTCGTTCGGCCACTTGATTCTGGCTGAAATTCCATGCATCGAAAGAAAATCCACGACCGCGAGTGATGCAATTTCATTGAGAACGAATTGATCCCTTGCGCTGATTTTCGGATCCTTCAGAACTATGCTGAACATAAGGTTCTCACCGGGAGTGCTTGTCCACGTGTTTCCTCTCTGTCCGCGTCCGGCTGTCTGCTCCAATGCTGACAGGACTGACAAATTGTCAATGTCAGAAATGTGCCTTTTAGCCTCTTCATTGGTTGAATCGACTGACTCAAGCCATATAATGTCATGCTTCTTTGACATGGTGCGGATTTTGATTATCTTTGCAAGTAATTTTCACAAAAATAGCAATAATTTAATTCATGGAAAACAAAGAACTTAAGGTCATTGCAGATGCGATGCTTGAAAAGAAAGGACAGGATGTGGTATCGCTTGACCTCAGAACTATCGGAACAGCAATTTCAGATCATTTCATAGTTTGTAATGCAGACTCTACTCCTGCAGTCGTGGCGATTGCAGATAATGTAGAGGACAGAATGATTGAGAAGTGCAAGAGAAAGGTAGCACGTGCTCAGGGTAAGGAGAATGCATTCTGGGTAATTCTCGACTATGGTGATATCGTAGTGCATGTCTTCCAGACTCCATACAGAGCATTCTACAGACTCGAGGAGCTTTGGGCAGATGCAGACAAGACTGTCTACGAAGACTAATATAAAATCAGAATATGGCGGAAAACAATAAAGCACCTCGCGGGAACAAACCCGTGAGGTTTAGATTCAGTATCTCCTGGCTGTACATAATCCTTTTCATCGGAATCGGATATATGTTCTTCAACCAGGGTGGTGCTGCCAATCCTCAGAAGGAGGAATGGGCTGACGTACAGAAGCAGTGGCTTGACGGAGACATCAAGGAAATCGTCTTCATCAGAAACGAGTACGAGGGCCGTGTTACCATGAAGCCGGAGAAGATCGAAAAGTTCGCAGATAAATTCGGCGGTATCGTGCCAAAGAAGTCTCCGCACTTCATTTTCCTTGTGTCTGGAAGTTTCAATGCCGAGGAAATGTTCGGCGAACTGAATGCGCAACTTCCTGAAGATGAGCAGGTAAAGGTCGTGATTGAGAATCATGAAAGTATATGGGGAATGCTCGAGTGGATCATCTTCCCTCTGTTGCTGATCTTCATGTGGGTGTTCATGTTCAGAGGCATGAGCCGTAATATGGGCGGTGGCGGATCCGGTGGACCTGGCGGTATCTTCAATGTGGGCAAGTCTACAGGCAAGCTCGCTGAGAAAGGGGAGACCCAGGTGACATTCAAGGATGTTGCCGGTCTGTATGGAGCCAAGGACGAAGTAATGGAGATCGTGGATTTCCTTAAGAATCCTCAGAAATATACCGCATTGGGAGGAAAGATTCCTAAGGGTGCACTTCTTGTCGGCCCTCCGGGTACCGGTAAGACCCTTCTTGCGAAAGCTGTTGCAGGCGAGGCTAATGTACCGTTCTTCTCGATTTCCGGCTCTGATTTCGTAGAAATGTTTGTCGGTGTCGGTGCTTCGCGTGTACGCGATCTCTTCCGTCAGGCAAAGGAAAAGTCGCCTTGCATCGTATTCATCGATGAGATCGATGCAGTCGGTCGTGCAAGAAGCAAGAATGCAGGCTTCTCTTCAAATGATGAGCGTGAAAACACTCTGAACCAGCTCCTTACCGAAATGGACGGATTCGGTTCCAATTCTGGCGTAATCATTCTCGCAGCTACAAACCGCGCCGATATCCTCGACAAGGCACTTATGCGTGCAGGACGTTTTGACAGACAGATTCATGTGGATCTTCCGGATCTTAAGGAAAGAAAGGAGATTTTCGGAGTACATTTGAGAAACCTCAAACTTGCATCAGACTTTGATGTGGAATTTGTGGCTAAGCATACTCCAGGATTCTCAGGAGCAGACATCGCCAACGTATGTAATGAGGCTGCCTTGACTGCAGCAAGAAAGAATAAGGAGTTCATTGACAAGCAGGATTTCCTTGATGCTGTCGACCGAATCGTCGGAGGCCTCGAAAGAAGGTCGATGATAATGACACCTGAGGAGAAGAAGTCTACGGCTTATCATGAAGCTGGACATGCAACTGTAAGCTGGCTTCTTCCTAATGCGAATCCTCTCTTCAAGGTTACGATTGTGCCTCGCGGACAGTCGCTCGGTGCAGCATGGTACCTTCCTGAGGAAAGACATGTGTCGACAAAGGAACATATGATAGACGAGATGTGTTCGCTTATAGGAGGTAGAGTAGCGGATGAAATCCATACCGGACAGCCTTGCACCGGCGCATTGAGCGATCTGGAAAGACTCACAAAGATGGCTTATGCGATGGTTACATATTACGGTATGAGTGACAAGGTGGGCAATCTTTCATTCTATGATTCGTCCGGATCTCGTGGCTATGACCTGACAAAGCCGTACAGCGAGAAGACTGCTGAACTCATAGACAAAGAGGTCAAGGATCTGATTGACATGATTCATGACCGTACTGAGAAGATACTTCGTGAGAATTTCGATGGATTTACCCAGCTTGCTGAGCTTTTATTGGAGAAAGAAGTTATCTTTGCAGATGATCTTGAGAGGATCTTCGGTCCAAGAGCCGGCGCTAAGCCTGGCGAGGAGATTCCGAAAGATCCTGAAGAAGCGGCGGAAGTGCCTGAAATGGCTTGATCTGCCTGAGACTAACAGACCGATCTATGAATAATTTTATAAAAAGAACTATTTCCGGTATAGGATTCGCGGCTATAATGTTGGCCGCGCTCCTTACCAACAAATACATTTTCGGAGTCGTCATGCTTTTCGCGCTCGTTGTGATGATGCGTGAATTCCTCAGGATGACATGTGGAAAGAATTACTGGTTCTCGCAGATCCTTTCGATCCTTGCGGGAGCCACACTTTTTACCTTGATCTACCTGTACAAAGGCTTTGATTTTCCAGGAAGATTGGTCATCCTGGCCTTTGTCCCTGTTTTTATGCTGATGATCAACTCATTGTATGTCAGGGACAAAAGCCGTTTTGACAAATTCTCCAATCTGTACACAGCCCTTATCTACATAGCGGTCCCATGGTCACTCCTCAATTTTGCAGTATTCAATGCGGAAGGGGAGTTCTGCGGAATTCTTCTGCTATGTTTCTTTGCTATCATCTGGGGTACCGACGTAGGTGCATATATGTTTGGCATCACTCTCGGACAGAAATATGGAAAGAAACTCTTCCCATCCATCTCTCCTAAAAAGTCTTGGATCGGATTCTGGGGAGGCATCGTGATGGCTGTCGGCGTTGCTGTCGGACTCCATTATATGGGTCTGTTCTGCTTTGACATCGTTCATTGCATTATAATGGCACTCCTCCTTTCGGTGACAGGAGTGTACGGCGATCTGATCGAGTCACAGTGGAAACGCCATTATGAAGTAAAGGATTCCGGCACGATAATTCCTGGGCATGGAGGTCTTCTTGACAGGTTCGACAGTGCGCTTATCGCTATTCCTATAGGAATTATCTATCTTGTTGTAATGAACGTACTTTAAGGGGCACTACGAGTTTGCCTAATTGCCTTTTTTTCCGTACTTTTGCAGCCATTATGATTATTCAGAAAGACTGTTATACTACAATATTGCTGGTTTGGCTTATCTGCGCACCGTTGGTTTACCTTCTGTTGCGCTTTATTCCGTATCCAGCCCTCTCTTACATTCTCTGTGTTCTCCCTGTCGCTTTCATGGGATTTTCATTGTTCTTCTTCAGGGTTCCCAAAAGAAATACGGTTCCTGGTGACAATGTGGTAACATCTGTTGCTGACGGAAAAGTCGTGATCGTTGAAAAGGTCCAGGAAGATGAATACATCAAAGGAGAATGCATCCAGGTATCAGTATATATGGACTTCTTCAATGTACATGTCAATTATTGGCCGATTTCAGGAGAAGTGACATATTATAAATACCATCCGGGTAAGTATATGCTGGCTTTCCTTCCAAAAGCTTCAGAACTGAACGAGCACTCGTCAGTAGGTATCAGAAGCCCATATGGAGATGTCTTCTTCAAGCAGTTGGCAGGTACATTCGCCAGAAGAATCGTTACATATGCAACACCTGGAAACAAGGAAATCAAGGGAGATCAGTGTGGTGTGATCAAGTTCGGATCGAGAATAGATATGTACTTTCCGTTGGATGCGGAAATTAAAGTAAAGGTCGGAGATTACGTGAAGGCTTGTGAATCAGTAATTGCCGAACTACAGAAATAGGATTATGGACGAATCGCTTATATATATAATAATGTTTGTCTCAATGGCATTGTCAGCATTGTGCTCTGTGCTTGAGGCAACCCTTCTTTCTACCCCTATTTCATATATTACCGGACTCGAAGATCAGGGGGTCAAAGGAGCAGAGAGGCTCAAGAAGTTAAAGCAGAATTCCGATCGCCCGATATCAGCAATTCTTTGTCTGAATACCATAGCAAATACCGTTGGTGCTTCCATTGTCGGTTCGCTTGTATATGAGGTTTACGGAGATGCTCTTGTTGGGGTTTTCTCGACTGTTTTCACTTTCGGCATTCTCTTATTTTCTGAGATCATCCCTAAGACCATAGGTTCCAGCTATTGGAGATCACTGGCTTTGCCGGCTTCGGCCATAATCAGCCTGATGATATTTATCACTTTCCCGCTTGTCTGGATTCTTGAGCATCTTCAGAGATTGATTTCTTCGAATTCCAATCAGGTCAGCGTAAGCCGTGAGGATATCTCAGCAATGGTGAGCGTGGCTACAGAAGAAGAGGTGATCGAAAAGGACGAGAAGAAGATGATTCAGAATCTTCTTAAACTTGACGAGGTTACGGCCCATGAAATCATGACACCTAGCGTAGTTGTAGAGATGGTGCCGGGAAGCATGACCATAAAAGAATTCTATGATAGCGACAACACACATTCACGTATCCTTGTTTACGATGAGGAGAATGATGAATATGTGATAGGATATGTTCTTCGTCAGGAAGTCCTTGAGAAGATGGCTGAGGATAATTTCGATACAACACTCAACGATATCATACGCCCTATTCTTACTTTCGGAGAAGAGGATACTGTTGCAGATATCTGGGAGAAGCTTCTTGAGAAGAAAGAGCATATCTCAGCCGTTTTGGATGAGTATGGATCCCTCAGAGGTATCGTGACCATGGAGGACGTCATCGAGACCATGCTCGGTCAGGAGATCGTAGATGAAAAAGATGAAGTGGTCGATATGCAGGAATATGCTAAAGACCAGTGGGAAAAGGCACAGAAGGAAATAATTAAAGCTGAGGATTAATCCTCAGCTTTTTCTATAAGTTCAAGCAATCTGTCAATCGCCTCTGTTTCAGGAACATGCCTGAGCACGGGCGATTTTCCTTTATATATAGACACCTTGCCGTTTCCTTCTCCGACATATCCCCAGTCAGCATCAGCCATTTCGCCGGGACCGTTTACAATGCATCCCATTACAGCGATGACCATGCCTTTAAGATGTGCTGTCCTGCGCTTTACCTCCTCGAATGTACCTTCAAGATTGTACATTGTGCGGCCGCATCCAGGACATGCTATGTATTCAGGTCTGTAGAATCTTCTGCGAGCAGCCTGCATGAGCTCGTCAACCAGATAGTCTGCATCTTCGCAACCGATAAGCTCTACTTCGTCAAGCTCTTTGTCAAGAAGTCTCTTTCCGAAATCGCAAGAGAAATCGAGAAGAAGTCTTTCTCTTGATGGGGCATCATATGTAGCAACAGCCTTTTTGCCCTCAAGCGTCAAAGACACCATGCTGGAATGTATCCTGTGATCGTATCGGTCCGCAAGGTACTGTGCTACCGGGATCTCATTTGCTGGATCTTCAGTCAGTGAGACTCGTATAGTATCTCCAATTCCCTCTGAAAGAAGGGCTGAAATACCTACTGCAGACTTGATTCTTCCTCCATCGCCATTGCCAGCCTCAGTCACACCGAGATGAAGAGGGAACACAACGCCAAAATCCTGCATCTCCTTGGCTAACAGGCGATAAGCCTCTACCATAACAAAAGTGTTACTTGCCTTCAAAGACACAACCACGTTGTAAAAATCATTTTCAACGCACATTTTCAGCCATTCCATCACTGCCTCTTTCATAGCAAGAGGGGTGTTGCCATAAAGATTGGTGATGCGGTCTCCGAGCGATCCATGGTTGAGTCCGATGCGGATCGCTGTGCCATGTTCCTTACAAACGCTTACAAGTTTCGAAAACTGTTCGCGTGCCTTTTCATGGTCCTTATGAAAATTACCTGGATTGATTCTGACCTTTTCTACCACTTCTGCCGCAGCAATTGCAATTTCCGAAGAGAAATGTACATCGGCAACAAGGGGAGTGTCGATTCCTTCCGAACGAAGAATGGACTTGATCTCCTTCAGTGCTTCCACCTGCGCAAGAGACGGAACTGTAAGCCTGATCAACTGTGCTCCTGCTGCAGCAAGCCTGCGGCATTGTGCTGCTGATGCTTCAACGTCAGACGTATGTGTATTACACATTGTCTGCACTACTATAGGATGGTCACCTCCAATGATGACATTACCTACCTTTACTTCCAGTGTCTTCATCTTTCTTTGGGTTATATACCATATCCTTGGCTTCTTTCTTCAAGCTTGCCTTTGTCTTTCCGCTTCTCTTTGTGAGCTGGAAATGTACACCGGCAGATACAACCAGACTGGATGGATATGCAAATCTGTAATAGTACTGGCTGTAATGGTCTGGATCATACAAAGATGCGAATGCATGCTTGTATGAAGCCATGATGTGTATTTCGATCGGATCGAATACCAGACCTATTCCGGCTCCTCCCTTGATTCCATAATCAAATCGTCTGTCAGTAGGAGTGAAATCGTGTTCGTATCTCTTGCTGACAGAACCGTTTTCTCCCGCAAATCTCTGTATACCAAGTCGATATCCAGCGTATGGGCCTACCTGAGCCATGATCTTGAAATTCCACATATCATAATGGAACTGGAAGAGGATAGGCACTTCGACCACATCGATTATGGCCTTTTCGGCACCTTCGATTGTATATGTGTAGTCATACTCCTCGTTGTATTTGAACTGATATGCGTCCTTTGTATAGAAAATACCGGCCTGGAAACCGAAATACGGCATATAACCGAACATCTTTCCATAGCGGGTATAGGTAACTCCGAAATTGACAGGCACGAAAACCATATCCTGCTCGATTCTTGGGTTCCAGTTCACTCTGCTGAGTCCTGCACCATACTGTACACCGACCATCGTATAGTCATTGATCATCAGCTTCTTCTTGACATCTATACTGTCAAGATCGCTGTCTTTCAATGATGCGACCTGCTCAAGGCTCGTTATGTCATCCATTTCAATCCTTTCCTGTGCACTTGCAGACAATGCAGATGCCAGCAGTAGGAAAGGTATAATAAATCTCTTCATAGTCAATTACTTAAACATTTCAACGATGTCGATGTTCTGCTCTATTTCAGTCATCTCAGGGATGTCGATAAGGAAGGTTCCATCCTCAAGTTTGTAGAATCTCACCTTTTCAGGCTGTTTATGCTCAAGAAGAATACCTGTATCGACTATTCCGTTTCTATTGATGTCTTCTGTGATTCTGATCGAGTACTTTCCTGCCTTGAGATATGGGAAGGTAAGATTTGCGTCTTTATCGACAATATATGATCTCAGCACCTGATTACGCTTCTCATTCAACAGATCCACAATGTATTTATTGTTTACATTGGTAAGATTGAGGAACATTGTGCTTAGTGCATCGTCATTTGGAAGACTTACCTTAACCTCAGTGCTGTCGTTGTAGAATCCATTGATATCCTTAAACTTACGATGTGGGAGCTTAAGTCTGTATTCATATCCGGCCTGAAGCTTTTCAGTCGGTCTTACGATATATTTCCTCAGATTGAGCGAGTCCTGTTCGATAGTGTATTTTCCGAGAGTCTCCTGCTGCTTAGGATTAATCGATATGAATTTGAGAGAATCGAACTGATGCTCGACAACAGGGTGATTGAATTCGATTTCGAATCCATACTGCTCCACGGTCTCAGGCTTTGCATTGATCTTTACAACCGCAATCGTATCCTCATGCTTGATGTCTTTTTTCGAGCTCTTGCCGAACGTCTTTCTGTTAGGATTCAGGAGCTTGAACTCATCTACGGCAGGGTTAAGCATGCCGAGTGTATCGGTCTTCAGATACTTGACGCTGAGATAGAATGTGTCCGGCTGCGGTTTCGGATCATTCACCCAGATCTCAAGACTGTCCTTAAGAATGTTGAACTGCGTGATGAGGCGGTCCTGAGGCACGCCCTTGATCCAGATGGAATCGATCTGTGCATATGGAGCCATGAATGTGATGTACGCAGTCCTGTCTCCGACACGTTCTTTGTTGACCACCATCTGCATGCTTGGCTTCTCCCTGAAGATGCTGAGTTCATATTCCGTCTTACGAGCCAGGCAGTGGACGGTATCCTTCATGTCATATTTGAGAAGTTCCGGAAGAGAGTCGTTCACCATCACGACCGGCCTGATCAATGTGTCAACAAACGCAACCTTCTCAGCATCAGGCTCATACTTATTGTTGTTGTTTTCGTCTATGATAGCGTACATCCTATAGACTGTATCCTGGATGTTACGAAGGCAGAAGAATCCCCATTCGTCAGTCTTCACAGCCGCATCCGGTCTCTTGAGGAAGATCGCTGAATCAGCCTGGTCCTTATAAAGCATTACTGTAGCTCCTTTAAGAGGCTGGAGAGTGTTGCAGTCCTGGACGAGTCCTGTAACTACCATGGAATCAATCTTTCCTCCTGTTGAGAAAACAAGAGTGTAACCCGGGAACATATTGCCTTCGTTATTGTCAGCGATGGCATTGGTCACGTCAAGAGTATAGGTCTTGTTTGAATCAAGGTCATTCTCGAATGTGATCTCCACACCCTTTCCCTTGAGCCTGTATTTAGGGGCCTTCTCAAGAGGAGGGGAGAGGAAAAGGCTCTTGGCGTCTTTTACCTGCACATATTCGTTGAATTTGATATATATCTTCGGCTTATGAACCGGAATGTTTGTGGAGTTCATAAGAGGCTCTATTTCAACGATATGTGGGGGAATTGTATCCTTCGGACCGCCGCTAGGAGGCGTGGTCGTATTGGCACACGAATGTGAGAAGATCATCGTCGCAAGGATGATCACCACCGGCACTGCCGGAATAAGATATGATATTATATTGTGTCTTTTCATTCTCTTTATGATTCTAAAGGTCTGTCCTTGTTACTTTCTCAAGTCCCTTGATCTTCTGAAGTTTCTTTATCAAGTCCTCAAGATTGTTCATGTCGTTGATGTACAAGTCGATGAATCCATCGAATACTCCATCTTCGGTGCCGATGTTGAACCTTCTGATATTTACGCCCATGACCTTTGAGGTTATGCGTGTGATGTCATTGATCATTCCAAGCCTGTCTGTTCCCTTAAGAGTGATTCGGGCAAGGTAATGGTTGCCGGAATTTTCCTTGTCCGCCCATTTCACAGAAAGGATCTTGTCTCCAAACTTAGCTGCAAGGCTGTTGGCATTAGGACATGTCCGCCTGTGTACTGTGATTGTACCGTCTGATGCCTTGAATCCGATCACGTTTTCACCGCGGATAGGCGTGCAGCATGATGCCAGGATATATTTGTGCTTCTCGTCAGAATTCGAGATGACAAAATATGATTCTTTGTTGATGCCGTAGTACTTCTTCAAATTCTCTGACAGTCCGTCAAGGCTTATGATGCCGCTTCCGATCTTGAAATAAAGTTCCTCAGGCTTGGAGTCGAAGATCTCAAATTCCTCCATCAACGATCGTATTGTCTTGTCATTCAGCTTTCTGCCGATGGATTCGAGCTCCTCGACAAGCTTTGCCTTTCCGATATTGATGGTATTCTGACGCTGACTCTTCAAACTGTCAAGAATGAACTTCCTTGCCTTTGAAGTCTTGACGAATTCAAGCCATTCGTGCTTAGGCTTTTCGTTTTCTGCAGTGATGATCTCGATTTGGTCTCCCGTCTTGAGAACATATGAAAGCGGTACGAGCTTGAGGTTTACCTTTGCCGCGATAGCCTTGTTTCCGATCTGGGAATGTATCGAGTATGCAAAATCAAGGGCTGTGGCCCCTTTTTCTATGCTTCTCTGCTCTCCTTTCGGAGTGAATACCAAAATGTCCGTGGTTACGAGGTCATTATGGATCATATCCAGCAGATCGAGAGCGTTAACGTCCGGATTTACAAGGATTTCCTTTACCTTGGTGATCCATTTGTCCATCTGGCTTTCGTTGCCTGCGAAGCCGTCTTTCTTGTATGCCCAGTGTGCAGCGATACCTTTCTCTGCTACCTCATTCATTCTTATTGAGCGTATCTGTACCTCTATCCATATACCTGTACGGCTCATCAGGGTACAATGCAAGGCCTCATATCCATTGTTCTTCGGATAGTTCACCCAGTCTCTGACACGGTCAGACTTGTATCTGTACATGCCTGTGATGATCGAGAATATGTGGTAACACTGATCTCGCTCGGTCTCTGTCGTGTTTTCGCCCGGATCAAAGATGATGCGGACTGCATAAAGGTCATAGATCTCCTCGAAATCAATGCCTTTCTTGTTCATCTTGTTCCATATCGAGTATGGAGTCTTCACCCTCTTCTTGATCTCGTATTTGAATCCCGCTTTCTGCAAAGCCTGGTCGATCGGGGCTATGAAGTCGTTGATTTCCTTGTCTTTATCTATGACATTGCGATTGATCTTGGCTGTTATTTCGTTGAAAGCTTCCGGCTCTTTATATCTGAGCCATATGTCTTCCATCTCGGATTTTATACCATACAGACCGAGCCTGTGGGCGAGTGGAATGAAGACGAACATGGTCTCGCTGAGGATCTTGTCCCTTTTATGCTCCGGCATGTATTCTATCGTGCGGCAGTTGTGGAGACGGTCGGCAAGCTTGATGAGTACGACGCGCACGTCGTCATTCAATGTAAGCAGGATGCGCTTGAAGTTTTCGGCCTGCATGCTCTTCTGCTCAGCCTTGTCTTCGTTGTCGAGTACGGTCTTGATCTTGGTGAGTCCTTCCACAATAGCAGCCACTTTATCACCGAAGAGGTTGCGAAGATCATCTACAGTATATGTGGTATCTTCGACGACATCATGCAGAAGGGCAGCAACAATCGATTTGTAGCCGAGGCCGATGTTGCTGACCACGATCTTTGCTACGGCGATAGGGTGGAGTATATATGGCTCACCGGAACGTCTTCTGACGCCCTTGTGAGCTTCATTGGCGAAATCGAATGCCTTCTGAATCATGTCCAGCTCCGACTGGTCTTGGCAACGTTTGCGGGCCGCTTCCTTCAGGTCCGCATAATCGCGCGCAATGACCTCATGGTCATGGCTTGTGAATTGTGATATCGATCCCATTTCTAAGTCTAATCTTCAATGTTAAAACTGTCAACATGCTGGAAGGCATAGGAAAGCTCGGCACCTATCAGGATTATGAACCATCCGATGTTTATCCAGACCATGAAAAGCGGAACTGCTGCAAATGCTCCGTAGATACCGTTGAGTCTGGTCACGAACACCTGTGTCTCAAGGTAAAGATACTGCATCACAGTAAATGCTATGCCGGAATATATAGCAGCTCTCAGAGCATTAGGATAGTCGACCGGGGCATTCGGTATGAATTTGTACATCGCTGAGAATGTGAAAGTTGCAAGTACTCCAAATAATGACCAAGACAACATGGTCTTGAATGTATTGAATGTCTCAAGGTCAAGACCAATGTAGCTGAGTGCATGTGAATATACGAATGAACCTCCGAAGAACACCATCACGACAAACGGCGACACGAAGAGCATCGCTATTATGACCGAAAGCCTACGGAAAAGATTCCTTGATTTCTGTACCCTCCATACATTATTGAACACTTTCTCTACATTCATCATCATCCAGATGACGATCCATACGAAAAGCAATGCTGATACAAGGCCTACTGCACTGCTCTGGGCTGTATCTATAATGTTCTGAGCAAATCCAAGGACAGTGTCGATGATCTGCTGGCTGTTGTTGAAATATCCATAAAGGAATTCCTTCAATTTGTCCGCAAGACCGAATCCTCCTGTTATGGCAAAGACAATGGCAACAAACGGCACTACCGACATAGTGCTGAAAAAGCTCAAAGCAACAGCCTGGAATCCGATTTTCTCGCTTGAGAAAGTCTTGATTGTGATCATCATGACCTTCAGATATTTGACAAATCTGGCCCTTGCCTTGGAAAGCTCTTCAAGTTCCAAGGTCCATATGTCATCCTTGATAAATCGTTTCAGACGACGTGTCCTATGTCTAAGTTTGCCCATTACTTAAGTTTTGCCATGAATCTTTCAGGGTCTATCGCGAATCTCTGGTGCGTACCATCTCCGATGAGGCCATGCTCATCTTCGACCTTTACATTATACTCGAATCTTCTGCCGTCCACCTCTGTGATTTCGGCTGTGGCCTTGAGCTCGGTTCCTACCTTGCATGCTCTCAAGTGGCTGATGTTCACCTTTGTACCGACGGTCTGGAATCCATGTTCCTCTGCAAGCTTATAGGATGTAAGCTCCATCAGACATATCATCGATGGGGTAGAGTATACCGGAAGTCCACCTGATCCGAGGACTTCAGCAGTTTCATTGTCCGAAACAATGTGTGTCAATGTATATTTATCTCCAGCTTTCATTATTCTATCATTTTTCTGAATTCTTCTTCTGATATTATCGCGACTCCAAGCGTTTCAGCCTTCTTGATCTTTTCTGGACCTGGCTTTTCTCCGGCGAGAAGATATGACGTTTTTCCGCTTATCGATCCACTGCTTTTTCCTCCATGAGCGACGATCAATGCCTTCATGTCGTCACGGGATATGCTGAAATTGCCAGATATCACGATTGTCTTTCCAGCCAGCGATTCAGATAGTTTCTGAGGCCCTGCCTCGGTCTCGAACTTCAGGCCTGCAGCTTTCAGGCGTTCGATCGTATCAAGGTTCATCTCATCCCTGAAGAATGCATAAATGCTTTCGGCTATGACCTGTCCGACATCGTCTGTATTAAGCAGCTCCTCTACAGTAGCATTCATGATGGCATTTATATTTCCAAATGTCCTTGCAACTGCCTTTGCCGTAGTTTCGCCGACATATCTGATGCCAAGGGCATACAGAACTCGTTCAAAAGGCACATTCTTAGACTCACGAAGGCTCTTGAGGAATCTTTCAGCTGACTTTTCCTTCCATCCTTCCAATGTCAGAAGATGCTCTTTTTCAAGTTCATAGAAATCAGCAGGATTCCATACCAGCGCCTTGTTGTACAACTGTTCGACAGTCGCATCTCCGGCAATCACATTCATGGCCTTACGGCTGAGGAAATGCACGAGCTTTCCTTTTATCTGAGTAGGGCAGCCGGTCTGGTTAGGGCAGAATGACTTCGCCTCCTGCTCATCTCGGATCAGTCTTGTACCGCAGTCGGGGCATGTTTCCGGGAAGCGGGGTTCAGTGACGTCCGAACCTCTCTGGCTCAATTCCACCCCTGTAATCTTTGGTATGATCTCACCACCTTTCTCTACATAGACATAGTCGCCTATGTGGATGTCAAGCTGCTGCATCTGGTCGGCATTGTGCAGGGAAGCGCGCTTTACCACTGTACCGCTCAGCTGTACCGGCTCAAGATTAGCGACCGGAGTAACCGCTCCTGTCCTGCCTACCTGATAGTCTATGCTCAGAAGTTTGGTCAGAGCCTGCTCTGCCTTGAACTTATAAGCTACAGCCCACCTCGGGAACTTGGCAGTATAGCCTAATTCTTCCTGAAAATGCAGCTCATTTATCTTGATGACGATTCCATCGGTCGCAAACAAAAGTGTTTTACGTTCTGTATCCCAATAATTTATGAAATCTTCTATATTTTCGATGCTTTTGCAGATCTTTCGTTTGTCAGAGACAGGAAGTCCCCATTTTGCTGCTGCTTTCAGAGCCTCATCATGAGTGTTGAAAGGCAGATCTTCGCCAAGCATATGATACAATGTACATTCAAGTCCACGGTTTGCCACCTGTCTGCTGTCAATCAGCTTAAGCGATCCTGACGCTGCATTTCGAGGATTGGCGAAAGGCTGTTCTTCGTCTTTAAGCCTCTCTTCATTCAGACGGTCGAATGCCGGCCATGGCATGTATATTTCACCTCGGATCTCAAATTCCTCTGGCCATGGTGATGACTCCATCAGTGTCGGAACGAAATCTGCCGGCACCTTGAGCTCCTGAGGAATATTGCTGATGTTTTTTACATTTGCGGTCACATCATCACCTACTGTTCCATCACCACGGGTCAGAGCCCTGAAAAGTTTGCCGTTTCTGTATGTGAGACATATGGCTGTTCCGTCGAACTTGAGCTCGCAGCTGTATGTGAATGAATTTCCTATGCCTTTGGACGCGCGGTCAGCAAAAGCCTGGACCTCTGTGATGTCGTATGTGTTGCCAAGGGAAAGCATAGGGTAGCGGTGCGGGAACTGCTCGAACTCCTTCTGGGGTTTTCCCGAAACCTTGAGGTCACTGCCGACTTTCTGTGTCGGAGAGTCCGGAGTGATCAGTTCAGGGTGCTCATTTTCAAGTGCTTCCAGCTCTTTGAGAAGCATGTCGAATTCATAATCGCTGAGGGTAGGAGAGTTCTCTACATAATATCTCCTGTTGGCCTCGTTGATCATGTCACGAAGTTCCTGTATCCTTATATATGCCTGCGCCTTTTCCATAGTATAAATAACTTACAAAAATACTAAAATTGTTTGACTTGTGCAATATGGAAGCCTTGCGTGAAAGGTGCATGACAATTTCTTGTAATTTATCGTAAAAAATGATAAATTTGCCACGATATACATGTCCCTCGGGGCTGTCACGAAAGTGACTGGGGGTAAGACATCTTTCATCTTGGTGAAAGTTGTGATGTCCCTCGACAATGGAAACATTGATTTTGGACTATAAGTTAGTCCGATATAACAAGTCGGCTTTGCCGACCGGCCCGGGCAGGGCCGAAATCGCCCCTCGGGGCTGTCACGAAAGTGACTGGGGGTAAGACATCTTTCATCTTGGTGAAAGTTGTGATGTCCCTCGAAAATGGAAACATTAATTTTGGACTATAAGTTAGTCTGATATAACAAGTCGGCTTTGCCGACCGGCCCGGGCAGGGCCGAAATTGCCCCTCGGGGCTGTCACGAAAGTGACTGGGGGTAAGACATCTTTCATCTTGGTGAAAGTTGTGATGTCCCTCGAAAATGGAAACATTTATATTTTATGTATAACTTTAAAAATTAGTACAAAGATGAAAGATGCAGTAATTATTCTCTGTGGTGGTGGTCCTGCTCCAGGAATGAACTCAGTTTCAATGAGTGTTGCAAAGACATTCCTTGCAAAGGGATTCCGTGTAATCGGTCTTCACAAGGGTTATTCAGGACTCTTCTGCAAGAACGCGCAGATCGAGGATCTTACATTCGCAACTGCTGACCGCTATTTCAACAGAGGTGGTTCTTATCTTCAGATGAGCCGTTTCAAGCCAACTGATGCAGACTTCGAGAACAACTTCAACCTTGACCTCTTCAAGGATAACAATATCAAGCTTTTGGTGACTATCGGTGGTGATGATACAGCATCTACTGCAAACCGTATCTCAAAGTTCCTCGCAGCTAAGGGATATCCTATCGCAAACATCCACTGTCCTAAGACAATCGACAACGACCTTCCTCTTCCAGCAAACGCTCCTACATTCGGATACAACTCTGCCAAGAACGAGGGTGCACACATCGCAAGAACAGCTTACGAGGATGCACGTACTTCAGGTAACTGGTTCGTACTCTGCGCAATGGGTCGCTCATGCGGAAGTCTTGCTTTAGGTATCGGTGAGGCTACTCACTCTCCAATGACAATCATCCCTGAGATGTTCAACAAGACTCAGATCAACCTTGACAAGATCATCAAGCTCTCTCTTTCTACAATCATCAAGAGAAAGGTTATGGGTATCGAGTACGGTACTATCGTAACAGCTGAGGGTCTCTTCCATGACCTCGACATCAAGGAGCTCGAGGCTGCTGGCGTACACTTCACATATGACGATCACGGTCATCCAGAGCTCGGTAAGCTCTCAAAGGCTGTCCTCTTCAACGACCTCCTCGAGAAGGAGATCAAGGCTGCTGGTCTTAAGGTAAAGGGCCGTCCGCTCGAGATCGGTTACGATGTACGTTGCCAGGATCCTATCGCTTATGACCTTACTTACTGTACAGAGCTCGCAATGGGTGTTTACCAGCTCTACAAGGAAGGCAAGACAGGCTGCATGGTATATGTAGACTCATACGGAAACGTATCTCCACTCTACCTCGCTGACCTCCAGGACCCTGTAACAGGTAAGATTCCGCCAAGAATCGTTGACATCAACTCTGGTACATCTCAGAACTACTACGAGTACATCGCTCACTATGTAACTGAGGATGACTACGAGGCTGTCCGCGCTCTCGGTATCGAGAACCCTGAGGCATACGACTTCAAGAAGATCCTTAACTGGTAATATCGCTGAGCGGTTTGTGAAACATAACTAGCTGATAGCTAGTCAATTATATGATTAAGGGTGGGTTATTTTGACCCACCCTTAATTTTGTTATGTGTTGATTGCCAAATGTTTATGTATTACATTACTTGAGGTTGCCGGCCCGTTTGTTGGCCGATTCATACGCCTGTTCATGTAATCCCGGGTATGTGTGGACGAGAAGACGTTCATGATGATAAACAATCCTTGCCATACAATCTAGTACCATACCCATATATCTTCAGACACTTTTCTGTTGTCAGCTGTTCATTCGAAGTGAAGAAATCAATCTCTGGAACCCATCTATATGGAATATCCACTATTTTAAACTCTCTTAAGCTTCGTTTGTCTCCAAGAACTCTTTTCAATAAGAGCCCTTCGTTTACACAGATATCCTCATAAAACCGCCAGAATTCCTGACTATGGTTAGAATGTTTCACGTGACATAACTCATGTACTACTGTAATCAATGCATATACAGGATCCTTAATCAGGCGTCGGTTGTATGATATTTTATCGAACTTCGGGTTGTACATGCCAAGGTCTTCCATTCTGTCTCCTCCAATCTTCACTTCTTTTGGGAGGAGGCCATATTTCTTACCGAGGTATTCAGTATAGTCAAAGATTTCTTTGACCCAAGATTCAAAGCATTCGTTAGCCTTCT
>JAZRQM010000003.1:0-68834 GCA_045649795.1 Candidatus Cryptobacteroides sp. | reverse complement strand
GAACATGAGGGTGATCATCGGACGGAGCTCAGGGGTAAGACCACCCTTGCGGGCGTCTGTGTAGATGTAGGTCGAGAGTGTGTCAAGACCTATTGTTCCTCTTGTGAAGAATGTCACTGCGAAATCATCGAGAGACATTGTGAACGCGAGGATGAATCCCGAGATCATGCCCGGTTTCAGAATAGGCAGGAGCACCTTCCTTAATGCATAGGCAGGAGTCGCACCGAGATCAAGTGCGGCCTCATACACGTTCGGATTCATCTGTGTCAGTTTAGGCAGCACGCTCAGGACCACATATGGGGTGCAGAATGTGATATGTGCAAGGATGACTGTTACATAGCCTTGGCTGATGCGTAGGAATACGAAAAGCAGGAAGAGCGACACACCGGTGATGATGTCCGGATTGAGCATCGGAATGTTGTTCAGGAAGGTGACGGCCTGTTTTCCCTTACCTCTCATATTGTGGATGCCTATGGCTGCAATGGTGCCGAGCGCTGTCGATACCAAAGCGGCGATGAGGGCGATGAGAAGTGTGTTCTCGATGGCTGTCATTAGAGAACCGGTTCCCTGCATGTTGCCGGTGAAAAGGTTGCTGTAGAGCTTGGTAGAGAATCCTGTCCAGTTGCCGAGCACCTTGCTCTCAGTGAACGAGAACACAGCGATGAAAACGATCGGCGCATACAGGATTATCAGCAGCAGCCATATGTAACATTGTGCGAAAAATCTCTTCATGTCTATACGATTCCGTTGGCTTCCTTCTTATTGTCCTGCAATAAGCTTGTTATACCTATGATCACGAGCATCACCAGCGATAGGGCGGCTCCGTAGTTCCACATCGAGGAGTTGATGTTCTCCTGGATTATGGTTCCGAAGAGCTTTATCTTGTTGTTGGTGAGGAATTCCGAAATCGCGAAAGTGCTGACTGTAGGCATGAACACCATCATGATGCCGCTGATCACTCCCGGCATCGAAAGCGGTACCTGTACCTTCCAGAATACCTGCCAAGGAGTAGCCCCGAGGTCGGCTGCAGCTTCTGCATAAGACTGGTCCATCCTGTTGAGTATGTTGTAGATAGGATAGATCATGAATGGCAGATAGTCATATACCATACCGACAAGCAGGGTTCCTTTGCCGAGCTGTACGCCGAGCATATGGAAGAGTTCGGCAGTGGCAAGGGTCCTCATGAGCGCATTTATCCACATCGGCATGATGAACAGAACGATGGTTACTGCGCTTCTGTTGAGTTTCTTGTTCGCAAGTATCCATGCGGCAGGGTAGCCGAGCAGGATGCATATGGCTGTATTCTCGATGGCGACCTCAAGCGAAAGGGCGAATGTGCCTATAGCATCGGCGTCATGGAAGAATTTGGTGAAATTGCCGAACGTGAAGTTGCCGGATCCGTCCTGGAATGCATACCAGATGATCAGGAGGAGAGGCAGAGCGACAAAGAGCACCAGGAAAATGGCATAGGGCAGAGCCCAGGTACTTCTTTTAGTCATCTCACTTTACAATCTTAATGTCCTGAGGAGCAATGTTAATACCTACAAGGTCTCCCTTGTCCCAAATATCGTTTGTGTCGACCCAGATATGGTCGCCGTCATCTGTCATGATGGTAAGGTGGTAGTGGTCACCCTTGTAGAGCAGGAAGTAAACGTCTCCTGAAAGCTTTCCTTCTTCCGGATGGTCGATGAGGTCGATCTTCGAGAATGCGATTTCCACCTTTACCTTGTCTCCGGCAGTTACCCCTGTCTGAGGCAGGCATTCGAATGTCTCGCCGAGGAAGCTTACGTGGTTCTCGTCTACGATCTCGCCCTCGAATGTGTTGCATGTCCTTTCCTTGTGCATCACCTGGATGTCTGCAGGCCTGATGATAAGACCGACTTCCGAATCAGGTTCGAAGGCGTTGTAGTCCTGGATCATGAGCTCGAAGCCTTTGTCGGTATCGACGAACATCTCATAGTGGACACCCTTGAATGTGCATGACTTTACCTTTGCGGTAAGCTGTGCGCCTTCAAGCTTGTTCATGATGTAGATGTCCTCCGGACGGACAACCACGTCAACGTCTACATTTTCGCCGAATCCCTCGTCCACGCACTCGAATTCATGGCCCACGAACTCTACAAGCTTGTCCTTGACCATCTTTCCGTTGAGAATGTTGGACTCGCCGATGAAGTCAGCCACAAAAGCATTCTGAGGCTCGTTGTATATGTCTGTAGGGGTACCGATCTGCTGGATCTTACCCTCGTTCATCACGATGATAGTGTCGGAAAGCGTAAGCGCCTCCTCCTGGTCGTGGGTTACATAGATGAATGTGATGCCCAGCTTTCTGTGCATTTCCTTGAGCTCGATCTGCATGTCCTTGCGCATCTTCAGGTCGAGTGCTGCGAGAGGCTCGTCAAGAAGAAGCACCTTAGGCTGGTTCGCAATGGCACGTGCGATCGCTACACGCTGCTGCTGACCTCCTGAAAGAGACTCCACATCTCTGTCCTCATAATCTGTCATGCTCACCATCTTGAGCACCTTCAGCACGCGCTTGTCGATCTCGTCTGCAGGTACCTTCTGCAGCTTGAGACCGAACGCAATGTTTTCATATACGTCCAGATGAGGGAAAAGAGCATAGCGCTGGAACACGGTGTTCACAGGACGCTGGTGCGGCGGTACATTTGTGATGTCCTCGCCGTTGATGCGGATCTCACCCTTGTCAGCCTGTCCGAATCCGGCCAGAAGTCTGAGCATGGTGGTCTTTCCGCAGCCTGAAGGACCGAGGATCGTAACGAATTCGCCTTTCTTGACGTTGATGCTTACATCGTCAAGGATGCACTTGTCGCCGAAGCTCTTTGAGATGTTCTTTATCTCGATGATATAGTCGTTATTGTTCATTTTCAGGTCGGTTAAAGGTTATTTGATAAGGGCGAACTTCCATGTGAGGCCGACATTCAGATAATTGTCGCCGAAGTTGTTTGATGACCAAGCCGCATGCAGACGCACGTCCTTGTTCTCCTTGAGCGGGAAGTATTCCAGTCCGGCTCCATAGAAAAGATAGTCGCTGCCGACATAGTCTTCATACGCAAGCTCATACGGAAGCCCCTCCGCCACTTTCTCCCATCCGAATTTGCCGAAGAGCCTGAATGACTCACCGAATTCGTATGATGGTGCGGCTATGAATGTGAAGTCGTCCTTGAAAAGAGTCTTCATGTCTGCCGAACGGGTCATGTACTCGAGATCCAGAGTGAGTCCTCCGAGATAGAATCTGTTTCCAAGGTTCAGTGCCTTCACATAACGCTCCGGTTCGAACTGCCACATGTTGACGGTCCAGTATGACTCATAGAAATCCCATTCACCTCTCCAGCCGGCATTGTATGAGAAATAATCATCTTCCCATGCGAAAGGAGAGTTTGCGAACTGGAAAATCACGGACTGGCCGTCTGCCGGATACCATGACGCCGACACGCCCCACTGCCAGCAGTCGAACATGTTGTAGAACATCGAGTTCATATCGTAATATGTATCCAGATCGTATGCGTCGTATTCGAAACTTCCCACGAGGAGAGCATCCTTACCTGCTGTAAAGGCAAAGTCGTCTGTCTCGTAAGTCAGTGTCATCCAGTTTGTTCCGTTGAAACCGGAGTTGTCCTCGTAATAAGTTGAGGCGAGCCTTTGATTAAGGCTGTATGAAAGATGTGGACTTATGTACCCGTTGATATCCAGATAGAGGCCGTCGCCACCGAATCGACCGCTACCATTCGTAAAGTCTTGATTGTACCCGATACGCGTATCCAAAGATACCTCACAGGATGACTTCTGCATAGGCACCATACTGTCGACTTCCTGTGCACTGGCTGCAGAGCCGATTGTCGCGAAGACAACCCCCAAAAAGACAAAAAATCTCTTCATCTATTTAACCAACGGTAAAGTACATAAAAAAGAGTAATAAGTTAAACTTGCTTTTAAAGCGAAAAAACATCCAAAAATAATTAAAAGTTCGGATAATTCCCCCATTTGGGAGGATTTTTTACATTATAATAATCGGAAAAAATCATATGCTCTCTCGGAATATGTTTCAGATTGGTATCACTGAAGATTTTTCCCGATTTTCAGGCAGAGTTTTCGACTGATTCCCCGATAAAAAAAGTGATGTACCAAGATTTAGCATTTTCTTGGTACATCACCCTCGTTTTCGGGCCCCCATCCTCGTTTTCAGGTACCGATGTACCAAGAATCAGCCGATTTGTGGTACATCACTTTCAAGGAAGGGGAGGAAAGGTGCTTGTATTGAGCATTTTCTGTTTGAAATCATCCAGCGACGTAAACAATGGGATATCGTAGAAGCTGCAGGTTATGCGTACATTGTCAAATCGATAGAAGTCTTCTTCGCAGATGACATACATCTTTCTGCTTCGGGCGTGGAGACCCATTTCGAGCAGTGAGATCGGAGACTTGCTGGAGCCGAGGATATACATTATGATCATATCAGCCTCTTCGAGATGTTCCAGTTCCCAATTTACCTGATAGTCCATCTCGCCAGGTCGGGATGCATCCCAGTTTTCCTGTCTGGGGTTGAAAAGAATGAATCTGCCGTTCATCATCCTGAATTCCTCATAAAGCATAGCCTGCCAGTCGGTACTGTTGCCCATATCAATGGTTCCGGCTAGAAATATCTTCGTAAAGCTCTTATCTTCAGCTACTTCAGCAGGAAGTTCCTCATGCGGTCTAAGCATATATGTCTCTGCTTCTTTTGTGTTTTTCGGACTGCAGGATGCCACTCCGGACAGTACTGCAATCAACATTAGCCCGAGTAATGATTTCTTCATGATGGATAATTTTCCACAAAAATAGTAAAATCATCAGTACAGCATGGCCAGACATCGTCTTATCTGCGCCTTTCCCAGATGATAGGTTCTATACAGATAGTCGGCAAGACGTATTTTTTCACTCATTGATAATTCATAAACGGATCTCCTTCCATAATCAGGCAGAATCTTTTTGTCGATGATTTCGCAAAGATCCATGTCTGGAATGAAGATTTACCCCATGTTCAATGGTCTCCAATCTGATGATCGGTGAGTCAGATTTGTCATTCTCTTGTTCTTTGTACCAGTCCTCACTCGTTTTTCTTCCCATATGATAGTCGAAGTTGCGCGGGGTGACGAACATGTTTTCGACCTGGACGATATCCAGTACGCTTTCCCGAAGGAATACTCCTTCTTGACTCATTTTGTAATGTGATGGATATTCAGCTCTTTTGCCTATGTATCTGTAGTATGATTTTTCAGGCAACAGTTTCTCGCAAGGCTGTTTGCCCATTTCTTTCTGGAAGATCGCGTTTACCGAGCAGAACGGATAGGCATATGGTATAGGAGCAACTCCATGATGCAGGGCATTTCTGAGGGTATAGGTCATAGCAGCTATCTTATGGTATAATCCATTGACCTCCAACATGAAGTGACGTTCTTCTCCAAGCATGCCTTTTCTGTTGTACTTGCAGTTGAAGTATTTTGAATATGGCTGTCGGAAGCAATGCATGAATCCTCCCGGATCCCGGCTTTCAATCATCTGATGGGTGTGATTTGTCATGAATGATTCTACCAGACCGATAGAATCTGTTTTATGAAGGGCAAGTGCGAAGCAATTGAACCCTCTGTTGAAGTCTTCCCTATCGCGGAACATGACTTCTTCGCCCGCTGACAGGCATAAATGGTATGTCTTTTTCATGGCATTTATCTATTTCACATAAACGTCTCTGCAAACCTCCCTCACATCTCTCCTGAAATGAAATGCATGAAGTACAGGCAAATATATGAAAAGATCCGGTTCTAAGGCTCAGATTGATACGATAAAAAAGTGATGTACCAAGAATCAGCCGATTTGTGGTACATCACATCGTCATCACATTGTTAGTGCCTGGGGCCTGTGCGTTAAAGTCTGATAAGTCCGATTCCCGGCCTGTCGGATAGGGTCACCTTTCCATCCACGACCTCCATTCCTTTGAAAAGATCGTTGGTTATCAGCAGGTTGCCGTCGAGGTCCGCGAAGTCCGCAACGGGGGAGAGCTGGGCGGCTGCAGATACGGCACATGATGTTTCGGTCATGCATCCGAGCATCACTCTCATCCCCTCTGCATGAGCGTAATTCGCCATCTTCCATGCCTCGCGCATTCCGGTACATTTCATCAGCTTGATGTTGATGCCATGGTATGCACCCTTGATCGACGGTATGTCCGCAAGCCTCTGGATGGCCTCATCCGCGAATATCGGAAGCGGACTTCTTTCGGTAATCCATGCATTGTCATCCAGCCTTTCCTTCGCCATAGGCTGCTCCACCATCACGATGCCGTTTTCCTTCAGCCAGAATATCTCGTCCAGCGCCTGCTCGCGGTCTTTCCATCCCTGGTTGGCGTCGACGGCAAGAGGGAGGTCTGTGATCTCGCGTATGGTATTGATCATCTCCTTGTCATTATCCAGTCCGACCTTGACCTTGAGGATCTTGAAACGGTCGGCACATTCGCGGGTCTTCTCGCGCACGACATCAGGAGTGTCTATGCCGATTGTGAATGTCGTGTTCGGGGTCTTTGCCGGATCCAGGCCCCACAGACGCCACCACGGCTGCCCGAGCAGCTTGCCCACAAGGTCGTGAAGAGCTATGTCGATGGCGGCTTTCGCAGCCCCGTCTTCCGGAGAGAGACTGTCTACATATGCGAGGATCGTATCAAGCTGGAACGGATCGTTGAACTGTTCGAGATTCACACGCGACAGGAAGGTCGTCACGCTCTCGACGGTCTGTCCGAGATAAGGAGGCATGGATGCCTCTCCATATCCTGTAAAACCTTCATAATCAATGCGTACCTGTACGCCTGGCGTTGTCTTGCGGGAGTATGAGGATACAGTGAATGTATGCCTGAGCTGAAGCTCATACGGCTCATAGCTGAGCTTCATGCCCTTGCCTGTTCCGAGCTTGTTGAAATTGAATGTCTCCGGCTTTCCGGACGAACATCCTATGAGCGTACTTCCAGCGCCGGCAGCAATTGCGCCGACACAGGCAGTCTTAAGGAAATCTCTTCTTTTCATGTTTAATGATGATTCAAAGCGTAAAGTTAGCCATTCTGATGGAATAATCTTATATTTGAATCTGACTAAATCCTATAATGCTATGAGACGACTTTTTGCTTCCATTTTCTTACTGCTGACCGCCTTTGCGGCAGATGCCCAGGATTTCACACTCAATGATTCCGGCTATTTCAACCATGAGGGTGTTGACGCCATGGCTTTCGATGACTTCTACCCGGAAGGCCACCAGGGAGGAATATCCTTCATAATGAATGGCAAGCGTGTCGCGACAAACGGTGACATCCGTTTTGACGAAACCCCTGGCCAGTGGCAGCCCGTGCCGAAGAAGCTGGACAGGAAGATAGAGGGGCAGAAGATCATCACAACCCTTTGCTATCCCGATACCAGCCGTCACGAGACTGGCTTCAACCCGATGGTGTATCCTGATGTCCAGTTGCGCTATACTGTGACCCTGGAGCCTTCCGGAAAGGGTTTCCTCGTGACCGTGGATCTTGACAGGCCGATTCCTGCATCCCTTGTCGGCAAGGCCGGATTCAATCTTGAGTTCTTTCCGGGCGAGCTTTTCGGAAAGCCTTGGATAATGGACAGCAAGACAGGCATTTTCCCTCAGCAACCCAATTCACCCGTGATCGAACAGAAGAGCTATCTGGACGTCTCTCATGGAGATTTCCATGACGGAAAGGCTCCTCATGCAGATATAGACCATCTCAATGCCGAGGGCTACAGCCCTTTCCTCGCGGACAGGATCATAGCAGAGCCTTATGCCGTAGGACGTACATTCACTTCAAGGCCGGACGATCCTTACAGCAGGCTTACAGTAAAATCCCTCAATGCCGACCTTATGCTCTATGATGGAAGAATGAACCATAACAACGGATGGTTCGTGCTTCGCTCGGAGATTCCAGCCGATGCCACCAAGGCCGCCATACAGTGGTATGTAGAGCCATCTGTGGTGGAGGGATGGACATACAAGCCAGTGGTACAGACATCTCAGGTAGGATATATGCCTCTTCAGCCGAAGGTTGCCGTGATCGAGACAGACAGGAAATCGGCTCCGCTTGCTGTGGCGACACTCGTGAAGTTCGAGGCGGACGGAGAGAAGACGGTCAAGACCATCGATGTGGAGGAATGGCAGGGCGAGTTCCTACGCTACAGATATCTCAAGGCTGATTTTTCCGATGTTACCGAAAGCGGACTTTATGCCGTAAGATATGGAGACAGTTCTTCATCAATATTCAGCATTGCTCCGGATGTGTATGAAAGAGGTGTATGGCAGCCTGTGATCGAGTATTTCCTCCCTGTCCAGATGTGCCATATGAGGGTCAGCGAGAAATATCGTGTATGGCATGACACCTGTCATATGGACGATGCACGGCTTGCTCCTGCAGGCAATCATATAGACGGATATGTACAGCCGGAGGATGATATGACCCGACATGATGCCCTTGATGTCATGAAGGACCTGAATGTGGGCGGTTGGCATGATGCCGGCGACTTTGACCTGCGTATCGAGTCTCAGTCAGGAGAATGCTACATTTTGGCAAAGGCATACGAAGCTTTCAAGCCTGAAATAGATGTCACTTCCATCGACCAGAAGAACCATGTCGTGGAGATTCACCAGCCCGATGGCAGGAATGATATTCTTCAGCAGATCGAGCATGGAGCTCTCAGCGTCGTGAACGGATATCTTGCTCTGGGACGCCTCTACAGGGGTATAATCTGCAATAATCTTCGTCAATATGTGCTGCTCGGAGATGCTGCTGCAATGACTGACGGGGTCATGGGAAACGATGATGACAGATGGGTCTTCACAGAGAATAACCCCGGACGTGAGATCAGTACCGCAGCAAATCTCGCAGCTACTGCACGCGTTCTCCGTGGATTCAATGATACATTGGCTGTGCATTGCAGCAATATAGCCGGAGAAATATTCGCCAGCGCCAGGGAGAGCTCAGGAAAGATCCATGCAGCTGCCGAGCTATATCAGACAACAGGAGACCGACAGTATTTCGACTATATCCTGGATCATTGGGATACATGCGTGCGGACCGCAGGCTCATGTGCATGGTATCTCGCTCCGATCGAGAAGGAAATGTCCGGCCAGAAGAAATATAGAAAGCAATGCGCCGCCTTCAAGGAAGCACTTCTGAAATATCGCGGCCAGCTTGACATACAGAGTTCCGAGACTCCATACGGCGTACCATACCGTCCAAGCATCTGGGGAGCAGGATGGGACATCCAGTCGTTCGGATACAGGCATTACTTTCTTGCAAGGAATTATCCGGAAATCTTCGCGCCTGATCAGGTGTTCAATGCTCTCAACTTCATTCTCGGATGTCATCCGGGACTTAACCAGCAGTCATTTGCCAGCGGCGTAGGAGCACAGTCTGCGACTGTAGGCTATGGCCTGAACAGGGCAGACTGGTCATACATCCCGGGAGGAGTCGTTTCGGGAACAGCTCTTATCAGACCAGATTTCCCGGAGCTTCTTGTCTTCCCTTACCTTTGGCAGCAGGTGGAATATGTGCTTGGAGGAGGCTCTTCGCACTATATGTTCCTTGTGCTGGCTACAATGGATCTTTTAGAAATCAGCAGCAGGTGATGCTTCGCTCTTTGAGAGTGCCGGAATATCGAGTGTGAAGATATCTCCGGCATTTTTATTTTCGTCAAAGGCGATTGCAAAAAGCTTATATGCGCAGTCCCATTCAAGCTGTACCGTCACCTTGCTTTCTGTGTAGAAATTATATGTACCGAGAAGGTCGTTGTTCAGAAGCAGTTCGCGGATGTCCTCTTCTGTAGCGCCTTCCTCTTCGAGTATGGATACGGGATAGATGGTATAAAGAGCCTCTGCTGCCGCTCCTCCGAGCTCGAAGCTTACAGGAAGTACTGCCCATCCTGCATATTCTCCATATGCCTCAGGATCTGCAGCCGCGAGCTCATCTCCGTCGAACCATTTGCTGAATGATGCAGAAACAGATGCATCGGTGCTCTCTTCCGCCGGTGCGTCGAATTCCGCAATTGCAACCTCTGATGCATATTCTCCCCTCGAATCAACACATACCGCACAAGCATAATGCTTCATTCCCGGGATGAGTCCGAAACTGCCGGTCTGCTTGCCTCTATGGGAGTTGTACTCAGCAAATTCAGCCCTGTTGTCGCATTCTCCAAATGCCAAGGCTTTCTGTATCTCCTTGTCAATCAGTTTCTTGACGCCATCAGCTGTAGGGCCTCCCGATTTCTCCAATGTGGCCTCGTCGACGACAATTGCAAAGTATGAGACGCTGTTGTCAGAAGGGATGAATGTCATGCTGACGCTGCGGCTTGTAAGCTCGCTGTATGTAAATTCGAATGTGACATCTGTAGCGTCGTTAGGGCTCTGAGTGCGGAATTTCTCTATGGTAAGAGGAGTGGTCATGCCGCCGTCATATCCGAACACGATGATCATGTATTCCGTATCTGGGTCGAGCTTGCCGTCAAAAGAGTGCATCATTTCTCCGTTGGTGGTATGCAGCGGGAAGAACGGCTTGTAATTCTTAAGCAGGAATTCCTTCAGTTCCTCCATCGACATGCCTTCATAGACATAGTCCGGAAGTTCCAGCCATACATATGGCTCATCGTTGGATGGGGTGATGAAGATCGTTGCGCTTGTAGCGGTGATCTGGTCGATCTCGATTTCAAAATGAGTCTCAGACTCTGTTACCGGAGGTGTGGTTTCCTTGATGAGCGTGATTTCTGATATAGGAGATCCAAGAGGGTCTGTATAGCATGCGAACACGACGAATGTCTGCTCAGGCTGCAAGCCTGTCACCTCGCGGTTATATTCGCCCTTGTGAAGGATCTGGTCAAGTGAAAGATCCGGATTCATGATCATCTGGGTCTCGATGAAGTTGGCCACCGTTGTGCCGAGTTCGCTCTCATCCATAGAGCCGAACTCTGCAAAATAAGCC
The DNA here is from genome assembly GCA_045649795.1 of Candidatus Cryptobacteroides sp. Lineage (GTDB taxonomy): Bacteria > Bacteroidota > Bacteroidia > Bacteroidales > UBA932 > Cryptobacteroides. Next base: position 57,823 of record JAZRQM010000003.1, on the reverse strand, counting down.
TCAGTTGCAACGCCGAGGAAGTATGGTGCCGAAGGATTCTCAGGGGTCACCTTTACCTGGCAATAGCTTGAATGCAGGTCATGTATTTCTATTTCGAATCCCTTTTCTTTGTCAGTCTTTTCCGGCTCAACCTGGCCGCATGCTGCAACTGCAATCGCTGCAATCACAGCAGCTAAGTATCTGAAAATCTTCATATTCTATTTATAATCATAAGTTACACTTCCTTCGACAGGGCAGACGATGCAGTTTGCAACGTCGAATCTTCCGTCAGGCTGCTGGACGTTGGCAAGGATGATGACCTTGCAATTGTCCATATTCCAGTTCTTGTCGGTTTGGATGACGAATGTAGAAGCTTTCTTTTCTCCTGGAAGCACGATGCCGACCTTTTCTCCATAGATGCGCTGGTTGAGAGTTCCGCCCGCCATCGCTCTGAGCGCGTTGTTGTGGATGTGCTGCCAGTCTGCGGTCGCACCCATCTGCTCGGATTCAATACCGTCTTCAAGAAGCCAGACGGCAATGCGGTAATTGCCCTCTATGGCAGTTTTGATCTCTGTGATAATGCCTAGATTGCCATCATTCATGATCTTTGCCGCTGCTGCGATGCCGACATCTGCGGTTTCCTTGTGGAGGCCGTCGATCATGGATTTTATTGTTGATGCAGCGATGGATGTACCTGTACTTTCTGAAGTGAGATTGAATGTCAGTTCCGGATAATATCCGCTGCAGAATGCCTGAGAGATCTTTGCTGCAGCCTCGGAATATGCACGGTCTCCATCCTCATTATATGAATGTGATGCTACATGAATATATTTGTTGAGGTATTCATTATCTTGAGCCAATTCCTTGAGCGAGGTCATGAGGTTAGGGCAGTTCGGACAATATGTGCCTGTATGCTGCAGGAGCATGATCCTGTGGTTGAATGATGAGTTTGCTGGCTGAGGGTCTGCCGGAAGTTCAGGAGCCCCGCTCAGATCGGGCTCAATGATATCAGGAGTTGTTCCGTTCTTATCGTTGCAGCCAAAGAAAACGGTTGCGGCGGCAACGAGTAATGTTAAAAATCTTTTTCTCATTTTGGAGGATCTTATGAATGAAAGGCAAAGATATCAATAATTCCAATGTCAGTCCGGGAAAATTTGTAAATTTGTGGGAAACATTGGTTGTATATGAAAAGAATAATAAAAGTCCTTATATTGGCTGTACTGTTCCAGTGCGGATTCGTAGGAAAGACGGCGGCTCAGACCTTGCCGGTAAGCGGAACGTTCATAAATCTGCCATATCAGGATGTGCGTAACAAGTATACCAATCCTCAGGACATAGACTGCACGGCTCCGAGGTTGTGGTATACCAAGGTTGCTGAAATGAAGGAAATGGGTATGGAATACCTGATATTCATGTCGGTCGCCAATGAAGAAAAGGCCTATTATCCATCGAAACTCATGGGCTGGCATTATCCTGAGTCGCAGGTAAGTCCGGTGGATGTGATAATGGACGCCGCGGCGGATCATGGAATGAAGGTGTTCATGAGTACCGGATGGGCGAAGGATCAGGACGATAACCTGCGTGATCCGAAGATCAAGGCACGTCAGATCGCGATGATGGAAGAGCTGGCAGGACTATACGGCGACCATCCGGCTTTCCACGGCTGGTATCTTCCGGTCGAGGACTGCTTCGGTCCGGTGCTGACTGATTATGCGGTTGAGGCTGTGAATGCGCTGACCGACCGTGCCCGCGAGCTTACTCCTGCTGCGAAGATCATGATCTCTCCATATGGAATCTTCAACTCGGATTTCGATGATCCGCGCTATGAACAGCAGATTGCTCGTCTGAAGGTCGATATCATTGCATATCAGGATGAAATAGGCTGTGTAAGAGAACGTTATCCTCTTCCTCGTCTTCGTGAAAACTGGAAAAAACTCCGCGCCATCCACGATAAGACAGGCATCGAGATGTGGGCTAACTGCGAATCCTTCGCATGGGATAAGAACACAAACGACAGGTCTTCCGCATTGGTTCCGGCCTCATATTCCCGTTTTCTTGCGCAGCAGGTCGCCGCGACTCAGGGAGGAGCGGAAAAGATCATATCGTTCATATTCTGTGGTCTTGTGGAGTCTCCTTCTGCAGATGTCGCTCTCGGAGAACCTGTATGGTCGCAGGAATTCTACAAGGACTATATGGACTGGAAGACTGGCGACAATTACTGGAAGGCGGCGGAACTTGGATTCATGGGTGAACTCAGGTATTATGATGAGCCTGAGTCAATCAAGGCCATGGCTTCGGAAGATCCGTCAGATAAGGGCTGGACTGTCTATGGTCCCGGAACACATGAGATCATAGTTAAGGCAGAGGGAATGACCTCGGAGGTCGTGGTCAGGATGCTGAATTCCAGGAAGGACGGCATTGTGCCTCCAAAGAAACTGAGTCTGTATGCAGGAGGTGGACGTGACGAGAAGGATTTCCATCTTCAGCAGGTTAAATACACTCCGTCTTGGCCTCATACCAGACATGATACCTTCGTGGATATTGTACTTTTTGAATTGGATGACATTGAAGAGCCGTTCATAAAGATAGTCTTCACAACCGACTCGAAGGTCTACCTTGACAAGATATTTGATGATGTAAGATATAATATAGCAAAATAATATGTTTTCAGCAGAAGTATATGTAAACCGTCGCCGTGCTCTTGCACAGAAGATGACGGCTCAGGGTGCGAGCGGAATCGCCGTGTTCCTTGGCAATGTTGATGCTGCGGCGAACTACCGTGGCAATGATTATAAGTTCCGTCAGGACAGCAGCTTCCTTTATTTCTGGGGCATAGATGAGCCTTGGTTCGCAGCTGTTCTGGATCTTGATTCAGCGGATGAATGTCTTTATGGCAATGATGTCGACATCGACGATATCATCTGGATGGGCCCTCAGCCGTCTGTGGCTTCGAAGGGCGCTCTGATCGGATGTCCTGCGACAGCTCCTCTTGCGGAGTTTGACAAGGCTGTAGCTGCAGCTGTTGCTGCCGGCCGTCCGGTTCATTTCCTTCCTCCAGCGAGATATTACAACCAGATGAAGCTCGCTGAGCTTACCGGTCTTTCAAACGCTTCAGTCCGTAAGGTCGGACCTGTAGCTGCCGGTGGTGCTTCAGAGGAGCTTGTGAAGGCGGTCGTGGCTCTGCGTCTTATCAAGGAACAGTGCGAGATCGAGGAGCTGGACAAGGCAGCTGAGATCGGCTACTGGATGCATACCGAAGCTCGCAAGGGCTGCAAGCCGGGAGTGCTGGAGCAGGAGATCGTAGGTCGCATGGAGGGCATCACATACTCTCAGGGATGGGGTCCGTCATTCACGACAATCCTTTCGCAGAACGGCGAGACTCTGCATAACCATTCGCACCATCAGATCATCACCCCAGGCCGTCTCCTGGTGGTGGATGCCGGCGCCGAGAGCAATACCCATTATGCTTCCGACTTTACCCGTACATATCCATGCAGCGGAAAGTTCACGACAAAGCAGCGTGAGATCTACGACATCGTAGAGCAGGCGAACGAGCTGGCTTTCAGCCTTACAAAGCCTGGTACATCATATTGGGACGTACATTGCGCTACTGTCCGTTACATGCTCGAGCAGCTGAAGGCTCTCGACTTCGTCCGCGGTGATGTGGACGAGATGGTAGCATGCGGCATATCAGGTCTTTTCATGCCTCATGGACTCGGTCATAACATGGGTATGGATGTACATGATATGGAGGATCTCGGTGAGAACTATGTAGGTTATGGTGATGAGCGTCAGCGTTCACCGCTTCTTGGTATGGGCAATCTGCGTATGGCTCGTGACCTTAAGCCGGGACATGTGATCAGCGATGAGCCTGGTATCTATTTCATCCCTGCGCTCATCGAGCAGTGGAAGAGGGAAGGTACCGACAAGGGTTTTGTTAATTATGAGAAACTCGCTGATTACTACGACTTTGGTGGTATCCGTCTTGAGGATGATGTTCTTGTTACGGCTGACGGAGCTCGTCGCTTGGGTCCTTACCGTCTTCCTATCAAGTCGTCGGATATCGAGGACATCATGGCAAAAGAATAATAACAATCGGCAGTGTATCTGTGTGTGGAGAACGACATTCCACCCCCGGCTAGGGGGTGTCCGACCGAAGGGAGGACGGGGGTCGTCGGAACACACAGATACACTGCCGGGTCTAATTCATTTGATATGGATATACTGATTGTTGTATTAGCTATACTGGCCGGAATCATCGGTATTGCCGGCAGCATTCTTCCTGGCCTTCCGGGCACTCCGATCAGCTGGGTCGGACTTCTGATACTTTATGTGTGGGGTAACGGAACAAATGCGGCTGGAGATGAGATAACGATGAAGATGCTTCTTGTATGGGCTGTTGTCGTCGCTATAGTGTCTGTGATCGACTATATCGTGCCGATGTACTTCACCAAACTCACCGGCGGCAGCAAGTATGCCGAAAGAGGCGCTCTCGTAGGACTCATCGCCGGCATCATCCTGACCCCGGTCGGAATGATCCTCGGCTCTTTCCTCGGAGCCTTCCTTTTCGAACTCTACTACAGCCGCAAAGGTGCTGGCCAGGCCCTCAAGGCCGCCATCGGCTCCTTCCTTGGCTTCATCACCGGCACCGGTATCAAGACCATTGTCGCCGTGCTGATCATGTGGAAGATCTTGGTTTTTGCTTTCTAGGGTTCGCTAATGATCCCTTGATATAATTTTCCGGCAGACAGAACATCGCCTCGCGGAATACAACCCCTTCCGGGGTCAACGCTCGGCTCATGTTTCTGTCTGCCGGAAAATGTATATAAGCAGATTATGCTTTACTCCTTTGGAAGGAAGCCCTTTTCGATGAGCTTTTCTGCGATCTGGACAGCGTTGGTTGCGGCACCCTTGCGGAGGTTGTCGGCTACGCACCAGAAGTTAAGGCCTGACTTCACTGATGGGTCGCGGCGGATACGTCCTACGAATACGTCGTTCTTGCCCCATGCGAAGAGCGGCATAGGATATACATTGTTTGCAGGGTCATCCTGAAGGGTCACGCCAGGAGTCTCCTCCATCATCTTGCGAACATCCTCAAGGGTGAACTCCTTCTCGAACTCGAGGTTGATCGACTCCGAGTGACCGCCCTGAACAGGTACGCGGACAGTTGTAGGAGAGACTCCGATGCTGTCGTCGGCGAAGATCTTATGTGTCTCGTTTACCATCTTCATCTCCTCCTTTGTATATCCTGTCTCAAGGAATGAGTCGATGTGAGGAAGGATGTTCTGGTCGATCGGATGCGGGTAAACTGCCGGATACTCGCCCCATACGCCGCCTGCGCGCTCTGCTGTCATCTGGTCCATAGCCTTATAACCGGTACCTGTAACTGACTGATATGTAGATACTACGATACGTTTGATGGTATATGCCTTGTGGAGTGGCCAGAGCGGAAGAAGCATCTGGATTGTCGAGCAGTTAGGGTTTGCGATGATCATGTCGTTCTCTTCGATCACGTCACCGTTGATCTCCGGAACCACGAGCTTCTTGGTCGGGTCCATACGCCAGTGCGACGAGTTGTCGACTACGCGTGTGCCGACTTCTGCAAACTTAGGCGCAAGCTCTGCCGATGTGCTTCCGCCGGCAGAAAAGAGTGCGAGGTCGGGGCGTGCAGCGATCGCGTCTTCAGCGCTCACTACAGTCCATTCCTTGCCCTGGAATGTGATCTTGCGTCCTACCGACTTAGCTGAAGCTACCGGAAGGAGCTCTGTTACAGGGAAGTTTCTCTCAGCGAGAACTTCCAGCATTCTGGTGCCAACGAGTCCAGTGGCACCCACTACAGCTACTTTCATAGTTTTAATTTTTATACTTTATTTAACTTCGATAACTTGTTACTTTTTAGGGATTCGTCTTGTCATTTCGAGCGAGGCCTTGGCCGAGTCGAGAAATCTCTGACATGGATTCCTCGTATAAATCTTTCAAATCCGGATTCATAGTATTTATCAGCCAATCTTTTTTCTCGCGTCTCCATTTTTTCAGTTTCTTCTCCCTTTCGATTGCCTGGTCTATATCTGAATACGTTTCGTAATAGACCAGTTTCTGGCAATTGTATTTTTGGGTGAAACCCGGTATTTGTCCACTTCTATGCTCTTTTACCCTACGTTCAATGTCGTTTGTCACTCCAATGTACAGCGTTGTGTCATTGGTATTGGACATTATGTAGACGTAGTATGTGTTGTACATAGGGTAAAGATTTCTCGACTCACTTCGTTCGCTCGAAATGACAGGTATATTTGCTCGAAATGACAGGTATATTCGCTTGAAGTGACAATGTACTGCCCCGACCTTAAAGCGCAGCGGCGAGGTCGGCGATGAGGTCATCTACGTTCTCGATACCGACGCTGAGGCGGAGCATATTAGGGTAAACGCCTGCCGCTACCTGCTCCTCAGGACTGAGCTGGGAGTGGGTTGTCGATGCAGGGTGTACGATGAGTGACTTTGCATCTCCTACGCTTCCCACATGGAGAATGAGCTCCAGACGGGTCACAAGGGCTGCTGCTGCCTCGAATCCTCCCTTCACGCGGAATGTGAGTACGCCACCGAAACCATGCTTGAGGTACTTCTTTCCAAGTTCATGGTACTGGTTGCTCTTCAAGCCAGGGTAGTTCACGCTCTCGACTGCCGGGTGCTTCTCGAGGAACTCCGCTACTGCAAGTGCATTGTCACAGCAACGCTCAGCTCTCAAAGAAAGGGTCTCAAGGCCCTGGAGCATGAGGAATGAGTTGAACGGAGAAGCCGCAGGACCGATGTTGCGGAGACCGTCCACACGTACGCGGCCGGCAAAAGCAGCGTCGCCGAACACTTCCTTATATACAAGACCATGGTAGCTTTCAGACGGTGCCGCAAGCAATGGATACTTCTCAGGAGTCCAGTCGAAGTTTCCTCCGTCCACAACAACGCCTCCGAGGGCTGTACCGTGTCCGCAGATCCATTTTGTAGCAGAATGGATGGAAACATTACATCCCCACTCGAACGGACGGAAGAGGTAACCACCCATACCGAAGGTGTTGTCCACCATCACGCAGATGCCCTTGCGGCGAGCCATCTCAACGATAGGCTCATAATCAGGAATATTGAACGCAGGGTTTCCGATGTTCTCGAGGAAGAGGGCCTTTGTGCGGCTGTCCACGAGTGCTTCAAGGTCAGCTGCGCTGTCGCTTTTTGCGAATCGGACCTCGATGCCCATGTCACGAAGAGTGATCGCGAACATTGTGAATGTACCTCCATAGAGGAATGGCTGTGCAACGATGTTGTCGCCAGGACCGCAGATGTTTGTGATCGAAAGGAATACGGCTGACTGGCCGGATGCTGTCGAAACGGCTGCCACACCACCCTCGAGGGCTGCCATGCGCTTCTCGAACACCTCATTTGTGGTATTGGTGATACGTGTATAGATGTTGCCCGGACGCTTGAGCTCGAAAAGCTCTGCTCCGTACTCCATGCTGTCGAATGTGTATGCTGTGCTCTGGTAGATAGGCACAGCAGTTCCCTTTGAAACAGGATCTATCTCCTGTCCGGCTCTTACCTGAAGGGTCTCGAATTTATAGTTCTTGTTGCTCATATACTTTATATATTATTTCAATCTCTGATCCTTCCGGGTGGCAGGGGGGTATAAAAAGTAAATCCCTCCCACTCCTACGTAGCGGGCCCCTCCCGTTCACAAGGCCACGGGCGGCCATGGTTTTTATACCCCCTTGCCACCCGGAAGGATGCCAGAAGGAAATTTACATTATAATGTCATTCAGAACTCCTGAAGCTGTTTGGTATGCTCCCGCGCCTGCTCCCTGGATCACGAGAGGTGAAGGATAGAAGTCAGTCTGGATGATTGCGCAGTTGTCTGTGCCGTTGAGGTTGTAGAGAGGATGTGACTCGTCTACATTCTCAAGTCCGATCTTTGCCTTGTAGCCGAGCTCTGAAGCCTCGTCCTTTACAAGAGATGCTACAAAACGCTGTCTCAGGCCCTTGGAAGCCGCTTCATTGTAACGTGCTGCGAATACAGCCTCGTTCTCGGCAAGCTTTGCGTAGAATGAATCCACATCTCCTTCGAAGAACTCCTCGCCGAGAATCGGAGACACCTGTACATCCTTCTCGTCAAGCGGAACTCCAGCCTCACGTGAGAGGATGAGGAGCTTGCGGAGCACGTCGCGTCCGCTGAGGTCAAGCCTTGGATCCGGCTCTGTATATCCTGCATCCTGGGCTCTTCTTACAACCTCTGCGAATGTACCTCCCTCACCTCCGGCATAGTTGCTGAAGATGTAGTTGAGAGTACCGCTGAGCACGGCCTCGATACGTACGATCTCGTCGCCACTATGGACGCTACGCGAGATAGACTCGAGGATAGGAAGGGCTGCTCCTACTGTGGTTTCATAACGGAGCGTCGCACCGATCTCGATCGCTGCTTCCTTCAATGCCGCATACTGGTCGTATGGTAATGAGAATGTGATCTTGTTGCAAGCGACTACTGAATATCCTCTCTTGAAGAGGTTCATATATTTGAACGCGATATCGGCGGAAGCAGTACAGTCCACGAATACCGAATTCTCAAGCGAAAGAGTGGCGAGCTGTGTGAAATATGCCTCGTCAGCAGCGCTGATGCCGTTTTCGAGCTGTCCCTTTATATTGTTGAGGTCAAGACCGTTCTTGTCGATGATGAACCTGCGGCTGTTTGAAAGTCCGCAGATGCGCAGACGGCGTCCGGTGCGTGCCGCGATCTTGTCCCTGTTCTTTGCGATGATGTCAACCAATGCCCTTCCTACTGTTCCGAATCCGGCGATGAAGAGGTTGATGTCCTTTCCGCTTCTCTTGTCGAAGAACTCATTGTGGATGGTCTTGATCGCAGCCTCAGCATCTTCAGATGAGATGATCACTGAAATATTCCTTTCTGATGAACCCTGAGCCGTAGCTCTTACCGGAATGCTGTTGCGTCCGAGGGCTGCGAGCATTCGGCCTGTAGCTCCGGTCTGGTTCAATACGTCGTCTCCTACGAGACATACGATGGAGAAGCCCTTCTCGACCTTCAGAGGGTTGAGCTTGCCGAGTGAAATCTCATAAGCAAAGCACTTGTCGGCTGCCTCACGTGCCTTCTCCGCATCCTTCTCAGACACTGCGATGCACATTGTATGTACCGAAGAAGCCTGTGTGATGAGGATTATGTTTATGTCGTTCTGGCTGAGGGTCTCGAAAAGTCGGCTTGAGAAGCCAGGGATTCCTACCATGCCGCTTCCTTCGAGCGAAAGGAGGGCGATGTTGTCTGAATTCGAAATGCCGATGAGCTTGTCCTTGCTGCGAGGCGGGTGCTTCTCGATAAGGGTTCCATGAGCCTCAGGGGTGAATGTATTCTTTACATAGATAGGAATGCCCTCTGCCACAACCGGCTGGATTGTAGGAGGATAGATCACCTTCGCACCGAAGTGTGAAAGCTCGAGGGCAGCCTTGTATGAAATGTTGCTGATGGTGCGCGCAGTCGGAACGACCTTAGGGTTCGAGGTCATCATGCCCGGTACATCTGTCCATATCTCAAGTACTCGCGCCTTGCAGCCAACAGCGTAGAGGGAAGCGGTATAGTCCGAACCTCCACGTCCGAGAGTTGTCGTGCGTCCCTGCTTGTCAGAAGCTATGAATCCTGGAAGTACGAAGAGCTGTGTGATAGGATTGCTTTCTACCATCTCGTTCACTCTGTAGTATGTCTTCTGGATGTCGACTACATTCTTGTCGCCCTTTGCTACAGTGCGGATGATCTGACGTGAGTCGATCCATTTAGTAGCAATGCCGATGGACGCAAGTTTGGTGGCGAGGATCTTTGTCGACCAAAGCTCTCCGAAAGACTGGATTGCGTCGAGGCTGGCAGGGGAGAGTTCGCCAAGGAGATAGACTCCCTGCGTAATGCTTCTGAGCAGGTCGAAGAGGCCGTCGCAGACCTCAAGCGACTCCTGCTGCTTCTCGCGCGGAAGTAGTTCGTTGATTATATCATGGTGCTTCTTCTGAAGTCCGTCGATGAGGGCCTTGTAACTCTCGTCGCGCTGCGAAGCAAGGTTTCCGATCTTTATGAGTGTGTCGGTACATCCGCTGATGGCCGAAGAAACAAGGATAGTCCTGTCGCGGTCGACTGCATTGACCACGATGTCGACTACCTTTGACATGTTCTGGGCGTTCGCTACCGATGAACCGCCGAATTTAAGTACCTGCATGTTATGTTATGGTAATAATGGTTCTATAATTTTAGTAAGCTGGTCATTTTCAAGGAGGAATCCATCATGTCCGAACTTGGATGTGATCTCATGATACACGGCTCCGGGCACATGTGCAGCAATCATCTTCTGCTCCTCAACCGGGAAAAGCCTGTCGCTGTCGATGCCGATCACGGTACATTCTGTCCTGATGCTTCCGAGCGCCTTCTCGACTCCACCGCGTCCGCGTCCGACGTTGTTGCTGTCTACCGAACCGCAGAGATAGTAGTATGAATATGCATCGAAACGGTCCGAAAGTTTCTTTCCCTGATATCTCTGGTACGAGCCTGCCCTGTCTGCGAACATGCAGTCCTCGTCCTTCTCCCACTGGGTTGCGTTGTATCCCTCGTAGCTTCTGTATGAGATAAGGGCTATGCTTCGGGCACATCTGAGACCTGTTTCTCCGCCTTTGAGAGAAGCACATTCGCGGAATGTAGGGTCGGCCTCAAGGGCCATGCGCATAGATTCGTTGAATGCTGTGAGCCAAGGTGTTACGCGTACTCCGCAGGCGATATATACAGCTCTTTTGATGACCTCAGGCTTCATGATGGACCACTCCACGGACTGGAATCCTCCGATCGAACCTCCGACCATGAAGTCGATGTGCTCTATTCCCAGATGTTCGCGTACGAGGTCATTTGCTCGTACAATATCGCGTACGGTGATGCGAGGGAAGTCGAAATAATATGGATTTCCTGTCTCGGGGTTGATGCTTGAGGGACCTGATGAACCGTATGCAGAGCCAAGCATGTTGGCGCAGACCACGAAATATTTCTCCGTATCGAAGAGCTTTCCAGGGCCAACGAGCTCAGGCCACCAGTCCTCTGCGTCCGAGTTTGCGGTAAGGGCATGGCAGATCCATATGACCTTGCGCTGGTCGTCCTTCTGCCACTCTCTTTCGGAGCAATGATAGACGACTTTAAGCCCCTCTACGCTTCCGCCTGCCTCGAACTCGAAAATATCCTTATGTATGTATTCCTTTCTTATCATATAATCAATCGGTTAGCCGATTCTGAAAAAACGTGCAAAGATACTATTTTTCTTGCTGAATCGGCCTGCAAAGATGGTATATTGGAATAATATATGCAACCTTTCTACGATATTCGGTAAATTATTCTAAATTTGCTGAAATAATTGCATAATACAGAATAATATTCTGCAAAACCCTCGTTTTTAGATATGGAAACATTGGATAGAACCGACATATTGATACTTCGCGAACTGCAGAAGGATGCGAAGCTGACGACAAAGGAACTGGCAGCAAAGGTAAACCTTTCCCCCTCTCCTGTCTTCGAGAGGCAGAAAAGGCTTGAAAGAGAAGGTTATATCAAGAAATATGTGGCTGTGGTCGACCCTATCAAGGCAGGCAACGGCATCATGGTGCTGTGTAACGTGCGTCTGAAGCATCACAGCAAGGAATTCAGCCGTCAGTTCACTTCGGTCATAGCAGGGATCGATGAGGTGGTGGAGTGTTTCAACACATCGGGAGACTATGACTACCAGCTGAAGATATATGCCCGCAGCATGCAGGATTATCAGGAATTCGTTCTCGGAACTCTCGGAGATCTGGACTGCATCGGATCCCTGCACAGTATCTTCGTGATCGGAGAGGTTAAAAATACGTTAAGTGTGCCCTTAAAGGCATAAATTTCATCTGCAAAATCTCTATCTTTGCAATCTTTTAATTGTCATGTCGAGCTGGTCGAGACATCTCTAAATTAAACATAATGATAGCAACCCTTATAATCTTACTCATATCGGCCATCCTTTTTGTCAGCGGCAAGGTCCGCTCCGATCTGGTGGCCTTGTGTGCCCTTCTGGCCCTGCTTCTTTGCCAGATCCTGAATCCGACCGAGGCACTTTCCGGTTTCTCGAACACGACCGTGATCATGATGGTCGGACTTTTCATCGTCGGCGGAGGTATCTTCCAGACCGGTCTGGCCAAGATGATCGGAAGTAAAGTCATGACCTTGGCAGGCAACAGCGAACTCAGGCTTTTCCTTCTTGTCATGATCGTAACTTCGGCGATCGGAATGTTCGTCAGCAATACAGGTACAGTGGCCCTGATGCTTCCTATCGTGGTAAGTATGGCCGCGGCTGCAGGTACATCATCGCGTCGTCTTCTCATGCCACTTGCATTTGCCAGCAGCATGGGAGGTATGATGACCCTTATCGGTACGCCTCCGAACCTTATCGTAAGTGATACTCTCGCGTCTGCAGGTTTCGAACCTCTCGGTTTCTTCTCTTTCCTGCCTGTGGGCCTTGTCACTCTTGTTGTCGGCATACTTTATCTCCTGCCTGCTACCAGAATGCTCGCGCCGAAGGAAAAGACAAATGAAGGAAAGAAAGGCGGCAAGTCTCTGAAGGAGCTAGTAAAGGAGTACGGTGTCACTGAAAACCTTTTCCGTGTCCATATCAAGAGCCATGACTCGAAGGCCATAGGACAGACCGTAGTGGATCTGAACATCTATAGGGAATACGGTATCAATGTTCTTGAACTCCGTCGAAGTACAGGCCAGAACCGCTTCGTACGTACTGTAAATCAGCAGCTTGCGTCGCCGGATCTCGTGCTGAAGCAAAACGATGTGCTCTATCTTTCCGGTGAGCCTGAAATGATAACAAAGTTTGCCGACGACTATTCGCTCCGACTTCTTGACAAGCATACGGACGAGATCGACGGCAGCTCTTCCAATGCTTCCATGGACTTCTTCGACATCGGTGTTGCAGAGATTCTTATCATGCCTTCATCTTCGATGATCAACCGTACCATCATTGATGCCGGATTTCGCAGCAAGTTCAGTGTCAATGTCTTAGGTATCAGAAGAAAGAAGGAATACATCCTCAATGACCTCGGAAACGTGAAGATGCATAATGGTGATGTGCTTCTTGTGCAGGGTGCATGGAAGGATATCGCCAGGATGAAGAACGAATCGACCAACTGGGTGGTTCTTGGAGAGCCTCTTGAAGCTGCTTCCAAGGTGACTCTTGACCACAAGGCTCCGATTGCAGCAGCTATCATGATCGCTATGATCGTGATGATGGTGGTCGACGGAATACCTGTGGCTCCGGTCACTTCGGTGCTTCTTGCAGCAGTGCTGATGGTCATAACAGGTTGTGTGCGAAGCGTTGAGGCGGCATACAAGACCATCAATTGGCAGACCATCGTGCTTTTCGCCGCTATGCTACCGATGTCCATCGCCCTTGAGAAGACAGGCGTTTCAGAGATGATTTCAAATGGCATCGTGACAGGTCTCGGTGGCAGCGGCCCACGCCTTCTCCTTGCGGGAATCTATGCGGCTACTTCTGTGATGACCATATTCATCAGCAACACCGTGACAGCCGTTCTTATGGCTCCGATCGCGCTTCAATGTGCCATGCAGATAGGTGTAAGCCCTGTTCCGTTCATGTTTGCAGTGACCGTGGCGGCCAGCATGTGCTTCGCTTCGCCATTCTCGACACCGCCTAATGCCTTGGTTATGTCAGCGGGACAGTATACGTTCATGGATTATGTGAAGGTAGGACTTCCGCTTCAGATATTGATGGGAGTCGTCATGGTGCTGGTGCTTCCGATGTTCTTCCCGTTCTAGAAAAAATAAAGGGACAGCTTCTGACGGCTGTCCCTTTTCATATGTCCGAATAAATTATTCAGCCTTCTTGCAGCAGCATTTGCAGTCGCTGCCGAGGCACTTCCATACAACTGCGCTGAGAGCTGCGCCGAGGAAAGGTGCTACGATGAAGAGCCAGAGCTGCTGAAGGGCCTGTCCGCCTGCGAAGAGAGCTGGACCGACGCTGCGTGCAGGGTTCACTGATGTACCTGTGATAGGGATGCATACGATGTGGACGAGGACGAGTGTGAGGCCGATTGCGAGACCTGCGAAGTTGCCTGCGCCCTTCTTTTCGTCTGTAGCTCCGAGGACTACGAGGACGAATACGAATGTGAATACAACCTCAGCGATGAGTGCCTGCCACATTTCGCCGGCATCGAATGTGTTTGCTCCGGTGGCTGTGCATCCTGCGTCATTTGCGCCTGTCGATGTGAGGGCGAAGAGGATGGCTGAACCGATGATGGCTCCGATCACCTGGAATACCATGTACATTCCTGCGTCCTTGCCGCTCATACGGCCGGACATCCATACTCCGAGAGTGATTGCAGGGTTGATGTGGCATCCTGAAATGCCGCCGATGCAGTAAGCCATCGCTACAACGGAAAGGCCGAATGCGAGTGCCACGCCGATTGTTCCGACGCCTGCTCCGCATGCTGCAGCTGCGCCTCCCGCCATGACTGCGCTACCGCAGCCCATAAGTACGAGAACCATAGTTCCCACCATTTCTGCCAGATACTTTTTCATGTTCTTTTTAGTTTTAAGGTTAATATGAAGTCTGTATTGTATCTTATGGTCGCTTACAAATATAGTGATTTGGTCTGAATATCCGTTAAATGACTCGGATTTGTGGTCGTCTGGGGGGATAGGGCTATCGTCTCAGAGTGATCAGTGTGATCTCCGGGCGTACTCCGATGCGTGCCGGGAAGATGGTCTCTCCGAGGCCTGGGTTTACATGGAGGGACTGTCCGTTCTCTGTGTAGAGCCCGCGGAACTGTTTGAACATCAGGCCGCTCGGGCTCCAGCCAAGGAATGAGAACTGCATCGCGTGGGTATGGCCCGAAAGGGTGAGAGGGAAGTCCTTTCCGATGATCTCCGCTTCCCAATGCATCGGATCGTGGGTCAGGAGGATACGGTACATGTCTTCAGTGCCTTCTGAGGCCTTCGTGAGGTCGCCTTTCGACGGGAAGTGGCGTGACGGCGATGTGTTCTGGACTCCGATCACGGCTATCGAATCACCGCCTTTTCTGATGATCCTGTTTTCATCCATCAGGAGGTCCCAGCCCAAAGCCTTTTCTTTCCCAATCAGAGTTTCCAGATGTCTCTGACGTGTTTCTTCTGTAGCGTCGGAATACATGCTGTAGTCGTGGTTGCCCAGGACAGAGAATGTGCCGTCTTTGGCCTTCAGGCTGCTGAGGGCGGGAACGTGGCTGTCCAGTTCGTCCGGGGTCATGGTAATGAGGTCACCGGTGAATGCTATGATGTCCGGATCGAGGCTGTTTATCTTGTCCATGGCCCTTTGCAGATGCTTTTCGCGGCCGCTGAATGAGCGGGCATGGATGTCGGAAATGTGTACGATCCGGTATCCGTCAAAGGCTTCTGGAAGGTTTGTTGCCTGTATGGATATCTCTTTGATTCTGAAGCAGTTTCTCTCTATTAGGGATCCGTATGCGATTATGACAGGAGGCAGGAGAAGGGCAAGCAGCCCCCATAGAAATGCCTTCTTGAACTGTATGCCGACGATCAGTTTCAGCAGCCCGCATACAGCCAGGTCGCTGATTGTCAGGATGATCCAGCAGAGGAGGATTATCATCAATGTTGAGGAAAGTTCGAATGTCATGATTTTGGATTTTCTAGAGGATGGCGGCTATTTTCGGGATCAGTCCTTCGTCAGCCGGCAGCCATTTTACTGAATGCAGCGTTTCCATCGTCAGCCATGCAGCCGCTTCGTGCTCGTTCAGGCGGACGTCTTCAGATACGAGGGTACAGACGAAGCAGTGCATTGTCAGGTGGAACTTCGGATAGTCCCATTTGATGGTCTCAAGAAGAGGACCGATCGTGATTTCGGCGTCCAGTTCCTCTCTGATCTCGCGTCTGAGGGCCTCCTGCGGGCTCTCTCCCGGTTCCATCTTTCCGCCCGGGAATTCCCACCAGCCTTTCCATTCGCCATACCCGCGCTGGGTCGCGAACACCTGACCGTCTCTTATGATTATTGCTGCTGTTACTTCTATTGTCTTCATTTGTCAGTTCATTTGACTGTATGCTTTTGCCTTCATCCGTGATTCAGCCGTTTTTCTTACATGAGGCCGTTTGGCTGGATTCTCTCTCATAGGGGTCGTTTATGCTGACTCCTGTGAGACCTTTTGTGCCTCTGAATCTGTTCTGCTGGGGTTTGCCTCTCACGGTGGTAGTCGAAAATCACCCCTATGAGTCCGGGTCTGCGGCCGCTTTCCTCACTTTGCGCGGTATCGGGTACATCTTCCGGATCTCCGCCTCAAGAGCCGCCTGCCTCTCCAACATCCTTTCCCGCTCCTGCCTCAGCGTCTTTCTGCCTTCCCGCCTGCGTGTTCTGGCTGCTTCATGTTCCTCCCCGGCCTTTCGGATCTGATCTGCCAGCGCGTCAATCCTTGTCTTGGCAGCATCCTTTCCCCTCAATTCGCACTCCCACACCGTGATCACTGTCCATCCCAGGGCTTCCAGATGTGCCGTCGTTACCTCGTCGCGATGCCTGTTTCTTGCGATCTTCGCCTCCCAGAACTCGCTGTTGCTCTTTGGCTTAGTCGCATACCGGCATCCCTCATGTCCATGCCAGAAACATCCGTTCACCATCACCGCGACTCCATACTTCGGCAGCGTCAGGTCCGGCCTTCCCGGCAGCTTCCTCTCCTGCAGCCTGAACCGGAATCCCCGCGCATGCAGCCCCTGCCTCACCAGAATCTCCGGTTTGGTATCCTTGCCGCGTATCCGCGACATGCATCGTCTGCGCTGAGCTGGGGTCAGTTTGTCCATGGGGTAAAGTTGATTATCACAAAGATAGGTATTTGTTCGTTTGACCTTGTCCACTTTTCGTCTAAAAAACGTCCAAGGTGTATGGGAAATCTCCGTAAATGCAGAAAATTTGGAGACCTTGCGTTTTGAAGGGAATTAACGGCCAAGGTATGCGCAATGAATGCGGAAGAGAGATGGAGGGCACATCCAAGAGAGGATGTACATACAAAAATCCCTCTCAGAAATACTTCCAAGAGGGATTCGTGTGCTCCGGACGGGAATCGAACCCGTACGGACATTGCTGTCCACGGGATTTTAAGTCCCGCGTGTCTACCTATTCCACCACCAGAGCGATCCGGGTGCAAATATAGTCAATTTTCGGGATATAGCAATAAGCCCTACCAGAACCATGCGGAGCTCCAGCCGAGGACGAGGGTGTTGATCCATGGGCGGTCGGAGCCGATGGAGATGGATTCGAAGTCGGCGAAGGCCTTGAACTTGAAGTTGGAGTCGGTGATGATGCTGAGTCCGGCGCCAGCAGCAAGGTCGATGCCGGAACCGTCTTCATTCATCCACGCCCATCCGGCCATCACGTGGGTCTGGAACTCGAAGCGGCGGGCGAAATGGAAGTTCCAGAATCCGCCGGTCAGGGTACAGTAGAGGGGAGCCACAGAGCCTGAAGAGTAAGTCATGGAACTGGCGCTGAGACGGGCCGTGATACCGATGCCGGGGGCGAGGGCTATGTCGCTGGATACTCCTGCAAGGCCGCCGCGTACGGGGAGCGTGCCCATTTCCTTGAGACCCTCCGCGCCGATGATGAACCTTCGTCCGAAGAGAAGTTCAGCCACGTAATGTCGCACTTCAGGATCATAGAAAAACGATGGCTCTACATATGATGACGATATACCTTTCTCCTTGAAAATCAGATCGCTGAGGAAATATCCGAGGTGTACGGAACCGATGCCGATGGCTGCTCCTGCCATCACGTCTGTCATCCAATGACGGTTGTTCATGATGCGTGAGACGCCGGTCAGGGCCGCGGCCGTATAGCCTCCGATGCTGAACCATGGATCCTTCCATCCGTATTCCTTATGGAGCATGGTTGCGGTCATGAAGGCTGTCGCAGTATGTCCGGAAGGGAAGGAGTTGTGCCTGCTTCCGTCTGGCCTGAGACGTCCGACAGAATATTTTATGCCATTTACTGCGGCTCCCATCACGGCTGCGGAGAATGCGTCCGATGCGAGCATCCTGCCCCACGAACTGCGACTCTCATATCCGCAGGCCTTCAGTCCGAGCATCAGTCCAGCAGGTGCATATTGAAGATAGTCGTCGTAGGTATAATGAAACGTAGGGATGGCGCTGTTTCTGATCGAATGGATATCCGTGTCAAAGTTAGGCCTGACCTGGCCATTCAGAACCAGACCTTCTCCTGTAAGAAGGAGGATGATAAGGGTGATGAATATGTTTTTTGCCGCGCGTTTCATGGTTGTCAGAAGACAAAATTAAGCTAAATTTGCATAAAAATCGGCGGGCAGATGAAAAAGTATACAGATTATAAGGCGAAGCGTAGGGTAGTGGAGGTCCATGACCTGAGTTTCCTCAGCGACCGTAACCACAAATACGGTTGGTTCCGACGCCATTACCGCCATCACAAGCTCCGCCGCGCCCTAAAGAGAGCCGAGAAGATCATCGCCACCAACCCCAAAGTCGCGACAGACATCACCCGCTATTATTTCGTTCCGAAAGACAGGATAACCCTCGGATAATCACCTCTAACAAGGAAACAACCGTTGCGTCCAAGAGTAGTTTGATCTTAGTATAAATAGTGTTCCTTGACTGTCGTTTATTTGGCAGTCAAGGAACACTGTGATTCTGTAATTACTTGTAAACTAGTTGTTTGTGGGATTTGAGTGTGCTCTGACTGCGGGAAATGAAGCAGTCAAGGTACATTAAATCATAATTGCGACTTATGATTATCTCCAGAACTGATCGGGATCATGAGTGGTGATTTCTCTGCCGCTGAATGTTTCAAAACCTTCCGGAACAAGAGCATAATACCTGCTCCTCAACTTTGACTCGGGAAAAGTCTTTCGGTCCTCCTGATAAAATCCGAGATCCCCCCAGCGGCAGAACCAATATGTGTTTTTAGCCATATAGGCGTGGTAGTATGATATTTTTGAGCTTGGCTCATCAAAATTGTGGTACACAACTACTTTCTTATCATTGATGAAATGTTCGCGGATCTCGGCAAGAGATAACAGATTTCCCTTCCTGTCAGTCACATAACGTTTCATATCGGTATCTATCATGACCCATTTCCCTGTCTCTGGAAGCCATACTTCATTCACAACATGACAATCGTTGTCATTTCTGTCATATGGCAGACAGGTGATGTATCTTGCCTTGATTCCGGCGGCGGTCAATAATTCATAGGTCAGAATGCTATGCAGACGGCAATTGAATGCAGGGGCGACGGTTTTGGTATATTCCCAAAGTCCGATTGCATTTACATATTCCGGATATTCCTTCTGATTGTCATGTGGGATGTTGGTGGCTACAAATCTACCTATCGCTAACGTCTTTTCCCAAGTTGAAGCACCTGCATCATATAGAGTATCAAGGCAGAAATAGTCCATGATTTCTTCAGATCTTTGGATATCGGGTACATAATTGATTTCAACGTCTGCCGTATCTGCCTTGTAGCGACCTGCTTCGCGGAGTAATTTCACCATTTCGTCATATCGGATCTTATTTGTCCTGTCAAATCTTATTTCGATGACTTGATTCTTGATGCCGGACACCTGTAATTCATATCCGGACAATACAAGTTTTGCAAATGCTGCCAGGACTGCCACTCCAACAGCGATGAACACAATTCTGATGATTTTCCAAATCGACTTCATAAATGTTTTTACAATATATGACGCATGACTCCAGGATTTGTTGCAGTAATAGCCTACGCTCCTCCCACATACCCCAGCGTAGCTACGCTGATGCGGACGGAGGGCGGGAATACGGACCGCAGTGCCTTGAAGCAGGCCCCGAGGGTCGAGCCGGTGGTGAATACATCGTCGACCAGGACTATGTGCCGAGGGACGGCCCCGTTCCGAAATCTGGCCGCGGCATCCTCGCTGACGGCAAATGCTCCTGCTACATTCCGTGCCTTTCCGTCGATGTCCAGCTTCGTCTGTGTCCGGGTCCTGCGGCTGCGCACGAGGATGTCCGTGCGCATGGGTACATCCATCTCGCGTGCCAGCGCTGAAGCTATCACCTCTGCCTGATTGTATCCTCGTTTCCATTGTCTGGTCCAATGCAAGGGGACGGGTATGATCATATCGACATCATTCCATAATGTGCTGGTAACCAGCTTTTTCCCGAGCGTCGATCCAAAAAATGTTCCGGCATCAGTATTCCCCATGTATTTGATCTGATATGGAATATGCCTGTATCCCGCTTCGCTGTGGTAGAGGAAAAGTGCGGTTGCATATGCATACGGTTCATATGCAGCGCCATCCTCAAGATCCTTCTGTATGATTTCATTGAATTTGTCGGCCATCGGGTTGTGTGACCTTTCCCAGAACCTCGTCAGAGGCATGTCCATCAAGCATCCCATGCAAAGATGCCTTTCGTGTCTGAGCAGCCTGCATCCGCATACGATGCAGGTCCTTGGCATGAATATGTCCGCCAGACATATAACTCCCATCTTCAAGTCCTTCTTCACTTCCATGCCATAAAGTTCCTACAACTTATCCGTTGAATCAAATTTTCAACGGATAAATGAAAAATTCCGGCTGGAATCACTTCCAACCGGAATCGCTCAGTTTAGGTTTTGTAAATAAAATTACGATAAAGTTGTGTGTGTTGTTTTGAATCTTGATCCGTCTAGCAGTTCATTCCTCCGCAGCAGTTCACGACCTGGCCTGTTACATAGGTCGAAAGGTCGCTTGCGAGGAAGAGGGCTACACCCGCCACGTCTTCCGGAGTTCCTCCTCTACGGAGAGGAATCTGCTTCTCCCATTCCTGACGCACATTTTCAGGAAGTGCGCCTGTCATATCTGTAGCGATGAAGCCCGGTGCGATGCAGTTTGCACGGATGCCGCGAGGGCCCATCTCCTTTGCTATCGATTTTGTCAGACCGATGAGGCCTGCCTTTGAGGCTGAGTAGTTGCACTGTCCGGCGTTTCCCGAAACTCCTACAACCGAAGACATGCTGATGATGCTTCCGCCTCTCTGTCTTGCCATGACCGGTGTGCATGCATGGATGAAATTGAATGCCGACTTCAGGTTTGTGTCGATCACTGCATCCCATTGTGCCTCGTCCATCCTCATCATCAGACCGTCCTTTGTGATGCCCGCGTTGTTGACGAGCACATCGATGCGGCCGAATTCAGCCTTTACATCTTCAACGACCTTATGTGCGTCCTCGAATGATGCTGCATCAGATGTATATGCCTTCGCACGTACGCCCATTGCCTCGATCTCCGCGACAAGCGATTGTGCAGCTTCATGCTGCGATCTGTATGTGAAGGCAACGTCTGCGCCTTCCGCTGCAAATCTCAATGCTATTGCCCTTCCGATGCCTCTTGTCGCACCAGTGACGAGGGCAGTCTTTCCTGCAAGAAGTCCCATGTCCGATCTGTTTTGACGATGCAAAAGTATCCAACTCTTTTTAAACGCCCAAGCCAATTCTCTGAAAAATGGTCAAAAGGAGGGTTCTTGTGGCAAAAACCAGTCTTATGTGGCTAAAAATCTATATCTTTGCACCTGAAACAACAGTAAAAACAACAAATATCATGGCAAGCGAAATCAGAAATCCGCAGCTTTGGCAGGACGGAAGACTTAAGATAGATTGGGTAAGACATCATATGCCCCTCCTTAACGGACTCGAGGAAGAGTTCCGTCAGACCCTCCCTTTCAAGGGAAAGAAGGTAGCCCTTTCGGTTCATCTTGAAGCGAAGACAGCATATCTTTGCGAGGTGCTGGCAGCAGGTGGTGCGGAGATGTATGTGACAGGCAGCAACCCTCTCTCGACTCAGGACGATGTGGCTGCAGCCCTTGTGGAGGCAGGACTCAATGTCTTCGCTTGGTATGATGCTACCCCTGAGGAGTACGAAGCTCATATCAGAAGAGTGCTTGAGGTCGGCCCTAACATCATCATCGATGACGGCGGTGACCTTGTAAACCTCATGCATACCGAATATGCAGACCTTATCCCAGGTGTGATCGGTGGCTGTGAGGAGACCACAACAGGTATTCTCAGACTCGTTCAGCTCAATAACGCGAAGGCCCTCCGATTCCCAATGATGCTCGTGAACAATGCTGACTGCAAGCATCTTTTCGACAATCGTTATGGTACAGGCCAGTCGGTATGGGACGGAATCAACCGAACAACAAACCTTATCGTAGCCGGCAAGAATGTAGTTGTCGCAGGTTACGGTTGGTGCGGAAAGGGAGTTGCAATGCGTGCTAAGGGCCTTGGTGCCGAGGTGATCGTGACTGAGGTCGATCCTATCAAGGCCATGGAGGCTGTGATGGATGGATTCAAGGTGATGAAGATGGAGCAGGCTGCCTCTCTTGGAGATATTTTCGTTACTGTGACAGGTTGCGACGGCGTTATCGTGAAAGACCATTTCCTCAAGATGAAGGATGGTGCCATCTGCTGCAATGCAGGACATTTCGACTGTGAGGTCGATGTTGCAGGCCTCAAGGAGATAGCAGTGGATATCAAGCCAGCAAGAAAGAACATTACAGGATATACCCTTGAGAACGGAAACAAGGTATACATCATTGCTGAGGGCCGTCTGGTCAACCTCGCTGCAGGTGACGGACACCCGGCAGAGATCATGGACATGTCATTCGCTATCCAGGCTCTCAGTGCAAGATATCTTGCAGAGAATGCAGATACAATCTGCCGTGAGCCGGGTCATATGGTGAACGATGTTCCGCTCGAAATCGATCAGGAGGTCGCTCGCCGCAAGCTCGCATACTGGGGCTGCGAGATCGACACCCTCACCCCAGAGCAGCATCGCTACCTCTTCGGAGAATAATCTCCAGAAAGTAAGCAGTGTGCCTTGACTGTCTCAAATCTTGCAGTCAAGGCACATTTGTATTTTGTAACCATTTATAAATCAGTAATCTATAGAAACAGTGTGTTCCCCGAATGCTCTAAAACCAGCAGTCAAGGAACGCTTAAGTTGATTTTCAGCCGTCAGAACCCTTAGAAGTACTTCTTCTCGTTTCTGTCCAGAGCGATGAATATGAAGAGGAGTGCGGTGAATCCCCAGAGGGATGAGCCTCCGTAGCTTACGAACGGCAGAGGGATACCGATCACAGGCATCAGACCGATGGTCATGCCGATGTTGATGAAAAGGTGCATGAAAATACAGCACGCGACGCAGTAGCCGTATATTCGGGTGAAGGACTCTCGGCTGCGCTCGGCGTTCCTGATTATCCTGCAGATAAGGAATACGTACAGGAGGATGACACCTGCCGATCCTACGAATCCCCATTCTTCACCGACTGTACAGAAGATGAAGTCGGTACTCTGTTCCGGTACGAATCCATATGTGGTCTGGGTTCCGTTGAGGTATCCTTTGCCGAACATTCCGCCGGATCCGATCGCAATCTTGGACTGGTTCACGTTATATCCGACTCCAGAAGGGTCTTCCTTCATGCCCAGAAGCACCTCGATACGCTTTCTCTGGTGGTCCTGAAGAACGTCGTTGAAGATGAAGTCAGCGGAGAACACCAGCACGATGCCGGCTATCATCGAAAGTACGGAAAGGTGAGTGAAGAGACTTCTCTCACGGTATCCGAAGTAGACTGTCAGAGGGGTAGCGATACCGATGACTCCCAGCAGAATGTACAGAGGCTTTACCTTCATTGTCCATGGCTGGTCTATTCCTGCAGCCGCGAAATCACCCCCTGCTGCAGCAAGCGCTTCAAGTCCTTCAGCACCGATCAGGCTGTCTGTCCATGCGCTCATTATCGTAGGCACAAAGGCCATGAGGATGATCAAAGGCACGCATATCATGAGCCATAGGTTGAACCTTCCCGAATACAGGCAGATACACAAAGATGCAACTGCAGCGATGACAAGAATCGCCACGAACGGCGACGCCGTCAATGTCAGGATGAAGGACAATATGGCCATTCCGACAAGGAAGATCAGCCATCCTGTAAGGCCCTCCCTGTAGAGCATGAATATGAATCCTACATATACCAGTGCCGATCCGGTCTCGCTCTGAAGCACGATGATCAGCATAGGTACAACGATGATCAATGCTGTGATTATGAAGTCCTTAAGCCTGTTGAGCTTGTATCCTTGCTGGCTCATGACAGTCGCCAGCAGCAGGGACGTGGATATCTTGGATATCTCGGCAGGCTGGAATCGGACCGGACCGAATGCGAACCACGACCGCGATCCCTTTACCTCGATGCCCAGGAAGATAACGGCTATCAGCAGCATCATGACGAACAGATATATCGGTACCGACAGTCCTTCGTATATTCGCGGACTGAGGACGAAAAGGATGATGGCTGCGATACATAGGGCTGTAACGATCCATATGAACTGCTTTCCGCTTCGGCTGCCGAAGTCCAGAATGGATGCCGGCTCAGACGAATGTACGGACGCATAGATGTTGGCCCAGCCGATCAGGACCAGAAGCAGATAGCATATCACCAGCTTCCAGTCGATGCTCTGGGCAAGTCCTCTTCCCTTATGTCCTCCTCCTAATTCTCTCATCTTTATTTTTTCTTGACCCTTACTCGGTCCATCAGGTTACCCTGAAGTATTCTTGTTTCAAGTGGTTTTCTGTCCTGTCTGATTTCTCCGGTCAGATATTTTTCTGTAAGAAGCGATGCGATCGGAGCCGCCCATGTCGCACCGAATCCGCCGTTTTCCACGTATGCAGCTACCGCGATCTTCGGATTGTCTCTCGGAGCGAAGCAGATGAACACCGAATGGTCATGTCCATGCGGGTTCTGCGCCGTTCCAGTCTTTCCGCAGATATCCAGGCCTTCTACTGCGGCAACGCTTGCCGTACCGCCCGAACCGTATCCGCTGTTCACCGCCCTGTACATACCTCCGATCACCTTGTGGAAATGAGTGGTGTCGACCATAGTGTAGTGTCTCTCCTTGTACTTAGGATCGATGGTCACGTTTTCCGAATCCTTGATGATGTGCGGAGTATAGTAGAAGCCTCGGTTGGCAACGGTGGCACACATGTTCGCAAGGTGGAGAGGTGTACATCCGATCTCTCCCTGACCGATCGAGAGGGATATGACGGTCGTTGCCTTCCATCCGCCCTTGCGGTAGTATCTGTTGTAATATTTCGAGTCCGGAATGAAGCCGCCGAGTTCGGAAGGGAAGTCTGAGCCGAGCTTCTGTCCGAAGCCGAAACTCATCACATATTCCCTCCATTTGTCCAGCGCCTCGTCTATTTCGGCATATTTCGGGTTTTCAAGAAGATTTCGGAGTACATAGCAGTAATATGCGTTGCAAGACATCATGATCGACTCTTCAAGGTCGATAGGTGACTTGTGCGCATGGCATCCGAGCTTGCTTTTTCCGAAATGGTATCCCATGCTGCACGGATATCGTGTGTCAGGAGTAAGAACTCCCTCCTGAAGGCCTATGAGGCCGTTTACGAGCTTGAATACCGAACCTGGAGGGTATGAAGCCTGCACCGCTCTGTTGAACATAGGCTTGTATGGATTGGTCGATATGTCCTTGTAATGGACTCCGATGTCAGCAAGCATGTCGACGTCGATACCTGGACTTGATACCATGGTGAGGATCTCTCCTGTAGACGGTTCGATGGCTACCAGACTGCCGACCTTATTTGCCATGAGCATCTGGCCGTAGTGCTGGAGTTCGGCATCGATGGTTGTCATGATGTCCTTTCCCGGTACGGCTTCTACATCCATTTCGCCGTCCTTGTATCGTGATTCGATCTTGTTTCGCGAGTTTCTCAGCCAGATGTTATAGCCTTTTACGCCGCGAAGCTCTTCCTCTCTCGCAGCCTCGATTCCGGTCTTTCCTGCGTAGTCTCCCGATTTGTATTCATCCGGATGCTTCTCGAGGAAGGCTGCATCCACTTCGGATACATATCCGAGGAGGTTTCCTCCGGCGTTGAAAGGATATTCGCGGATACTTCGTGCCTGCCCCCTGAATCCGGGAAACTTATATGCAACTTCCGCAAATCTCATGTATGTTTCAGGAGGGAGCTGCTTGATCATCACTACTGACTGATATCCGATGCGGCGACGGTTCTTGTAGAACTCCTGCATCTTTTCGCGGACGAATTCAGGCGTGATCTCAAGCACTTCGCAGAATGCGAGCGTGTCGAATTCCTCTACCTCCTTTGGTGTCACGAGAAGGTCGTACGCGACCTTGTTTCCGACAAGGATGTTGCCGTTTCTGTCGTTGATGATGCCTCGGGTAGGGTAGATCGTAGAATATACCATAGAGTTGTTTTCAGCGTCCATCTTGTATTTGTCCTCGATGATCTGGATGCTGAAAAGCTTGGCTATCAATATGGCTGCGGCCGTGCAGAGGCCTATGATGAGTTTGTTTGTCCTGTTCAGTTTCATCTGCTTTCCTCCTATCTTCTGTCGTCAGGGGTAAGAAGGTGTGCAACAAGAAGAGAGAGAAGCCAGTTGGCGATAAGCGATCCTCCGAATATGGCGAAGTTGAACCATATCTCTCTTGTACCCGCTCCGTCAAGCATGATGTAGATGGCCAGATAGATGGTCAGCGCCGACATCAGGGCTGCGGATACCTTGGCGGTTCCGTATTTCTTGATCGAGAAACTGTCACCTCTTGTAATCAGGTCTTTTCCGAAAAAGAGCTTGAGGATGTAATTCCTTGCAAGGGCTACAGGGACAAGGGATGCTGCGTTGATTCCGATCAGACCTTCCGAAAGCCAGTCTACGGCAAGACCGCTTCCGAAAGCTATGAGCATGCAGCCTATAGTATTGATGCTCAGCGGCATGCAGAGAATCATGGCCGGAAGAAGGCTCAATGTCACATATGGCCCCAGAGGGGAGAAACTGCAAATGATTATCTGACATACCAGCATCAGGCAGTACAGAAGTCCGAAATTGTTACCTGTTTTCATTGTTACCCTTCTCTAATGCCTTGATTTCTTCTTTGCCCAGGTTGTCTACGATGGTTACATATCGTAACGCTCCATAGTCCTCGAACAGTGTCACCTTGATGTCGTATGTCGCTCCGTTCACGATCTTGGCCTCTCCGACGGTGCCGAGAGGGATGTCAGGAGGGAAGATTGACGAGAATCCGCTTGTGTATACGGTGTCGCCCGGCTGGAAATCCACATGGTGAGGAATCTCCTTGAGGATTGCGCCCGCACTGCTGCGTCCGTCCCAGTTCATGGGACCTATGGCTCCTTCCTTTCCGAGTCTTGCACTGATGCTCATCTCATGGTTCTTGAAGGAACGGGCATATGAATAGTTGCTGCTTACCGCATCAATCACTCCGATCGCTCCCTTGCCGGTTATGACTCCGGAGCCCTTGGTTATGCCGTCGTTGCTTCCTTTTCCGATGATGATGTAGTTGTGACGGGAATTGTTGCTGATCTTGACTATTGTCGCCGGAGTATAGACGAAGTTGCCTGCCTTGCCCTTGGCATCGGCTGCCATTGGAGCCTGTACTTCCTGCGTACCTTCGAGCATGGCTTCAAACTGAGCGATGCGAAGCCTCAGGTCGTGGTTCTCCAATGCGAGCGAGTCATTGGACTTCTTCAGCGAGAAATAGTGCTTTACGTTCTGTGCGCCGCCCCATACGGTACCCATCACAGCCTGACTTCCCTTTGAAAGCCAGGTGCTCTGCAACGGACCGTTGTTGTGCAGCATATTCAACGCAGCTACCTCCAAAAGGATGAAGATAGCTGCATTGATCAGGTATAATATGACGTTGCTCTTCTGCAAGGCCTTATCTCATGAGGAATGTGTAGTTCTCGGTATTCTTGAGTGCGAGACATGTACCGCGCGCTACAGCTCTGAGCGGGTCTTCCGCTACATGGAACGGAATGTTGATCTTCTCTGTGAGACGTGTTGCGAGTCCTCTGAGAAGCGATCCGCCACCTGCGAGGTTGATACCGTTCTCCACGATGTCAGAATAGAGCTCCGGAGGAGTCTGCTCAAGTACGTGGATGATTCCGCTCTCGATTCTTGCAACTGACTTGTCAAGGCAGTGAGCGATCTCCTGGTATGTGATTGTAGCGTGTACTGGATGTGCAGTCATGAGGTTAGGACCAGTGATTGCATATGGCTCCGGCTCTTCTTCGAGTGTAGGAACAACGGCTCCGATAGCGATCTTGATCTTCTCGGCTGTAATCTGTCCCACCTTGATGTTGTGCTGCTGGCGAAGGTACATCTGGATGTCGTTTGTGAATACGTCACCGGCTACCTTGATCGAATCCTGCACTACGATACCTCCGAGGGAGATGACTGCGATCTCGGTTGTACCACCTCCGATATCAACGACCATGTTACCCTTAGGTGCCTCTACGTCAAGGCCGATACCGAGGGCTGATGCCATAGGCTCATAGATCAGATATACATCGCGTCCTCCGGCGTGCTCAGTAGAGTCACGCACCGCACGGATCTCCACTTCGGTACTTCCCGAAGGGATGCCGACCACGATCTTGAGGTTCGGCTGGAAGAGTGATCTGCGCTTGCTGTTCACCTGCTTGATGAAGCCGCGGATCATCATTTCTGCAGCGTTGAAGTCTGCGATGACTCCATCCTTGAGAGGACGGATTGTCTTGATGCACGGATTTTCCCTTTCCTGCATGAGCTTCGCCTTCTGTCCGATGGCGAGGGCCTTGCCTGTGCTGTTGTCGATGGCTACGATACTTGGCTCGTCCAGCACGATCTGGTCATTCTGGAAAATGACGGTGTTGGCTGTTCCGAGGTCGATCGCAAGATCCTGTGTCAAAAATGAAAATGCCATATCTTTTTATCCCTTTTTTCGTATTAATCAAAATAGGGCGTAAAATTACAAAAAATCTCCCAATAATGGAGGATAAATTTACTATTTTTGCGAAAAGAAACGAAGTCTATGGAAAGGAAAAGATATGTGATCATAATGGCAGCGGGAAGCGGTACCAGAATGGGTGCCGGAAGACCTAAGCAGTTTCTCGAACTTGACGGCAAGGCTATACTTCAGAAAACCATCGAAGTCTTCCTTGAGGCATGTCCCGGAATATCCGTCATCACAGTCTTGCCTAAGGACTTCATCGAATATTGGAGGACCTATTGCCTTGAGCGTAATTTCGTTTGTCCTCAGATACTCGTAGCCGGAGGTATAACTCGCTTTCATTCAGTGAGAAACGCTCTTGACAGAGTGCCTGAGGGGGCTCTTGTGGGAGTGCATGACGGAGTCCGTCCGCTGGTTTCGCCGACCTTTGTGAGACAGATTTATGAGAGGGCTGAAACGGTGCAGGCCCTGATTCCTGTGACTCCTTGCGTGGAGACGATGAAGGTGCTGGAAAACAAGGATGGGGAGCTTCGCACAGTGCCAGGGGCAAAGGCTGACCGCTCTGTCCTTTTCGGCGCGCAGACCCCACAGATCTTCCATTCCGAGGTGTTGAAGAAGGCCTATGCCATGCCTTACGATACGGCTTTCACCGACGATGCGTCAGTGGTTGAAAAATATGGAAAAAGCCTCTCGTACATCATAGGCGAGAGGCTCAATATCAAGATAACGACTCAAGACGATCTTCTGCTCGCCCAAGCCATTATTTCTATGTCGCGACAGGATTACTCCTTGTGATCCTTTCTGCTTTTCTTCACGCTGGCAGAGAAGCTGGTGTTCTGATATTCCTTTACCCATACCTGACGCTCGATCGCCTGGTCGAGGGATATCTGTGTCTCTGTCTGAAGCACATACGGAATCTTCTGGATCGTGTTCAGGAGAATCTGCATGAGGTGGTCATGGTCAAAGCAGAAGAGCTTGATGAGAAGGGCGTGCTTTCCTGTTACGAAATGACACTCCACGATCTCGGAGATCTTCTTGAATGACTCGATTACCTCAGGGTATTTGTTTGCCTCCGAAAGCGATACGCTTACGAATGCACAAACATTAAGTCCGAGTGCCTGTGGCTTTACGAGGAGACGGGAGCCTGTGATGACTCCGTTTGCCTCCAGCCTTTTCACTCTCTGGTGGATCGCAGCTCCCGAAACACCGCACTCGCGTGCAATCTCGAGAAATGGCATTCTTGCGTTCTTTACAAGAAACGAAAGAATCTTCTGGTCAATCTGGTCGATCTGATAGTTTGTCATGACTCTTACAATTTATAACAAAATCCGACCGCTAATTTAGTGATAATATTGAAATCATCAAAAAATAGGGTCGGAATATTTACATATTTTAAAATTATTTACGCCTTTTCTTACGGCCTGTAGGCTCTGAGGTGGATATTATCTCCTTACATTTCTCTTCATCAAGCGTAGAAGGGTCGGTTCCCTTAGGGATCTTGTAGTTCGATCCTGCATGCTTGATATATGGTCCGTAAGCTCCGTTGATCACCTGGATGTCGCTATCGGTGTACTCGGCAAGAACCTCTCCGCTCTTCTTCTCCTGACTCTCTGAAATCAGGCTGATGCATGTCTGAAGGTCAATCTTGAGAGGATCTGTTCCGCGTGGGAGAGATATGTTCCTGTCACCGTACTTGATATATGGTCCGAAACGTCCCTTTGTACAGATGATGTCTATGCCTTCATGCTGGCCTACGGTCCTTGGAAGTTCGAAGAGCTTGAGAGCCTCTTCGAGGGTGATGCTCTCGATCAGCTGTCCAGGGGCGAGGCTTGCGTACTGCTTGCTGTCGCCGTCTCCTTTCTGTACATATGGACCGTACTGACCGAAACGTGCCACCAGCGGCTGTCCGTCCTTCGGGTCGACTCCGAGTTCGCGGCTCACATGGCTGTACTCTCTGTTGCTGAGAGTCTCCTGCACCTTAGTATGGAATGGGCCGTAGAATTCGCTGATCACGCTGTTCCAAACCATTTCGCCCTCGGCAATCTGGTCGAAGTCCTTCTCGACGTTTGCTGTGAATCCATAGTCAAGGATGGTCTCGAAATTCTTTACAAGATAGTCAGTTACGATCATTCCGATATCCTGCGGAAGAAGTCTTCCCTTCTCGGCTCCGACTGTTTCGGTCTTCGCTGAAGCCTTGATCACGCCCTTCTTGAGAGAGAGGTTTGTGACCTCGTGCTTCTCTCCAGTCTTGTCTCCCTTGACGATGTATCCGCGTCCCTTTGTCAGGGTAGAGATCGTCGGTGCATATGTAGACGGACGGCCGATGCCGAGCTCTTCAAGCTTCTTCACGAGTGTGGCCTCGGAATAACGTGACGGTGCGGATGTGTACTTGCATTCAGCAGTGATGCCCTCCTCGAACATTCGTGCTCCGATGTTCATCTCAGGGAGGATCATCATCTCGTCGTCTTGTGAAGGCTCGTCTGTGCTTTCGATGTAGAGCTTGAGGAATCCGTCGAACATCACCTGGCTTGCCTGTACATTGAAGATTTCCTCTCCCTTGTCAGATCCGACCTTGATGTCAGTCCTGAGGATACGTGCGTCGGACATCTGTGACGCTACCGTGCGCTTCCAGATGAGTTCGTAGAGTTTCTTTTCCTGAGGAGTTCCCTCGATTGTGGTGTTCTCGATGTATGTAGGTCGGATGGCCTCATGTGCCTCCTGTGCACCCTTGGCCTTTGTCCTGTACTGTCTTACATGTGAATACTCTTCGCCGAAGTTCTCTCCGATGTATTTCTTTGCGGTGTTGATCGCGAGCGAAGAGAGGTTGGTCGAGTCGGTACGCATGTATGTTATGAGTCCGTGCTCGTAGAGTCTCTGAGCTATGCTCATTGTCTGGCTTACTGAAAGTCTGAGCTTTCTTGCAGCCTCCTGCTGAAGGGTCGAAGTCGTGAATGGAGCGGCAGGAGTCCTTGTTCCTTCCTTCTTCTCAATGCTGCTGATCCTGAATTCTGCATTCACGTGTCTTTCAAGATATTCGCGGGCAGACTCAATGTCTTTGAACTTTCTGTCAAGAGTTGCCTTTACGAGTGTCTTTTCAGGAGTTCCTTCCGGATGGAAGAGGGCTTCTACCTTATAATATGATTCGTGGTTGAAGGCCAGGATCTCTCTTTCGCGGTCCACAACGAGACGGAGGGCCACAGACTGTACGCGACCGGCAGAAAGCTTCGGCTGGATCTTTCTCCAAAGAACCGGAGAAAGCTCGAAACCTACGAGGCGGTCAAGTACGCGGCGGGCCTGCTGAGCGTTCACAAGGCTCATGTCGATCTCGCGGGGATTCTCTATCGCGTTAAGGATTGCGTTCTTTGTAATCTCGTGGAATACAATACGTTTCGTGTTTGCTGCGTCAAGGTCGAGAGTCTCGAAAAGATGCCATGAGATAGCCTCTCCCTCTCGGTCCTCATCGGATGCGAGCCACACTGTCTGTGCGTCTTTTGCAGCTTTCTTAAGCTCGGATACCACCTTCTTCTTGTCCGCCGGGATGACGTATTCCGGCTTGAATCCGTCCTTCACATCGATGCTGAGCTCGTTGTCGTGAAGATCGCGTATGTGTCCGAAGCTTGACTTTACTATATAGTCGTTTCCAAGAAATTTCTGTATGGTCCCAGCCTTAGCCGGAGACTCGACAATCACAAGATTTTTTCCGTCCTTCATTCTCAAATCCTCCTGTTTTTCAAAAAGAAACTGCAAAGTAAGGTACAAATCGGGCAATTTTCCAAATTTTGTTGTTAATTTTGTCATCTTGTACCTGGGCCTTCCCAGGTGTCACCTAAAGGTGACCTTTTATATATATGTCGCTAAACTTTTTTGAGATGAAAGATACTACAAGGAAGAAGATCGTAAAATGGTTCTGGATACTTTTCGGAGCCGGGGTCGCAAGCGTGATCCTTCTGCTTGCATCGGTATGTCTCTTTGCTGACATTCCGTCATTCGAGGAACTCGAGAATCCTGACAGCAAGCTCGCAACTCAGGTGATTTCTTCTGACGGAGAGATATTGACGACCTTCCATATCGAGAACAGGTCGTTCGTCAGCTACGAGGAGCTTTCTCCAAACATCGTTCATGCCGCTGTCGCTACAGAGGACGAGCGTTTCTACAGACATTCCGGCATCGACTTCGAGAGTCTTGCCCGAGTGCTGGTGAAGACCTTGCTCAGCAGCGACTCCAGCCAGGGAGGAGGAAGTACCATTACCCAGCAGCTGGCCAAGACCCTCTATCCCCGTGAGGATGTGAGCAGCAAGATTCCGGGAGTATCGATCCTCAAGATGGTGTGGATCAAACTCAAGGAGTGGATCACAGCAGTAAGGCTTGAGCGCAACTATACCAAGGACGAGATCATGACCATGTACATGAACCAGATATTCTTCGGTAGTAACGCTTACGGTATCAAGGCTGCGGCACAGACATTCTTCGGCAAGAATCCGATCGACCTTACAGTCGAGGAAGCTGCGACACTCGTCGGCATGGTCAACAAGCCTACAAGATATAACCCGGCCATCAATCCGGACAAGTCGCTTACAAGAAGAAACCTTGTCATCTCAAGAATGGCGAAGAACGGTTTCCTTACACAGGAGGAATGCGATTCGATTCAGCAGATTCCGATCGAGCTTTCATACCAGATCCAGGATCATAATGCCGGAGTAGGCCCTTATTTCCGCGATATGCTCCGTCGTACGATGAATGCAAAGAAGCCGAAGAGATCTTCTTACAGCCAGTATGAAGATTATGTTGTGGACTCTCTTCAGTGGGCAGATGACCAGCTTTACGGATGGCTCAACAAAAACCATAAGGCCGACGGCACTCCGTACAATCTCGACAAAGACGGTCTCAGAATCTATACAACTATCGATTCGCGTATGCAGAGATATGCGGAAGAGGCTGTGGCTGAGCACCTTGGAAAGGATCTTCAGAACAGTTTCTGGAGAGATTTGAGGTGGAAGAAGAACAAGCCGTTCTCGAATGACATCGACCAGCAGACCATCGACCAGCTTATGAAGCAGGCAAGGCGCTGGAGCGACCGCTACCGTATCATGAAGAACAACGGTGCATCTGAGGCAGATATCCGCAAGAGCTTTGACGAGCCGGTGAAGATGAGGGTGTTCTCATGGAACAAGAAGGGTTACATCGATACCGTAATGACTCCGAACGACTCGATCAAGTATTATAAGTCGCATCTTCGCGCGGCCTTCATGGCCATCGAGCCGGAGACAGGACATATCAAGGCATATGTGGGCGGACCGAATTACCGCTATTTCAAGTATGATAACGTCCGCCAGGGTAAGCGTCAGGTAGGTTCGACCATCAAGCCTTTCCTCTACACTCTTGCGATGCAGGAGGGCATGAGCCCATGTGACAAGGTCGTAAATGTACCGCAGACCTTCATGGTCGGTGATACCACATGGACTCCTAAGAGTACCGACAAGGACGAATGGATCGGACAGACCGTGACTCTCAAGTGGGGTCTGACCAAGAGTTCGAACAATATTTCAGCATATCTGATGAAACAGTATGGCCCTAACGCCATGGTAGATATGATGAGGAAGATGGGAGTGGGCTCATTCCTTGATCCTGTATATCCTCTTTGCGTGGGTTCGGCTGACATCACAGTATATGAGATGGTATCTGCATACAATACCTTCCCTTCGAAGGGCGTGTATGTGTCGCCGATCTTCGTGACACGTATCGAGGACAGCATGGGCAACGTGCTTGGCGAGTTCACAAACAAGAAGCGTGAGGCAATCAGCGAATATACTGCATATCTCATGGCTAACCTGATGCAGGGAGTCGTGAACAGCGGTACAGGTGTGCGTCTTCGTGCGAAGTACGGTCTGAAGGGAGAGATCGCCGGCAAGACCGGTACAACAAACGACCAGTCGGACGGATGGTTCATCGGATATACACCGTCGCTTACAGCCGGCGTATGGGTCGGTGCCGAGGACAGACAGGTACATTTTGAGTCTCTCTCTCTCGGTGGAGGATCTAACATGGCCCTTCCTATCTGGGGTCTCTTCATGCAGAAGTGCCGCAAGGATGCATCGCTGAAGCTGGATGAGAATGAGACATTCATGGCGCCTCCGGGCATTTCCCTCAATCTCAACTGTGACGGAAGTGATGCAGATGCCGAAATAAAGGCTGAGGAAAGTACAGATTATTTCTTTGAATAGACAGATGAAAAACATAGCAGTGATTTATGGCAGCGACTCTTCCGAGTGGGAGGTGTCGTGCCGAAGCGGCGAGTTTACCGCTTCGAGAGTGGACGGAAAAAAGTATAATGTATATGAGGTCTTTGCCCGATTCGGCAAATGGACTCTTGCCGCATACAGGAACATCAATTCCATGAGGGTGGTCATCCCTGAGGATCAGCGTCCTGAGATCGACAAGACAGATTTCTCGGTAATGATCGGCGGTCAGAAGATCAAATTTGAGTATGCATACATCATGCAGCATGGTACACCGGGTGAGAATGGTCTCATGCAGGGTTATCTTGAGATGCTTGGCGTGCCCCACAGCGGTTGCAATGCATTCGTTTCAGCCATAACTTTCGATAAATTCTCATGCAAGAGCTATCTCAAGGATGTGGATTTCGTGAAATGTGCCGATGACATCTTCCTTCGCAAGGGCGAGTCTACGGAAGGACTGGCTCAGAAGGCGGTGGAGAAGCTCGGACTTCCTATGTTCGTGAAGCCTACAGACGGCGGCAGCAGCTTCGGTGTCACTAAGGTCAAGTCTGTCGAGGATTTCGATAAGGCTGTAGAGTATGCTTTCTCTGAGGGTAATATGCTTATCGCGGAGGCGGCGATCGTGGGACGTGAACTTACATGTGCCGTATATTATAATGGTAAGGAAAACGTGGCTCTTCCTGTTATTGAAATCCTTACCGACAACGAATTCTTCGACTACGAGGCCAAGTATAACGGTCACAGCAAGGAGGTGTGCCCAGCCCAGATTCCTGATTCATTGAGAGAAGAGATTCAGGAGACATCGAAGAAGATTTATTCCCATCTCGGATGTGCAGGTCTTGTGCGCGTAGACTACATCTGTGCTGAAGATGGGCTTTACTTCCTGGAAGTCAATACGATACCGGGCATGACGGCTGCATCTCTCGTGCCTCAGATGGTACGTGCTGCAGGCATGGACATGACAGACTTCCTGACCACAGTCATTGAAAATTCGTAATGTTCCTGAAAGATCTTATCAAGGAAGGTATAAACACCATCTCGTCGCTTTATCCGGAAGGGGAGGCACGCGAGATGGTGCTTGCATATCTGGAACACAGGATCGGTACGACAAGGCATACCCATATTCTGAATCCTGACTACGAGATAAGCGACGATCTCCTGCCTGAAATCAGGGATGCTTACACGCGTATGGTGTCCGGAGAGCCTCTTCAGTATGTCATTGGTCTGGCGTATTTCTATGGACGCGGATTTCATGTCACTCCGGATGTCCTCATCCCTCGTCCTGAGACTGAGATACTTTGCAGGACAGTGCTGTCCACCGACGGACCGAAGAGAGTGCTGGACCTGTGTACGGGAAGCGGATGCATCGCATGGACCTTGGCCTTGGAAATGCCAGGTTCGGATGTCAAGGGAGTGGATATTTCTGATGGGGCGTTGGGTGTCGCTTCAAGGCAGGATTTTGCATACGAGATGGCCCGTACGGGAGCGAAGGCCCCTGAATTCCTGAAGGCGGATGTTCTTGGTGAGCCTCTGTGCGGTCTCGGTATGTTCGACGTCCTTGTGAGCAATCCTCCATATGTGATGGACAAGGAGAAGGCTTTGATGCGTCCGAATGTCCTTGATCATGAACCGCATCTTGCTCTTTTCGTTTCAGATGACGATCCCCTGGTATTCTATCGCGCCGTTTCCGAATGGGCCATGGCCCTTCTCAAGCCATCAGGCTATGCCGTCGTAGAGATCAACGAAGCTCTTGGTGAGCAGACTGCAGATATTTACAGGAATGCCGGTTTTAAGGATGTACATATCATAAAAGATCTCAACGATAAGGATCGCTTTGTGTCATTCATACGATGATTTTGTTGGATTTTTTATAAAAATCCAACAAAATTCAAGGTATAAATCGGCCTCTCACACGCATGAGAGGCCGATTTTTGTATTTATCCGTTGAAATTTTCATTCAACGGATAAATGTCAGGAACTTTGCAGCGGATTAAACATTAAGACCATGAAGACTGTTTTGAACATTGCAGCTTCGGCTTGTATTCTGCTCGCTGCTGCGTCCTGTGAATACCTGGATAACAATCCTGACAAGCACGCTGACAAGAAGGACTCCACTTATGTGGATCTTGAAGAAGTCGCCCGCCTGCTGGCCTCGATTCCTATGGGTACATCCCAACTTGATGAGGTGCATGATGCGGTATCTTCTTCTTCCGGAAACGGCTATGATGAGGAATATACCATGAGGGATCTTTTTGAGAGACCTGGAGCCGGCGTGGGAGATCCGCAGACGAAGAGCGGAGAAGCTTATGAGAGGCCGTTGAGGGATCTGATAAAGGAGCAGCTGATGAATTCATCTCTGACAAAGTCTGAAAGCATCGATCCGGACAGGTTCATAGATGAGCTTACTTCATCCGACATCCAGATATATTGGCCGTATTCGGAGACATGGGATGATTCGCAGTTGCCGATAATCACTTTCGATCCGGAAGACGGGTCGGAAAAGAATATAGGATATAGGTTGGTTATGGATGATGATGGTTCGAGAAGGGTTGAGAAAGTGCTTGTAGATGAGGAGGTTGCAAAGGTGGAGCCGGTGTGGGTCATAAATAGGAATTCTGATGCAGGCTATGCTACTTTGGAGATGTTGAGAAGGGAGGACCCTGAGTGGGGAGAAGGAGGCGGAACCATCATCGTCCGTCCATCCTCATGTACCGGACCGGAACAGACGAGGGCTGGAAAACCTGTGAAAGCGCTGCTCTTGAAGAATTTCACCATGAACCGTAATTATGACCCATGGTTTGCCGGAGCGTCCGAATTCTTCGTCAAATCCGGCTATATCGAGGATCTTACGGCAAGGACGGAGGCGGAATTAAGGCTTTACGAGCCGATGGTTACAGACTTCATGATCGTGGTCAAGCGCAGCCAGGTGGGTGTCTCTCAGGATTTCAATGCAATCCTGATGTCTGACTGGGCGCAGTGGTCCATGGATTCCGAAGGAAACAAGGAAGGCATAGACTGGTATGCTTTCATGATTACGGAGGATGATGGAGGTACGAAGACCGAATGGACAACCAAGGCAAAGGTGTATGTAGAAAGCAAGAGCTACGGGTTTGAGATTTCCATCCCTCTCAATTCAAGAGATGATGTGGTCTGGAGAGGACGCTTGTCATCCCGCTGGCTGGAAGCCAACGATGATCTTGAGGCTAGTTTCGGTGATGTGGACCTGACTTTCGAGGTCGTGGAATATTAGGCTTCCGATACAGTCATCTCGCAGTTGCGGCAGTCGAATCCAAGTGCGAAACGCTGTCCGTTATTGAGAAGGAACAAAGATTTTCCAGGTTTTGCACCATGATGCTTCGGGCACATTCCAAGCTCATATCTGATGCAGTATCTTGTTCTCATGAGTTCGGCAGAATGAGTGTGGCATATTTCATAAGCATCCTGGATGCTTTCTGCACCTGCTTTGCCATAGACTGCGGCTGAGACCTTGTTTGATACATTCGCCTTATATGTGACATCTTTCTGAGGGAGAGCTTTTTTACTAACTTTTTCCGGGTCTCTCAGAAGGATGTCCTTTTTGCCGCATGGCATTGAGTCCAGAATTTCTGAAAGCCTCCTTCTGATACCGTTCAAAGCTGCTGAGCTCATGAAAGGAAGTTCCTCTGCCTCGGATATGTCCTCAAGGCTGAATCTGTATCCGTTTGATGATTTGCCGATCTGGGTGCGGATCATCTCGGCCATTCTTTCGCGGTTCTGCGCACTTTGGTCGCCGGCTTCAAATGATTCTGAAGCGATGCGTCCGTCTTCGCTTACAGCTTTTGCAATGATGCTCCAGAGTCCGTCGGAAGACTTTGCAAAGTCCATGTGTACGCTCGCACGGATCTCCCTGACGCATGCTTTTCGTTCGATTTCCCTTTCGAATGCGATGTTTATGTTTCGGTAGATCCTCGCTCCGATGTATAGTGACTGTGTGCTCTTGCAGCGTATTGCAGCGTCGCTGCATACGTCACCGCGGAATCCGGTCACGCTTCCGTCCTTTGCGACGAACGAGAATCCGTCACCGTTGTTGAGGACTATGTTTCTGTTGTTGAGCTTCAGTCCGATCGAGCTTTTGTCTTTGTTGAGGCTTATGACCTGACCGATTTCTTCACCCATGGATTTTGCTGCATCCATAGCAGCCCATTTACCGCGTTTTCCGTCTATGAAAAGTTCGGTGTAGCCTCTGTTGAATGTCTTGGCTGTGTCTGGGGTAAAGCCTCCCGAAACCTGTCCGAAAGAGCCTCTTTCATATGTTTCCGGCGCCTGGGATATCAGGTCGTCCAGAGCTATCGAGTAATCCCTGACTACATTCCTGACATATGATTCGTTCTTGAGTCTTCCCTCGATCTTGAATGATGTGATTCCGGCTTCGGCAAGACCCTTTATCCTTGAACGGAGGTTGAAGTCCTTGAGCGAGAGCAGAGCCTTGTCCTTGACGATGACCTTTCCGTCTGCATCCACAAGGTCATAACGTGATCTGCAAGCCTGTATGCATGCACCTCTGTTGGCGCTTCTGCCTGTGATCTTCTCCGACAGATAGCACTGGCCGCTGTAGCATACGCAAAGGGCTCCGTGCACGAAGAATTCAAGTTCGCATGTCACGGCAGCACGTATGGCCTTTATCTGTTCAATCGAAAGTTCACGCTCCAGAATCAGCCTTGAGAATCCGAGTCCCTCGAGGAATGCTGCCTGCTCTGGCGTACGTATGGCACATTGGGTCGAGGCATGAAGCGGTATCCTGAAGTCTTCGCGGATGTCGCCGATGCCATGGCGGGCCATTTCCATTACGGCCATGTCCTGGATTATGAGTGCATCCGCTCCTGCTTCCTGTACCGCAAGCATCTGACGGTAAGCCGCCTCCAGCTCATCGTCATAAAGAATTGTGTTGAGAGCAACGAATATTCTCGCTCCATATCTGTGGGCGTGATCGCAAAGCCTCCGGATATCGTCGATTGTATTTCCGGCTGCCTGGCGTGCTCCGAACTGCGGACCGGCTATATACACAGCATCGGCACCGCAGTCAATTGCTGCGATGCCGATCTGTGCGTCTCTTGCCGGAGCAAGCAGTTCAAGCTGCCTCATATATTACTTCAAAGCGTCGAGGATAGGCTTAACTGCAGGACCGAGCTTAGGATCGTTTACGATCTGCTCGTAGTACTCCTTAGCCTTTGCGTTGTTACCCATTGCCTGAGCTGTAGCAGCGATAGTGTACTTCATGTTAGCTGCGTCCTTAGCGTTAGGTGAGAGCTCGAGGTACTTCTCGAGGTATGCGATAGCCTCAGCGTTCTTCTTGAGCTGTGAAGCTGCAGTACCAGCTACCTTCATTGCTGTAGCGTTCTCAAGGTATGCGTTTGACTTGTCAGCAGCTGCGATAGCGTCAGCATACTTCTTAGCCTTGAGCTCAGCAGCAGCAACCTTTACGAACATGTTTGAAAGCTGCTTGTTTGCCTGAGCCTCTTCGCCATGTCTTGCAGCGAGGAGATATGCCTTCTCAGCCTCAGCTGTCTTGTTTGTTGACATGTAAGCCATACCAAGGCGGATAGCTGCGTTAGCGTTTGTTGAGTCAGCAGCGATAAGCTCCTCGAATACAGGGATAGCTGCAGCGAAGTTCTTAGCCTTGATGAGCTCGTTACCCTTAAGCATTGTCACCTGTGAGATAAGCTCCTTTGCGTCAGCGACTACATCAGCGTTGCTGTACTCCTCAGCTACTGCGATAGCTGCGTTAAGCTTCTCGATTGCAGGGTCGTAGCTCTGAGCCTTGATGAGGTCCTTAGCGATAGAGAGAACGAGTGCAGGGATGGTGTTGCGGCAGTTGTCTGCGATTTCCATACCTTCGTCTCCGAGCTCGATAGCCATCTTGAGAGCGTTCTGGAAGTTCTCGAGAGCAGCTTCCTTGTTCTCCATCTGGAGCTCCATAGCACCATTGTTGTAGACTTCAGTTACGGCGTTGATGTCCTGAGCAGACATCACTCCAGCTGTCATTACGACTGCTGCAAGCGCGAGGATAATTTTCTTCATAGTA
This sequence comes from Candidatus Cryptobacteroides sp., assembly GCA_045649795.1. Taxonomy (GTDB): domain Bacteria; phylum Bacteroidota; class Bacteroidia; order Bacteroidales; family UBA932; genus Cryptobacteroides. Next base: position 16,667 of record JAZRQM010000003.1, on the reverse strand, counting down.
TTATTCAATTTGTTTAACATTAATATCCATTAAGTCAAGAGAAATGCAAAAATAGGAATTTTTTGTTTTAATTTTGCATTTGGTACATGAAATATGATGAAAACGATATATAAACAGCTATTTACACTCGTGGCAGCCCTATTGCTTTCAATATCCGTGCCAGCTCAGAATCTTCCTGCGCTGCCCGGTGATCCTGCTGTGAAGCAGGGCGTGCTGCCCAACGGTATGAAATATTATCTTTCGTCGAATCCTTCTTCAAAAGGCAGGGCTGATTTTGCCCTTGTCCAGAAGACGGGACTTTATACCGTATCAGATACATCGGCACCGGAAGTTCTCGAGCTTGCAAGACGTGCCCTTAGTTATGTTCCAAGACTGGAAAACCGTTCTCCGCAAGAATTCATGACTTCCCATGGTGCAGCTGCAGGCAGCAGAGGATTTGCCGAGGTGAGGGATGACGCGACGGTGTTCAGGTTTCCAGGCTTGAGACTCACAGACGGTAAAACGGTTCTCGACTCTGCGCTCCTGGTAGTGATGGATATGACAGAAAGAGTCTCATGGTCGGACGATGAGTTCATGAAGAAATGGTATGCTCCGTCTGATCAGGCGATAATCGTTTCTGGCGACATCGATGTCAATTCTACTGCCGAGAAGCTCAGGATGCTTTCATATATGACTCCGAAAAGGGAATCGGCGGCAAGGAAGGAGTATGTATGGACCAGCCGTGAAGAACCTGTTTTTGTGGCGTCGGATGTGATGCGTGATGGCCTCACTGCCGTTTCGATGACATGGCGTTCTGCACGACAGCCGCGCAGCTTCATGAATACCGTACAGACCGCCACATTTGCAATGACGATGGACATTCTCGGTGATATCACCAGAGGCAGGATTCATAAGATTCTGAGAGACAAGGATATCCCGGTTGCGGATATTGCATGTGTGTACATGCCGGCACATGAGACTCCTTATGATGAGACTTTTACCGTGAGCGTTTATGTCGATCCTGAAGATGCGGATGATGCGTTGCTTGCTGTGGCGGAGGTCATGGCATCTCTCGATGGTGCCGGAGCATCTGTGAATGAGTTCAGGGCTTCAAGGGCTAAGTTTATCGACGAACTTCACGAATCTGCGGTATATCCGGTCCGTGACAATGGAGATTATGTAGACAGGTGCATTTCGGCATTCCTTTACGATTCGTCTCTGGCTTCGGATACCGAGGTTCTGAAGTATCACAGGTCAAGAAATCTCCCCGATACGACCGGAACAAGGCTTTTCAATGATATCATAGCGGCACTCCTGGACGGATCCAAGGAACTTAAGGTAAGTTGTGCTGACCCGTCTGATGCTTCATTCAGGTCGCGTCTGGATTCCATATGGACCGCGAATGAAGCCGCCGGAGTCGTGAGGTCAGCTGCTCCGAATCTCAGGGATACGGTTTCCTTCCCGGGCATCGGACCAAAGATGAGGATAAAGTCTGTAAAGAAGGACCATCTTTCTGGTGGTTCGATATGGACATTTTCAAACGGATTCAAGGTGGTATACAGGAATATGCCTTCGTCCGACAAGCTTTATTATACATTGGCGCTGAACGGAGGTTATGGAACCATTCCGGACCTTTCGGAAGGTGAGGGTGCATTCCTGTCTGATTATCCGGACCTTTGTTTCATTGCCGGTCTGAAGGCGGTGGACTTCAAGAGCATTCTTGCTTCCGCGGGCATCACCATGGATACTCAGGTGACGCTTTCCAATACGATGGTGAACGGATATGCGCCCGAAGGCAGAGTCCGTTTCCTCCTGAAATCTCTTCTCGCGCTGGTTTCCGACCGCAGGCCGGATGAGGCTGCCTTCAGATATTACATGGAGTGTAATGACTTGATGCTCAAGCATCAGGAAGGTTCATATGTTTCAAGAATGACCGCTATCGACAGCATCATGTGTCCTGGTTATGCTTATTCTGCATTCAAGGCTCCGGGCAAGCTTACCCCTGCTTTTGCTGCAAAGGCTGAGAAGTTCTTTTCGGAGCAGTCCGGCAAGATGAACGACGGAGTGCTTGTCATCGTCGGAGATATCGCGGAAGATGTTCTGAAGAAGGCTCTTCTCGAATATGTCGGTGCTTTTTCGACAAGTTCGACAGCTTACCGCAGGCCGGTAGTGAAATATCAGCCGGTGTCGGGATGGTCTACATATACTGTGGACGGATATGATAACAGCGTCGATATAGCCATGTCTGCCAGAATGCCGCTTACTGCCGGAAATTATGCAGCGGCTGCGGTTGCGGCGAAGATGCTGGAGCAGAGGATTGTAGAGCATATGTCTGAGGCCGGAATGTATGTAAGTGTGTCTCAGAATTGCAGGATATATCCGGAAGAAAGGGTGAATCTCAGTGTTTCGGTCATGAATGTGGCAAGCTCGATCGATGCACTTTCCATGCTTCGTTCCGTGCTGTCCGGCATGAGTTCGGCTGCTTTGGATGAGGGACATCTTGCCGCATGCAAGGCTGCCCTGAAGAACGAAGTGTCCTTGGAGATGAAGTCGCCTCTTTACTGGACCAATGCAATTGCATTGAGGTATCTTGACGGAAAAGACCTTACTACCGGATATGCCGGACATATCGATGCGGTAAAGGCTGCGGACGTGAGGAATGTGCTTGAAATGCTTGAAAACGGCAGCAAGGTGGAATATGTAATCACAAAGAAATAATATATATGTATCACGGAACAATTATTCAGATAGACGATTGTCTTGTATCGGAGGAGATCCTCACAGAATATTTTGCATGCGATTATGAGAAGTGCAAGGGTTGCTGCTGCGTCATCGGTGACAGCGGTGCGCCGATGGAAGAGTGCGAGGCAGAGGCCATCGAAAAGAATTATCATATATTCTCTCCGATAATGTCTGAGGAAGGCCGTGCGGCAGTTGCTGACAAGGGCTTTTTCGAGATTGACAGAGACGGAGACATGGTGACCCCTCTCGTGCCTGGCAGCGAGGAATGTGCATATACCCTCTTTGACGAGGACGGAAACTGCTTCTGTTCTATGGAGAGATGCTGGTTCCAGGGAAAAGGCGACTTCCGCAAGCCGATCTCATGCTGGCTCTACCCGATCCGAATCACCCAGCTCAGTAACGGAACAAGGGCTCTCAACCTCCACAGGTGGCATATATGTCAGGATGCATTCGCCAAGGGCAAAAAAGAAAAGGTCCGCGTATATGAGTTTTTACGCGAACCGATAGAGCGTTATTTCGGCGAGGACTTTTACGAGGCTTTGGCAGAGGCTGCCAAGATGCTTAATGCGGATTCTTAGTATTCTGCATTAAGCCTGACCGTCTTCGCGAGGAGTCAGGCTGTATTCCATTCCTGTTGCGAAAATAAGGATGTCCTTTCTGAGGCCTTCGAGCATGTAGCCTTCTTCGGTCCTGCTCAGTGTGACCCTGTCTTCACCCATCTTGGTCATTCTGCTTATCATGTCCCTGCGTCTGAATGTAAGGGTGTCGGCAGATTCAGACTCAAGCTTGAACGGACGGGCGCTGAAGTAGGTCTTGGCTGCATTTCTTACCTGGTCCCAGTCTGCATCTACCTCAAGACGGCGACGTACGAAACCGAATTTCGGATATATTGCCGCGACCAATGCGAAGAATATGGCTATTTTCCATAATGCGCTGTATCCTCCCTCGAAAATAGTGTCGATGTTGCCTTCTACGGCACCGATAAGTATGAGGGCAAGGATTATTGCAGTTGTAAGGAACGCAAAGTAGAAAAAGTATTTTACGGCTCTTGTCAAATATTTCATAGCATCAAATTTGTAGCGGTTTATAAGTCTATATCCATACAAATATACACAAAATACGATATTTTCTTATCTTTGTGGCGATAATGAGAATAATAACAATCAAAAAACGATAGAAATGGAAGAGCAGAGCTTGAAAAAGATCATGTATGCGCTCATCGCTGTGGCGGTGATTCTTGCCGGAGTGCTTGCATATATATGGTATCAGAAATCATCATTGGTAAAGGAACTTACTATTGAAAAGGAGGAACTTACCGAACAGATGGTAGCCCTTCAGAATGATTACGCTACATTGTCTTCTGAATATGACGATATCAACCTTCAGCTTGACTCATCACGTCTTGAGGTTCAGATGCTTATCGAGAAGATCACCAAGACTGAGGCGACAAACAGAAGCAAGATCCGTCAGTACGAGAAGGAGCTTGGTACCCTCAGAAGCATCATGAAGAACTATATTGTCCAGATCGACTCACTCAATACCCTCAACAAGCAGCTTACTGCAGATGCTGCAGCTGCACGTCGTGAGGCTGCGGAGAGCAGAAGAAAGCAGCAGGAGCTCAACAAGACTGTCGAGGAGCTTTCAGGACAGGTGGCAGCCGGTTCTGTCATCAAGGCCCGTGGCGTGAGAATCGAGGCTTACAACGGATCTGATAATGTTACAGACCGCAGCAGCCGCGTAGTAAGACTTCTTACAACCCTCAGCCTCGTGGAGAACGACCTCGCACCTAAGGGTCCGGTAAGAGTATATATCAGAGTGAAGGGACCGGATGGAATCCTTCTTACAAACGATACTCAGAGGACATTCGAGGTGAACGGCGAGCCTATGATCTGCTCTGCCTCACGTGAGGTTGACTATCAGGGCAAGGAGGTCGAGATGAGCATCTATCTCAACGACATCACAGGATACGTCAAGGGTATCTATACTGTCGAGGCTTATACTGAGCAGACATTCCTCGGTTCTGCCGAGCTCATGCTCCGATAGCCGTGATCTACGTTCATGTCCCTTTCTGCAGGAGTTTCTGCACATATTGCGATTTCTATTCTGAAGTCGCTGCAAAATGTCGTCAGAACGAGTCGGAACTTTTCGACGGCTTCGCGCAGGCGCTCTATGCTGAAGTGAAGGCACGCGGACATGAAATCACAGATGAAACAAATACATTGTACATAGGAGGTGGCACCCCGTCGGTGCTGCCTCTTCGTGTTTTTGAGGATCTGCTTGCAGTCCTCAAGGAGGTGGGGCATGGTGGTCCATATGATGAGTTTACCGTAGAGGTGAATCCGGAGGACATCGTTGAAAAAGGAGAGCCATATGTAAAGGGACTGCTGGATCTGGGTGTCAATCGCATCAGCATGGGAGTGCAGTCATTCGACGATGGAATCCTTAAGTTCATGAACCGCAGGCATGATGCGGGAACAGCCCGCAAGGCATACGCCATATTGGAAAATGCGGGAGTGCGGAACATAAGCATCGACCTGATCTTCGGCCTTCCTCAACTCTCTGACGAGCAATGGAAGGATACATTGAAAAAGGCCTTGGAGATATCTCCAAGCGGCATTCCGCCTCAACATATATCTTCATATCAGCTTTCTGTAGAGCCGGGAAGCATGCTGGCGAAGATGGTGCAGAAAGGAATGTGGAGCGAGGCTTCGGATGAGCTTTGCGAGAGGCAGTACCGCATCCTTTGCGAAACATTGGCTCAGGCGGGATACCATCATTATGAAATATCGAATTTTGCCCATCCGGGCTACGAGGCCGTACATAACAGCGCCTACTGGCGTCATGTACCATACGTCGGTCTCGGTCCCGGCGCCCATAGCTTTGTCTGCGGAAATCTCCGAATGTGGAACAAACCCGATCTGAAAGGATACGTCGCAGACCCATGCGGTATACGGGAACATGAAGAGCTCGATGCAGAACAGCTTGTCCTCGAAAAGATAATGCTGGCTCTCCGCACTTCGGATGGCATTCAGGACGCCTATCTCCATGAACATTGTGACAATGCAGCATTGAAAAGGGCTTTTGCAGCAGGCGACCTGGAACATGCCGCTTCCGGCAATGTGCGTATCCCTGAAAACAGATTCTTTATCTCTGATTCCATAATTTCTGAAATAGTCTGACGTCATTTCCGGGTCACTCTCTGTCATTTTCAGATTATTTTTCCTAATATTGTAGATTCAAAATCTATGTGAATATGGGAAATCTCCATTCTGAAAGGATTGCCGCCTTGAGAGGCGTCATGTCTGCGAACGGCTGGGATGCGGTAGTCGTAACCGGCTCAGATCCTCACAGCAGCGAATACCAGGCTCCAAGATGGAAGCAGGTAGAATGGCTGACTGGTTTTACCGGTGAGGCAGGCGATGTCGTCGTGACTATGGATCATGCCGGTCTGTGGACTGATTCCAGATATTTCATCCAGGCTATTGCCCAGCTTGAGGGCACAGGTGTCGAGCTTCACAAGACTCGACAGCCGGATACTGTCAGGATACCTCAGTGGCTTGTCGGCAGAGCAAAGACCGTGGCAGTAGACGGACTATGCCAGAGCGTCAGCGGCGTCAGTGAGATAGAGGAGTGTCTTGGTGGGGACGGACTTGTCGTAGATGTGCCCGACCTTCTTCAGGACCTCTGGGAAGGAAGGCCGCAGATACCGGTGACCCCTGTCACAACTCTTGATGTCGAGGCCTTCGGTGGCATTCCGAGGATCGACAAGATCTCGTGGCTCAGGAAGTGGATGCTGATAAACGGCTATGACAAGGTTCTCCTTTCATCTCTGGATGAAATCGCATGGATGCTCAACGTCAGGGGCAATGACATAGATTATAATCCTGTGGTGATTTCGTATCTTCTTGTGTCTCAGGACTATGTGAAGTGGTTCGTGAAGAAGACGGCGACGGATGCAGAGCTTGATCCTGATACTTTGGACAGTTTCAGCGAGCTGAAGATGGACGGGGTGGACGTCGAGGATTATGACGCGGTGTTCTTCGCTTTGTCGGACTTCGGTCAGGATGAAACATCCGGAACCATTTTCGTGGATCCTTCTACACTCAATTCGAACATATATAAGTACATATGCGATTCATTCGCGCCGGACTCTGTCGTATGCGGCACATCTCCTGTGATAATGGAAAAATCCATCAAATCGCAGTCGGAGATCGACAATTTCAGACAGGCCTACATCGATGACGGAGTTGCCATGGAATGCTTCCTGCATTGGCTGGAGTCCGAAGTGGCTTCTGGAAGGGAAGTTACCGAATGGGAGGCTTCCGAGAGGCTTACTGCCTTCAGGGCGGAGATCCCGGGTTACAGAGGCAACAGTTTCGAGAACATATCCGCATACGGACCGAATGCGGCGCTTCCGCATTATTCTACTCCGGAGCATGGCTCGGCTGTGATCCGTCCTCAGGGACTTTATCTGGTGGATTCTGGAGGGCAGTATCTTACAGGAACCACAGACATCACGAGGACAGTTCCGATGGGAGATTGCACTGATTTGGAGAAGGAAGACTATACTCTCGTGCTCAGAGGAATGATTGATCTTTCACGTTGCGTCTTCCCTCGTGGAACCGCCGGATGCCAGCTTGATGCCTTTGCCCGTATGCCTTTGTGGCGTGCCGGACGTAATTTCGGTCATGGTACCGGCCATGGAATAGGATATTATCTCTGTGTCCATGAGGGTCCGCAGGATATCCGTCAGAATTTCAACCAATGTCCTCTTCTTCCGGGCATGGTGACTACAGACGAGCCTGGACTCTATCGGGAGGGCATGCATGGAATCCGTCATGAAAATACACTCGTGTGCCGTGAGGCAGGCCGTAACGATTTCGGAGACTGGCTTGAATTCGAGACATTGACATGCTGTCATTTCGATACATCTGCCATAGTGAAGGACCTTCTTGGTCCGGAGGCCATCGCATGGCTCAATGCATACAACGAACGTGTATACCGCACATTGTCACCGCTTCTTCCGTCCCATGTGGCGGCGTGGCTCCGAGGAAAGACAATGCCGATCTAATCCCGCAGACCTATGGAAAATTATTATAATCAGCTGATACAGAGCAATGTGGATGAATTGCTCGGCAGGATGTGCTGCAAATGTAATGAGGAAGATCTCGGAAGACTTCGCGCGGCATTCGAATTTGCACGTGAGGCTCATAGTCCGCAGAAGAGAAAGTCTGGAGAGCCTTATATCATCCATCCGGTAAATGTGGCGCGAATCGTCGCAGAGGAGCTGGAACTTGGCGTAGACCCTGTTATCGCTGCCTTCCTTCATGATGTCGTTGAAGATACCTCATACACGATCGAAGACATAAAGGAGCGTTTCGGAGAAGATGTTGCCTTTCTGGTGGGAGTCGTGACAAAAGAGAAGAAGGATAAGTACATCCAGTCAAAGCAGGTCGACAATTTCCGTCAGATTCTTGCGTCCATGCAGTACGATGTGCGTGCCCTTCTTATCAAGCTGGCCGACCGTCTTCATAACATGCGTACGCTCAACAGCATGCGCCCGGACAAGCAGATGAAGATCGCAGGAGAGACTGACTATTTCTATGCTCCGCTTGCGAACCGCCTGGGATTGTATCATGTGAAGACAGAGCTGGAAAACCTTTCTTTCCAGTATCGCTGTCCGCGTGAATATGCACTTCTGGAGAGGCTTCTGGCTGAGGAATTCGAATCCGAACGCGCTCATATAGAGGCTTTTACTTCCAAGATTGAGTCTCTTCTGGCCAAGGGAGGCATAAAGGCTCGTACCGAGGTGCGTTACCGTAAGCCATACAGCATATGGATGAAGATGCATTCGAAGGGTTGTGACTTTGCCCATGTGAATACCAAATATTACGTCAGGGTAGTCTATCAGACTCAGGAACCATGGTCGGAGAAGGATACGAGCCTTCGCATATATTCGATACTTACCGATGTGTTCAAGGAGCGTCCCGGAAGTGTTTCGAACTATATCGATGCACCGAAGGAAAACGGCTACCAGAGCTTCCAGGTCAAGCTTTTGAACGAAAAGGGAAGATGGGAGGAGCTTCATATTTCATCAGAGAGAATGGTCCGCAACGGCCGTCTTGGATGTGCTGCGGAACGAACCGACGAGAATATCCAGGCATGGCTTGACAAGTTCAATGAACTTCTCAAAGAAGTGGCCGATCAGGAGGCAGGTATGGATTTCATGGACGGAGTGACATCTTCATTCTATTATGATGATATAATGGTATTCACGCCGAAGGGAAAATGCGTGATCCTTCCGAAGGGAGCGACAGCCCTCGACTTCGCTTTCGAAATCCACAGCCGTATCGGCGAACATGCCCATTATGCCCGTATCAACGGAAAGCTCAGCTCGGTGAAGACCGTCTTGAAGCGTGGCGATTGCGTGGAGATAGGCACTTCGGATACGGTCGAACCCGATTCCAGCTGGCTGAATCATGTCTCGACATACAAGGCACGTAAGTTCATCAATTCATATCTTTCGCGCAAGCAGGGTTCACGCTTCGTCAGGTGCCCGAACTGCCATCCTCTTCCAGGAGATGAAGTGATCGGATTCAAGAATGCAGATGGTTCCATCCAGGTGCATAAGAGAAACTGCCAGACAGCCATACGTCTGGCTTCGCAGCATGGAGATTCCATCGTGGCGGTGAATTTCGAAGATGAGTGCACATGCCTGTATCCTGTACGCATCAGCGTACGCGCCATAGACCGCTATCATCTTCTCAGTGATCTGGTGGACTGCATTACGGAGAAACTTCACCTTTCGATGATCGGTCTCAGTACCGAGACGATAGATCACATCGGAGTGTGTACGATAGACTTCGAAGTCCATTCGATGAACGAGCTCCAGACCGCGATGGACAGCATCGCCGCCATAGACGGAGTCGACGAGGTTCAGAGAATAGATATAGAATAAAGAAATCGGCTGACTGGTTTGACCCGGTCAGCCGATTTTCAATTTCTATGTGTTTCGGATTAGCAGCATGCCTGGATGAAACCGTTTACTGCTGTTGCGCAGAAGCCGAGAACGATGATGGCAACTACTACATAACCGATGTATGTGAGTCTCTTCTCCCATACCTTGTTGCTGAGACCGATAGTCTGGAATGCGCTCCAGAAACCGTGGCAAAGGTGAAGACCGAGAGCTACGAACCATACGATGTAAAGCACAACCATCCACCAGTTCTTGAATGTCTCATTGAGGAGGAGGTAAGGGTTCTCAGCGTGGTGGCCCATGAACTCCTTAAGCTGCATTTCAGCCCAGAAATGGTTGAGGTGGAAAGCCACAAGACCGAGTACTACAACTCCGAGGAGAAGCATGTTCTTAGAAGCCCACTCTGCCTTTGTCTTGTTTGCAACTGCGTAACGCTCAGTACCGCGAGCCTTGTAGTTGCCGTAAGTGAGGATGAGTGCATACACGATGTGTACGAGGAAACCTGCAGCAAGAACAGGAACCATGATGGTGATGATCGGAAGCGCCATGAAGTCGCAGCCTGCCTGGAAAAGTCCGTCTGCAGCACCATACTTACCTGTGAAAGTGTCGATCACAGAGAGGAAGTTGATGGTCATGTGAAGGAGAAGGAACACGATGAGGAAAAGGCCGCTTATACTCATGATAAGCTTCTTGGTGATTGAAGAAAGTGCCATAATAGTTTTATAATCTTTTTAGTTAATATTCGGTTTGAATATGCTCTCTAACATGCAAAGATATATTCTTTCTTGGAAGTTTCATAATAATTCGATACTTTTGTTAGTCTGAAATTCTGAAATAAACAAAGATTATGGGTGCATATAGACGTGTTCTTTTGAAATTGAGCGGCGAGAGCCTTGGAGGCCCAGCCGGAAAAGGTATTGACGAGAACTGGCTTGCCGCATATGCGGAAGAAGTGGCGGAGGCTGTAAAGAACGGCCTTCAGGTAGCGATCGTCATCGGCGGAGGAAACATTTTCCGTGGTCTTCAGGGTGTAGGCAAGGGCTTTGACAGAGTGAACGGCGACAAGATGGGTATGCTTGCTACCGTCATCAATTCCCTTGGTCTTGCCATGGCTATCCGTTCTGCAGGTGTTGAGGCTGAGGTCTTCACTGCTACTCCTATGATGCCGGTGGCAAGATATTATATGAGGGATGACGCTGTCGCAGTGATGGAAAGAGGCGGAGTTGCCCTCATAGCAGGAGGAACAGGAAATCCATATTTCACAACAGATTCGGGTGCGGCCCTCAGATCGCTCGAGATCGGTGCGGATGCTCTTCTCAAGGGTACAAGAGTCGACGGAGTCTATACTGCCGATCCGGAAAAGGACCCTACTGCAGTGAAGTATGACGAACTCACATTCGACAAGGCGATCGAAGACCGCCTCAAGGTGATGGACCAGACGGCTTTCGCGCTTTGCCGCGAGGGTAACATGCCTATCATCGTCTTTGACATGAATCAGAAAGGCAATCTTACCAAGCTCGTAAAGGGTGAGAAGGTAGGAACTTTGGTACACGTATAAATTCAAACATTCAACAATATGATTACAAGAGCTAAAGAAATTCTGACAGCTGCAAAGGACAAGATGTCTCATGCTGTCACACACCTCGATGAGGAACTCAAGACATATCGCGCAGGTAAGGCTAATCCTCTGGTTTTCAACAGTGTAATGGTTGATTACTACGGCAGCCCTACTCCAGTGCCTCAGGTAGCTTCAGTTACTACTCCTGATGCAAAGACTCTTATGCTCCAGCCATGGGAGAAGAAGATGATCCCTGCTATCGAGAAGGCAATCCTCGATGCAAACATCGGTCTTACTCCATCAAACAACGGTGAGAGCATCCGTTGTACAGTTCCGCCTCTTACTGAGGATCGTCGTAAGGAGCTTCTCAAGAAGGCTAAGGCTGCCGGCGAGAATGCAAAGGTGAGCGTACGTAATGCACGTCGCGATGCTATCGAACAGCTTAAGAAGGCAAACAAGGACGGTATGCCTGAGGATCTTCAGAAGGAGTACGAGCAGCTCGTACAGAAGGAGACTGACGCTTTCTCTAAGAAGATCGACGAGCTCGTAGTGGCAAAAGAGAAGGAAATGATGACAGTCTAATGAAAATTTTCCTATATTTGTAATCGTTATGGGAACTTATCGATTTAGCAGCTTCGGTTTTTCTTATTTCTATTTCCAGAAAAGGGGATAGACCGGGCGCTGCGTATCGAACAATATAGGATTTGTATTATGCTGCCTGGTATCTGCCGGGCAGCTTTTTTATTTGAATTATGGACAGGAAGATTGCGATTCAAGGAGTCAAGGGATGTTTCCATGAGCAGGCGGCGAGGCTGTTTTATGAGGAACATGGGCATCTTGTGCCTCAGATTGTGGAGTGTTCTACCTTTGACGGGCTTTATAAAAGTATGGATGCGGGAGTGGCGGACGCTGCGGTCATGGCGATAGAGAATACGGTTTCGGGCGGATTGCTGCCGAATTTCGAGCTTTTGCGCAAGTATGACCATAAGATAAAGGGCGAGGTTTTCCTCCGCATCCAGCAGAATCTGATGGCTCTTCCAGGCCAGAGGATGGAGGATATAAAAGAGGTAAGGACACATTACATGGCCATAAACCAGACCCGTCAGTTCTTCAAGGATTATCCGTGGATCAGGCTCGTGGAGTCGGAAGATACGGCGAAAAGTGCCGCTGAAGTGGCTGCAGAGGGGCTGAAAGGCGTAGGAGCGGTGGCTTCGATGCTTGCAGCCGACCTGTACGGTCTTGAGGTGATGGCAGAGAGCATTGAGACATACAAGCAGAATTTCACCAGATTCCTGGTGCTTGATGATGCTCTTGAGGTTGACAAGGCCAAGGTGAACAAGGCTTCGATGTGCTTTACATTGCCTCATACTCCGGGTTCATTGGCCCATGTGCTTACCATCCTTTCGTTTTATGGAATGAACCTTACTAGGATACAGTCCTTGCCGATACCTGGGCAGGAATGGCAGTACTTCTTTTATGTGGACATAAAGTTCGAGGATTATCTCAGGTATGAGCAAGCTGTGGCGGCGGTAAGGCCGTTGATGGATGACCTGAATGTTTTAGGAGAATATGTAGCGGCGGTATGATAATAAAGGCGGCGAAGAGGACGGAAAGTGTGCAGGAATACTACTTTTCGAGGAAGCTCAAAGAAATAGCGGCGATGAATGCCGAAAGGAAGGAGCGTGGTGAGGAGCCGGTGATTAATCTGGGCATAGGCTCGCCGGACGGAATGCCTCCAATGCCTGCAATTGATGCTTTGTGCGAATCTGCGCGGCAGGCCGGGAACCATGCATATCAGAGTTATGTGGGACTTCCCGAGCTGAGACAGGCGTTTGCTGACTGGTATGCGCGTTGGTATGGAGTGACGCTTGATCCTGCAAAGGAGATCCAGCCGCTCGTGGGCTCGAAAGAGGCTATCCTGCTGATCTCGCTGGCCTTTCTGGACAAGGGCGACAAGGTGCTTGTGCCGGATCCGGGATATCCTACATATTCTTCAGCGTCGAAACTCGTTGAGGCGGAGATACTTACATATGATCTTTGTGAGGAGAATCGCTGGTGGCCTGATTTCGAAGCATTGGAGAAGATGGATCTCGAGGGTGTGAAGATAATGTGGACGAATTATCCGAACATGCCCACCGGTGCTGCGGCTTCCGAGGAACTCTATGCTGAACTCGTGGACTTCGGCCGCAGACATGGGATACTGATATGCAATGACAATCCATATAGTTTCATATTGAATGACAATCCTATCTCGATACTGGCTCAGCCGGGAGCGAAGGAATGTTGTCTGGAACTTAACTCCCTCAGCAAGGCGCATAATATGGCCGGTTGGCGAATTGGAATGGTAGCTGCTGATGCTGAGGTGATTACGGAGATACTGAAGGTGAAGAGCCAGATGGATTCGGGTATGTTCAAGCCTCTTCAGCTTGCGGCGGTACAGGCGCTGGCTCAGGGACCGGAGTGGTTTGAGGAGTTGAATGCGGAGTATCGTCGCAGGAGGGTTCTGGCAGGGGAGATCTTTGATCTTATCGGTGCGGAGTATGATCATGACAGTTCCGGAATGTTCCTCTGGGGCAGGGTCGGACAGGCTGTGGCCTTCATTGGCCCCCGCCTTCGTTGCACTCAGGCACCCCCTACCCGGGGGTGGGAAAATGCCAATTCCGGTCATCAGTCTGGCCAATCTGCAGAGCAACAGATTTCTATAGGGCAGCAGGTGTCGGACAGGTTGCTGTATGAGGCGGGAGTGTTCATTACGCCGGGATTCATTTTCGGAAAGAACGGAGAGAATTATATAAGGATTTCATTATGTGCTAAGCCGGAAGTTCTTCGTGAGGCAGCCGAAAGAATCAGGAACTTAATGACAGGCACGATATAAAAGACATTGAATAAAGGTATAACGATTTTGAGCGAAGCGATGGAAAGTCCTCCTCCCGAGGAGGAGGATTTAGGAGGAGGGTAACGTGTTGGATTCCTGCTTTGTATTATGTTGAAAGTAGGAACGATATAAAAGACATTGAATAAAGGTATAACGATGAAAGTAGGAATTGTCGGACTTGGACTCATCGGTGGATCAATGGCCATCGATCTCAAACGAAAGGGCTTTGCGGAGCAGATTCTGGGTGTTGAGGCAGAGCCGGTCAATGCGGCTGCCGCGGAAAAGATAGGCCTCGTGGACCGTGTGGTAAGCTTCGAGGAATGCCTCTCGCAGAGCGATGTGGTGGTTCTGGCGGTGCCGGTCGGAATGGCCGTCCGTCTGCTTCCGCAGGTGCTGGACACATTTGCCCGCAGTGGTGCTGCAGACAAGGTTGTGATGGATGTATGCTCGACCAAAGAACATCTGGCCCGCAGCGTGAAGTATCATCCTCAGCGCAGGCAGTATGTCGCTTCGCATCCTATGGCCGGAACGGAATACAGCGGTCCATGGGCGGCGATGCCAGGCCTGTTCGATGGGCATGCATGCATCATCTGCGACAGCGAGGAATCATCGCCCAAGGCTGTGAGGACCGTCGAAAAGCTGTACGAGACATTGAATATGAGGACGATATACATGAATTCGTCTAATCATGATGTACATACTGCTTATGTCTCGCACATTTCGCATGTGACTTCGTTCGCTTTGGCCCTCACCGTTCTGGACAAGGAGAAGGATGAAAAGCACATATTTGATCTTGCGTCGGGAGGATTCTCGTCGACAGTGCGACTTGCAAAGAGCAGCCCGGACATGTGGACGCCGATCCTTTCGCAGAACAGGGACAATGTACTTCATGTGATGGATACATACATTGAAAAGATGCAGGCCTTCCGGCAGGCGATTGCCGATGGTGACGAGGAAGGCGTGCGCAGCCTTATAGAAGAAGCTAACAAGATAAGAAGAATAATCAGATAATTATGGCAGAGAAGAATTTGGATATCATTCCTCTGTATGAGTGGGGAATGTTCACAGAGCCGAAGCCAAGTGTGGTAGCCGGCCCATGCAGTGCAGAGACCGAAGAGCAGGTCATGGAGACCGCCAAGGGATTGAAGGAGTTGGGAATCAATGTGTTCCGTGCCGGAATATGGAAGCCGAGGACTCATCCGGGTTGCTTCGAAGGTGTCGGAGTCGAGGGCCTGGCATGGCTTCAGAAAGTGAAGAAGGAATATGGTTTGAAGGTTTCTACTGAAGTCGCAAGCGAGAAGCATGTATATGAGTGCATCAAGCACGGGGTCGATCTCCTTTGGCTTGGTGCCAGGACTACAGCCAATCCTTTCCTTGTGCAGGAGATAGCGGATGCGCTCAAAGGTACCGATATTCCTGTGCTGGTCAAGAACCCAGTCAATGCTGACCTCGATCTTTGGATCGGTGCATTGGAGCGCCTGAACAGGGCTGGAGTGAAGAAGCTCGGAGTCATCCATCGTGGATTCTCCACATTCGATAAGATCAAATATCGTAATGACCCTCAGTGGCAGATCGCCATCGAGCTCAGGAGCCGTTTTCCGGAGCTTCCTTTCTTCGTGGATCCGAGCCATATGGGCGGAAGCAAGGATTATATCCAGGAGATCAGCCAGCGTTCTCTCGACCTTGGTTTCGAGGGCCTTATGATTGAGGCGCATTGCAATCCTTCAGTAGCCTTGAGCGACGCAAAGCAGCAGCTTGTCCCTGAAGAGCTCAGCGATCTTCTGTATAACAAACTGACTGTCAGGGATGTGGATTCGGATTCTCCTGAGTGGAAGGAAAATATCGATCAGCTCAGAGCGAAGATCGATGTCATCGACGAGAACCTTCTCTATGCCCTGGGCTCGCGAATGAAGATCAGCCGTCAGATCGGTGAGTATAAGAGGGACAACAACATCGCCATCATCCAGGCATCACGTTGGGATTCTCTCCTCGGCAAAGTGGTGGAGAAAGGAAAGGAGTACGGTCTTACCGAGAACTTCCTGAACGACGTCTTCAACGCCATCCACGAAGCATCAGTCGAGATCCAGAACGAGATTATTTCAAGAAAGAATTAAGGAGAGACCTGAAGGTACTATCTCTCTACGCAGCCTCCTCCCATGCTTTTAGCTGGGAGGAGATTTTGTTAACAGGGATTAGGGTTTCTGGTGGTTCTATCGATACAATTATACATCAGAACTGATTCCTCTCTACGAGAAAGATCCGAAAGATGTCATCCTGATGTAACTCTGCCCTTTTCGTTTCAGCAATGCGATTTCTGCCACGAAGTCAATGAAAGTTTCGTGGTGTGTACTTCGTGGCCACGAATCTGCCGGATATGCGCCTTCTGCTGCCACGAAGTACAAGTTTATGACGATATGTGTACTTCGTGGTCGGAACTGCTGAAGATTCCCTCGACCTTGTCGGAAATGTCAGCCGTGGGGGTGCGACTTTGGTGAATTATTTCTATCTTGCAGACGGAACTAAGACCCGTGCGCTTG
>JAZRQM010000002.1:0-22602 GCA_045649795.1 Candidatus Cryptobacteroides sp. | reverse complement strand
ATCAAGCTGCTGATCTCTCCATTGACTATCAAGTCATACAAGTCTTCAGCCAAGATGCAGGTGATCAAGCCTGAGATGGACAAGATCAATGCGAAGTATCCTAATGAGAAGGATGCGATGAAGAAGCAGCAGGCTACTATGGAACTGTATCAGAAGGCAGGTATCAGCCCTATGGGTGGATGTCTCCCTATGCTCCTTCAGATGCCTATCCTCTTTGCGATGTTCCGTTTCTTCCCTGCATCCATCGAGCTCCGTCAGCAGAAATTCCTTTGGGCTGACGACCTCAGTGCATATGACTCGATCTGGGACTTTGGAGTGAATATTCCGCTTCTTGGCGATCACTTGTCGCTTTTCGCCCTTCTCATGGCAGTGACAATGTTCTTCTACTCGAAAATGACATCGGGTCAGATGTCTGACGATCCTAACATGGCGGGAATGAAGTTCATGAGCGTATGGCTCATGCCTATCATGATGTTCTTCATCTGTAACAACCTCTCGTCAGCGCTCAGCTACTATTACCTCCTTTCTAATATCATCACAATGGTGATGACATGGTACATCCGCAAGTATGTTGTGACAGAGGAGAAGGTACGTGCTGACATCATGCTCAACTCAAACAAGCCAAAGCAGAAGTCTAAGTGGCAGCAGAGGCTCGAAGAGGCACAGAAGATGCAGGAGCAGATGCAGAGACAGCAGCAGAACCGCAGATAATGATTAAGGAAACAATCAATAAGCTACATTCAGAACTGCCGGCAACTGTAAAGTTGGTGGCAGTTTCTAAATTCCACCCATTCGAGGCCATCGAAGAGGCATATGAGGCAGGACAGAGAATCTTTGCGGAAAGCCGTCCGCAGGAACTTCTTGCCAAGGTCAAGCGTTTGGAAGAGATACGTGCCGAAAGGGGAGAGCAGGACTATATGTCAGACATCCAGTGGCATTTCATAGGCCATCTTCAGACTAACAAGCTCAAGATGGTACTTCCATATGTGTCATTGGTACAGTCTGTTGATTCTGAAAGGCTTCTTGATGCAATAAATGCATGGGGAGCTGCAAACGGAAAGACTATCGATGTGCTCCTTGAACCTCATGTTGCCGCAGAAGAAACAAAGCAGGGATTCTCTCCTGACGAGATCATGGCCGTCATTTCCAATTCAGAGCGTTATGCGAACATACGTTTCCGTGGCATCATGGGCATGGCTACATTTACAGATGATGAATCTGTAATAAGAGATGATTTCAGTCGATTGAGGGACATATATAAAAAAGCGACAGGCCTTGATCCAGACCTGTCGGAGTATTTTACCGAGCTGTCCATCGGAATGTCGGATGATTATCCTGTCGCCATTGAATATGGCTCTACGATGGTCCGTATCGGTTCGATGATATTCGGAACAAGAAGTTAGTTCTTGCTGTATTCTTCAGCCTGAGCTGCATTCCATACGACGATTGCCATTCCGTGACGGAAATATGTATCAAGCACGGCATGGTCGAGACCAGACGGTTCAGTTGATGCTGTGCCGTCTTTTATTTCGTTTACAAGCGCCTGCATGTCAATGATATACTGCATTCCGAATACATTGTCTCCCAATTCAGGGAACCAGTCTTTCTGCCAGTAGTGGCCGCCATAGATGCGGAGCTTGGCGGTATCGATGCCGTTCGCAGGATCTTCGATCCATGAGATCAGATGAGGTACCGCAGCTTCATAATTCTGGAATCCTGCAGTGTTGAAGATCCATACTCCATGACCTGAACCTATGGCATCTCCTGTCAGGAGGAGATCGCGTCCTTTAATGCTGAAAACTGCCGAACCGTCGGTATGTCCTGGGACGATGATGGTCTCCACTTCGATACCTCCGAGGTCGAATACATGTCCTTCATTGATGAATTCCTTGTCCATTTCCGGGTATCTCTCAGCAAGTCTCACGAAGTCAGTTTCAGGCAAAGCATAGTGGATGTCCTTGTCTTCGATAAACGCATGAAGCATGCCGGTGTGGTCTCCATGGTTGTGAGTGAACGTGATGGTAAGCGGCTTGCCTTCTGTACGTTCGGCCACGAGCTGCCTCAATGATTCAGCAGCGTTGTCGGCCCATTTGATATCGTTTGAAAGGTCAACAAGCAGTGCCGCCTTTTTTCCGACAATGAGATACATGTCCGAGCAGTTGTTGAAGTGCGTCGGATTTCCTTCTGCGTCGAAAGTCTCTCCTGACGGGTTGCTTGAATTGTAATCCTGGATGTGATATACATTCTCGTCAATGACAGAAATCGTGTATGGTCCGACCTCAACGTCAGTTACATTGCTTTTGCAGGCAATCAGACAGAATACTGCCATGATGCAGAACAAGATTCTTTTCATATGCATGTGGGTTTAAATCATTTCTTAAGCTCATCTATCATTGCCTTGGCTACCGCTGAAGAGGCTCCGCTTCCACCAAGTCTATTGCGGATGTCGGCGTAGTCGGCGAACATCCTGGTGCGTCTTTCGTCATTTTCTATGAGTTCGCGGATCTCTGTGACGAGTGCATCTGCATTGCATTCATCCTGTATGAATTCCTTGAATCCAAGTCTGTCGATGATCAGGTTTCCAAGGCTTATGTATCTGATCTTTACTATCTTGCGTGCTATCCAATAGGTAATGGGATTTGTTATATATCCTACAACCTGAGGAGTGTTGAAGAGTGCGGTTTCCAATGATGCGGTTCCCGAATTGATCACTCCTGCCTCAGCATGCCTGATGATCGACTGGGTCTCTCCGAAGAGAACCTTTATGTATCTGCTGTTTTCTTCATTGAGCCATGTCGAATAATCCGCCATCGTACGGGAAGGAGCTCCTGCGATGATGAATTGGTAGCCTGCATATCTTGCATTCGAGTGCATCTTGGCGGCGAATTCAGTAAGAACCGGCATCATTGTGCTGATTTCGCCTTTGCGGGAGCCGGCAAGCATGGCAATCACCGGCTTGTCATCCAGTCCTGTCCTTGCGATGAATTCGTCTTTTGTCTCATTCATTGCCTGAGAGCCATCTACTGCATCGACAAGAGGGTTTCCTTTATAAATATAAGGGATTCCTTTGGAGTCAAAATACGGCTTTTCAAATGGGAAGACAATGAACAGTTTGTCTACATATGCCTTCAGTTTCCTGATTCGGCCTTCGCGAGATGCCCAGACTTTAGGGGCGATGTAGTAGAAGACCTTGAAGCCTGCCTTGTGGGCGAATTCTGCTATCTTGAAATTGAAGCCGGGGTAGTCGATGAGGATTACGACATCTGGTTTCCATGCGAGGATGTCTTTCTTGCAGAAGGATACATTGCTGAGGAGTTTGCGAGCTTTGGCAAGTACTTCGACGAAGCCCATTACCGCGCCTTCCTTGTAATGACGTACCAGTCCGGATTCCAGTCCGGATCCCGTTTCGGAACCGAGTCCGGTAGCATGGGGATGAAAAACAACCCCTCCCATCCCTTCGGGCTGGGTCCCTCTCCCTGCGGCCAGGGGGGTAGCACGGTTTTTCATCCCCATGCTACCGGACTCAGCTCTTTGCCAGACGTCAGCCATCAGGTCGCCTCCCCAGAAGCGGATTTCCGCCTGAGGGTCTTCAGCGTAGATGCCTTTCATCAGATTCGAGCCATGGAGGTCACCTGAAGCTTCGCCTGCTATGATGTAGTAACGCATGCTTTAGAAGATGTTTTGTAGTCTTTCAAGTTCCTGATAATCAGTGCAGTCAATATTATGTGCGACGACACTGATGTACCCGTCGGAAACAAGACGATGGTCTGCGTCAGATGGGTTGTTCGGATCCTCCTGGAATTCTCCGACCATCATGTACAGTTCTTCTCCTTCTTCAAGAACCGGGTTGGAACTCTGGCCTATCATTTCAGGAGTTATACCGTATTTTGCGTAATGCTGTACATCCCATTCCTTATACTCCTTGATCCATCTGCCTCTGCCCTGCGAGCCGGCTCTGACTCCCTTGATCTGGTCGGCCGGGATGTCCGGGAAGTTCACATTGTAATATACTCCGTATTTTCCCGGGTTGTCATTCATGATTTTGGTGAAGATATCTCCGAAATAGCGGGAAACTCCGCTGAAGTCAGGGTCAGGATGGAGTGAATCCAGAGAAACTCCGATGGCAGGAATGCCGTTCAGCGCTGCTTCTGCTGCGGCACCCAATGTGCCCGAATAGCATGAAGCTACAGAAGCATTCGAACCATGGTTTATGCCGGATACAACCACGTCTGGAAAATTGTCGAGGAACATTGTGTTGAGCCCGAACTTGACACAGCTTGCAGGTGTGGCATCTACGTAATGCCATCCCTCACCGAGGTCTTTGTGTGCTATCTGCTTGAAACCGAGTGAAAGAGCCATGGACATGCCTGACTGATGCTTTTTCGGTGCTATGACCGTCACTTCGCCGAAGTTGCTCATGATCTCTGCAAGCACTTTTATTCCCTTTGCTTCGTATCCGTCGTCGTTGGTTATCAGTATGCGCATTTTATCTTGATTATTTTCTCACAAAGATAGTATTATATTCATAAATTTTTCTAAATTTGCAACGATTTTGTGGAATTGAGTCCACTTGGATCGAAAGCTATTTAAAGTTTAACTTTATATAAATTTATTAAACAATGATTAAAGTAGGTATTAACGGTTTCGGCCGTATCGGTCGTATGGTTTTCCGTGCGGCTGTTGAGAACTTCTCAAACGACATTCAGATCGTAGGTATCAATGACCTTCTCGAGCCAGAGTATCTTGCATATATGCTCAAGTATGACTCTGTTCACGGTCAGTTCAAGGGCGAAGTTGCTGTTGAAGAGGGTGCTCTTATCGTAAACGGTAACAAGATCCGCCTCACTGCAGAGATGGATCCAGCTAACCTCAAGTGGGACGAGGTAGGCGCTGAGGTTGTTGTTGAGTCAACTGGTCTCTTCCTTGAGGATGAGAAGGCTCGCAAGCACATCCAGGCTGGTGCAAAGAAGGTTATCATGTCTGCACCTTCAAAGGACGCTACTCCAATGTTCGTATACGGTGTTAACCACGAGACTTACGCTGGTCAGGACATCATCTCTAACGCATCTTGCACAACTAACTGTCTTGCTCCTATCGCTAAGGTACTCAACGACAAGTTCGGTATCGTTAAGGGTCTCATGACAACAGTTCACGCTGCTACTGCAACTCAGAAGACTGTAGACGGTCCTTCACGCAAGGACTGGAGAGGTGGTCGTGGTATCCTCGAGAACATCATCCCTTCATCAACAGGTGCTGCAAAGGCTGTAGGTAAGGTTCTTCCTGTTCTCAACGGCAAGCTTACAGGTATGGCATTCCGCGTTCCTACTTCTGACGTTTCAGTTGTAGACCTTACAGTAGTTCTCGAGAAGGAGGCTACAATGGCAGAGATCTGCGCTGCTATGAAGGAAGCTGCTAACGGCGAGCTCAAGGGTATCCTTGGTTACACTGAGGACGCAGTTGTTTCAACTGACTTCCGCGGTTGCTCTAACACTTCAATCTTCGACGCTAAGGCAGGTATCAGCCTCGACGCTAACTTCGCTAAGGTTGTTTCATGGTATGACAACGAGTGGGGTTACTCAAACAAGGTTCTCGAGATGGCTCGCGTAATCGCGAAGTAATTCCGAACCGGAGTAAAGAAACAGGGCCGTTCTCAAAGAGGACGGCCTTTTATGATTCTGAGAGTTTTTTAGTGTAGTGAACTGATTGAATATGAAGCTGATTAGAAGTGGTGAGAGACCCTCATGGGCTGTATCCCTGATTCCATTTATTGTTCTTATTGCTGCCCTTGCCTTGGTGATAAAGGTGTTCGGAACATCTGCCCTTGACGGAGCGAGCCAGGTGGCTCTGATTTTCGGCGCAGCGGTAGTGGTAGCGATATCTTTGATATTCTATAAGATTCCATGGAAAGTCTTTGAGCAATCAATCCTGGATAATGTCACAGCCGTCGGTACCTCCATACTTATATTGCTGCTGATCGGAGCTGTTTCCGGTTCATGGATGATAAGCGGCGTCGTTCCGACGATGATATATTATGGAATGAAGGTCATCACACCGGAGATCTTCCTATTTGCCTCATGTATAATAAGCGCATTGATTTCGGTGATGACGGGAAGTTCATGGACGACCATCGCAACAGTGGGTGTCGCCTTGGTCGGAATCGGTACGGCGCAGGGTTATGAGCCAGGATGGATTGCAGGAGCCATCATTTCCGGAGCATATTTCGGTGACAAGGTTTCGCCTCTTTCTGATACTACCGTACTTGCCTCTTCTTCAGCCGGAACCCCTTTGTTCACACATATCAGGTTCATGATGGTCACCACGGTGCCTTCATTTGTCATAAGCTTGGTTATCTTCCTGATTGTCAGTCTGATTCATAAGTCCCCGGATGCTGCAGTGGTCGCTGACGTATCTCATGACCTCAAGTCTGCATTCAATATATCACCGTGGCTTCTGCTTGTGCCTGTCATAACAGCTCTTCTGATCGTGAAGAAAGTCTCGGCTATCGTGACATTGTTCATTGCTGCCTTCATAGCCGGTATAACCGCCTTGTTCTTCCAGCCACATATCATCAGCGCTGTCGCTAATGAGGGAATGATGGGAACCTCTTCCGGTCTTACATTCGTGGAAGGATTCAAGGGACTTTTCATTACCTATTACGGCAGCACGGCCATCGATACAGGAAATATCGCCTTAAATGAACTTGTGGCGACAAGAGGAATGACCGGAATGCTTGCAACCGTATTTCTTATCATTGCTGCCGGAACATTTGGAGGTACCCTCGTCGGCAGCGGAATGCTTCAGAGTCTTACGGAAATGCTTACAAGGTTCATCTCCCGTCGTGTCTCAATGGTGGCTTCTACTGTAGGAACGGGTGTCATGGCCAATATGGTCACAGGCGACCAGTATCTTTCCATCATCCTTACCAGCAGCCTTTATAAGGATCTGTATGAGAAGAGGGGATATGAGAGTAAGCTTCTGAGCCGATCAGTGGAGGATTCAGCAACGGTTGTCTCCGTGCTGATACCATGGAATTCATGTGGTATGACTCAGGCGACAGTGCTCAAGGTTCCGACAATTGATTATCTGCCATATTGTTTCTTCAATATCCTTTCGCCGATTATGTCTATTTTTGTCGCTGCAATCGGATATAAGATTAAGCGGATTTCAAAATAGTTTTCTTATATTTGCCATATGATGGCTTGATATGTGAAAAAGTCTAAACTTATAAAAATATAACTATTATGAAGGAATTGAAAGGTACAAAGACTGAAGCTAATCTTCAGACTGCATTCGCGGGTGAGTCACAGGCTCGCAACAAGTATACTTATTATGCTTCAAAGGCAAAGAAGGATGGATATGTTCAGATCGGCAAGCTCTTCGAGGAGACTGCAAACAACGAGAAGGAGCATGCAAAGATCTGGTTCAAACTTCTCCACGGCGGTGAGATGCCTGATACTGCAGCCAATCTTCTTGATGCTGCTGAGGGAGAGAACTACGAGTGGACTGATATGTATGCAGGTTTCGCAGTAGAGGCACGCGAGGAAGGTTTTGATGAAATCGCAGTCCTTTTCGAGAAGGTTGCAGCGATTGAGAAGATGCATGAGGAGCGTTATCGTCAGCTTCTTGCAAATGTTGAAGGCGGACTCGTTTTCTCACGTGACGAGGATATGATGTGGGAGTGCTCTAACTGCGGTCATGTCGTAGTAGGAAAGAAGGCTCCAGAGATCTGCCCTGTATGCAAGCATGCAAAGAGCTACTTCATGATTCATGCGACAAACTATTAATTCGTAGATACAAAAACAAAAGCAGACTGTCGGCAATTGCAGACAGTCTGCTTTTGTTTTGTTCTTACTTTAATTTTTCTTTGCTATACGCAGGGAGAAGAGAGTGGTCAGAAGATTCAATGCTATGTAGCAGGTGAGTGCAAGGAATACGATGAAAGACCAGTTGATCTTCAGTATTACGGTTGCAACTGCCAAAGCTGCCACAATGGCGATGAAAGAGAATCTTATTCTGTTGTATGCTGATCCCTTCTTGAATTTCAGCGAGAACATAGGTACTTCGCTTACCATCAGCAGAGCCAGCACGATAGATACGATAGGAATGAAGTATGTTCCGTGAAGCATCGCGGCGAAGGTGTTTACCCCGTGGTCTGCTGCAAATATCAAAGATCCGCACCAGAGGGCGCATGCAGGAGTTGCGAGTCCGATGAAATTTTCGCTCTGTCTCTCGTCAACGTTGAATTTCGCAAGCCTGAGAGCGGCGAACACGCTGATGACAAGAGGAATGTAGGTGATGATACCTGTCATTCCGCCTTCAACCATTCTTCTGTGAAACATAATTGCGGGAAGCAATCCGAAGCTGATGCAGTCCGCCAACGAGTCAAGCTCCTTTCCTATAGGGGAATAGGCCTTGAGTAATCTGGCTGAAAGTCCATCGAAAAAATCGCAGACAGCAGCTGCCAGCATAAGGTAGAATGCAACGTCAAGTGCTCCCTGTAAAGTGAAAATCACACCCAGAGCCCCGCAAAGGAGGTTCATGGATGTGATAGTATTAGGTATATGCTTAAACAGCTTCATACTTGTTATTTAATGCCAAGCTTCTTGGCGATATGCTTTGGAAGAGCGTCCTTGTGAACGACTACATTAAGGGTCTTGTACTTGACGAATGAATCAGATGCGTACCAAACGCCATTGTACTTTCCTGTCTCGCCCCATGAGTTCTTTACCATGAAGTACTTTGTACCGTTCTGGTCCTTCGCTACACCGAAGATATGCATACCGTGGTCGTCAGTAGTGGTCTTGCGGTCATAACCGTCCTGACGCATCTCCTGAGTGATCTCCATCTCCTTAGGAAGCTCAGCCTTTACCTCTTCCTTAGGCTGGTCAGCAGCCTTTCCAACCCAACGCTCCTGGTCTGAACCGGCAGCGGCAGTCTTCTTCTCGACCGGCATTACAGCAAGTCCGTCGCGTGTGAATCCAGCCTCGCTGACGTCAGAACCCCAAGCAATTGTATAACCCTTGTCGATGGCATTGTACATAACCTCCATGAGCTCGTCGATAGGGAGATTGTATGCGCCGTCCCATCTCCAGTTGTCAGGAACCTCGATGATGAAAGACTCGTAGAATGGGTGATGAGTGAATGAAGTGAGGTTTACATAGTCATCAGCGTTGATGCCGAGAGCATCTCTGTAAGACTCTGGAGTATACTGAGTTCCGTTTACTGCGAATGTCTCAGGAACCTCGCCGAGATAAGCGTTGAGGATACCGTCGAATCCGTTTACCCATGCAGTTGTGAGCTTCTTGTTAGGGTTCTGTGCGATAGCACGAACATATCCCAAGAGAGCCGCGTCGAGCTCGTTCTGCTCTGGCATCTCAGTGCCGTAGTTGAAGCCTGAATATGCCTCCTGAGGAACGATACCGTAATCTTCGATAACATGAAGAACATCTCCGAAAGAACTGCCGGCAGCGAAATTGAGGTGACCGTCAAGTCTTACATATTTGACAGCTCTGTCATGGTATGACTTTCCTACAACGAACATCTCTGAAAGATCTACTTCCTGACCCTTTGTTCTGAGGATCTCAGACTCGATGAATGAGAGTGCAGAATAGCACCAGCATGTACCTGAACGATACTGGTTCTTGATCGATGTCACAGGATTCTCTTTTACGACTGTGAATTCGTACTCCGGAGCCTTAGGCGCCTGAGCAGCTGCAGAAACAGCGATGAGTGCGCATGCTGCAGCAGAAATGATTGATCTCATGTTCATAGTTTTATAATGTTATTGATATATTTTCAAGCCTATTCTGCAAAGATAACAAATTTATGTAACTTTGCCATGCTTATGATCAATGTACTTTATATTCATGGTATGGGAGGCGGAGGCGATTCAAGGATCCCCGCCATATTGAACGAGTCATTCAGAAATTATGGCTCTGTCGTGGTACGTACATATGATTTCGATCCCGAGGTTGCGCACAGGCAGATAATGTCATGGGTCGAGGAACTTAAGCCTCAGCTTATAATAGGTGAGTCCTTAGGAGCAGTGCATGCTATCCGCATAAAAGGCATACCGCATCTGCTGATATCTCCTGCTCTCAATGCGCCGTATTTTCTCCATGTCCTTTCCTGGCTGGTGATGATACCGGGAGTGACATGGTGTTTTGACAAGATATATAAGCCGAGGGAGGGGGACAGGCAGAAGCTCCATTTTACCCGAGACATACTTTCCAAATACAAGTCCCATGTAGCACAGGCCATTGACAATGTTTCTAGTGCCGGAAGCGATGATGTCTTTCATGCCTTCATCGGACGCCGTGACCATTATAGAAGAACGGGAGTCGTGAGCCTCAGAACATGGAAAAAACACTTCGGACAGACTTATACCCTGTATGATGGCACTCATTTTACTGAAGAAGAGTATATTTATGACCTGGTTCTGCCGAAACTCTACAATATGCTTCATATAAACAAATAAAACATAAATGTTAATAGTCGTAACATTTATGTTTTATTGCTTTTAAAGGGTATTTGGACGCTTTTTAGAGCGTTCTGCCAGGGTAAGCCTTGAGTCCTTCCTCAAGAATGTGAAGGGCCTTCTTCATCTCGTCGACCTCAAGGACATATGCGATACGTGCGTGGTTTGTACCCTTGCCTGGAGTCTTGTAGAAGGACGCTGCAGGGGTCACCATTGTAGTCTCGTTGTCGATTCTGAAGTTCTCAAGCATCCATTTCGCGAAGCTCTCTGTATCGTCTACAGGAAGCTCGGCGATTGTGTAGAATGCACCCATCGGAAGCGGAGTGAACACGCCTTCGATCTTGTTGAGACCCTCGATCATGAAGTCTCTTCTCTTAATGTACTCTTCCTTCACTGCATCGAAATATTCATCTGGAGTATCGAGCGCTCCGATCGAAGCCATCTGGCCGAGCACAGGAGGACAGAGGCGAGCCTGAGCGAACTTCATCGCTGCGGCCATCACATCCTTGTTGTGCGAAATGATGCATCCGATACGTGCACCGCAGAGGTTATATCTCTTTGAAACGGAGTCAATGAGGATGACGTTCTGCTCAAGGCCAGGAATCTGCATTGCAGAAAAGTGTGGCTCGTCAGTGTAGCAGAATTCGCGGTAAACCTCATCTGAAAGGAGGAAAAGGTCGTGCTTGCGTGCGATCTCACCGAGGGCAAGCATGCTTTCCTTTGAATACTGGGTACCTGTAGGGTTGCCAGGGTTGCAGACAAGGATAGCCTTTGTCTTGTCAGTGATAGCCTTCTCGAACTCCTCGATAGGCGGAATCTGGAAGCCGTTTCTGATATCTGTAGGAATAGCCTTGAGAGTAAGGCCGTTCATGAATGCGAATGTATTGTAGTTTGTGTAGAAAGGCTCAAGAACGATAACCTCGTCGCCAGGGTTGCAGGCGATCTCGAGAGCAAGGTTCACGCTCTCGCTGCCGGCTACTGTGACGATCAGTTCATCTACAGTCAGGTCGATGCCGATCTTCTTGTAATACTTCTCCACAAGACCCTTGCGAAGTTCCATCAAACCTGCTGAATGTGAATAAGATACATTCTCAAGCGAGTAGTTCTTTACTGCGTCGAGAGCACACTTTGGAGACTTGATGTCAGGCTGTCCGAGATTGAGGTGATATACCTTGACACCCTGTTTCTTTGCAGCGTCTGCAAATGGAACAAGCTTTCTGATTGCTGAAGCAGGCATCAGCTGCGCCTTTTCTGAAATTCTGGCCATATTATCCTATAAATTTGTTTTCCTGTAGTCAATGTGCCCGTTTTGCGTTTCTGGGCATGCAAAGATAAGCATTTTTGCAGGAAACTCTCAACGGATTTTATTATCTTTGCGCCGACTTGACAAAATAATATATGGCAACATTCAGACAAAGAGCTTTAAATGAGGCATCGATGCATAAGACTGACCGTTTTTATGCAGAAGAAGGTCCTGTATCAAAGTATTTCGGACAGAATGTCCTTGATCTTGACAAGATGAGGGGATATATGTCTCAGGAGGCATATGAGGCCGTTTTAGCATCCGTGAAATTTGGTGCCAAGCTTGACAGAAGCGTCTCTAACGAGATCGCTTCAGGCATGAAGTCCTGGGCTATTGAGATGGGAGCTACCCATTATACCCATCTGTTCCAGCCACTTACCGACTCTACGGCTGAAAAACATGAAGCTTTCATATCTTTCAAGGACGGAAAGGCGTTCGAGAAGTTCAACGGCAGCGCTCTTGTCCAGCAGGAACCGGATGCTTCCAGCTTCCCTAATGGAGGACTCCGTAATACCTTCGAGGCTCGAGGTTATTCGGCTTGGGACCCTTCTTCGCCGGTGTTCATAATGGATGGAACTCTTTGTATACCATCTGTTTTCGTTTCGTATACCGGTGAGGCTCTCGATACAAAGGCCCCTAACCTCAAGTCAATGCATGCTCTCAGCGAGGCAGCAGTTTCAGTTGCCAATCTCTTTGACGAGAACGTTAAGTCGGTCAGAGTGAATCTCGGCGTAGAGCAGGAGTATTTCCTCGTTGATGAGTCTCTCTACAATGCCCGTCCGGATCTGATGCTTACAGGCAGAACAGTGATAGGACATACATCGGCAAAGGATCAGCAGCTCGAGGACCATTATTTCGGTGCTATCCCGTCGCGTGTGAGCTCGTTCATGAAGGATTTTGAGACCGAGGCATACAAACTCGGCATCCTTCTTCAGACAAGACATAATGAAGTAGCTCCGAATCAGTTTGAATGTGCTCCTGTGTTCTGCGAAGCAACAAAGGCTATTGACCAGAACATGATGCTCATGATCATAATGCAGAAAGTGGCTGAAAAACACCACCTTAAGGTTATTTTCCATGAAAAGCCTTTCGATGGCGTGAACGGTTCCGGAAAGCATTGCAACTGGTCTATCACTACAGATACCGGAGTCAATCTCCTCTCGCCAGGAAAGACTCCTACCAAGAACCTCCAGTTCCTTTCGTTCTATGCGTCGGTTCTCAGAGCTGTCCACAAGCATCATTATCTGCTGATGGCGTCGGTAGCTTCTTTGAGCAATTCATACCGACTTGGAGGAAATGAGGCTCCTCCTGCAGTTATGTCAGTGTTCTCAGGATCAACTCTTTACGGAGTGTTCCAGGCTATCATGAACATGAAGGACGTCAAGGAGTCAGTTGCTGCCAGTCAGGAATCCATCAAGATCGTCAATTCGATCCCTGAGATCTTCCCTGACAATACCGACAGGAACAGAACATCTCCTTTTGCTTTTACAGGAAACAGATTCGAGTTCCGTGCTGTAGGTGCATCCCAGAATGTGGCTACAGCCGTATGCGTAGTCAATTCTATCGTGGCTGAGAGCCTTAACGAGTTCCGCTCATATGTAGATGCTCTTGAAGCTGCAGGTGAAGTGCGCTCGTCAGCGGTAATGGCTGTGGTCCGCAGATTCATTACAGAGTCCCGCGACATCATGTTCGAGGGTAACGGATACAGCAAGGAGTGGGAGATCGAATCAGCAGCTCGTGGTTTGAGAGCCGTAAGGAATGTGCCTGAGGCCTATGAAGTATTCAATGAGCAGCAGACTGTAGATCTTTTCGACAGACTCGGAGTCCTTGCTCCAAACGAGGTGCAGGCAAGATTTGAGATCCTTAACGAAACATATGTAAAGAAGCTTCAGATTGAGGCTCGAATCATCGGTGACATGTGTCTGAACCATGTCATTCCTGCTGCTGTCAAGTATCAGAACATTCTGATTGAGAATGTGAAAGGAATCAAGGATATCTTCGGAAACGATTATCTGAACTATTGTTCTTCGGAAATCGAGACCTTGAAGAAGATATCTACATATATAAACAATGTATCTGCGGATGTTGAGGGACTTGTTGAGGCTCGTAAGAAGGCTAACAGGATCGAGGCTATTGCAGAGAGGGCGAAGGTCTATTCACATGAGGTGAAAGATATGATGGAGAAGGTGAGAATGAGCGCGGACAACCTTGAAATGCTCATTGATGACGAGATGTGGCCATTGCCTAAATATAGAGAGCTGCTGTTCTTTTAAATGATTGCAGCTTAAATGATTATATTGTATTATGTTTATTGAAAGTATAAGTCCGGAAGACCTAGGTAAGCTTGAATATGCGTCTTTCCCTGGCAAGATCCATGTCATCGATAGCGTCGGTGCTGAATTCAACAGGGCTATAGCATATCTGCGTTCACAGAAGGTGATCGGTTTCGATACTGAGACCCGTCCGTGCTTTGGCCCGAATCAGCCGAGGTATGGTGTTTCTTTGCTTCAGCTTTCAGGTCCGGAAAAGGCATATCTGTTCAGAGTCAAGAATATGGGTATGCATAGAAGATTATGTAACATTCTTGCAGACAAGAGGATCGTCAAGGTAGGAGCAGCCATCCATGATGATATCAGAGGTCTGCAGAAACTTCATGATTTTCAGGCAGATGGATTTGTCGACTTGCAGAAGATCGTAGCTGAATACGGTATCCGTGACAAGAGTGTCAAGAAGATGACAGCCATAATCCTTGGCTTCCGTATCTCAAAGACACAGCAGCTGTCCAACTGGGAGGCCGAGACCTTGTCCGAGGCACAGTGCAAGTATGCGGCGACAGATGCGTGGGTATGCCGTGAAATGTATCTCAAGCTGATGAGATCAGAAAAGAATCCTTTGAAAGAAGAAACCATATGATAAAAGTAATATTGAGAAAGGGAAGGGATGAGTCTCTTCGCAGATTCCATCCGTGGGTTTTCTCCGGAGCCATTGCCGAGGTGCAGGGAAATCCATTTGAGGGTGATATTGTTGCCGTTCATGCGTCTGACGGCTCTTTTCTGGCATATGGACACTACCAGATCGGTTCGATCGCTGTCCGTGTGCTCAGTTTTGATGAAAGCGCCCTTCATCCTGATTTTTGGGTTGACATGCTTTCGCGTGCTCTCCAGGTGAGGGTGGCATGTGGACTTCATGGAAGCAAGGATACAGATTGCTACAGACTTGTGCATGGAGAGGGTGATAACCTTCCTGGCCTTATCATCGACTATTATGGAGGTGTCTGCGTGATGCAGGCTCATTCGGTAGGAATGTTCCGCGCAAAGAAGCAGATCTCTGATGCGCTTCAGAAGGTATATGGTGATACGCTGAAGGCTGTATATGACAAGAGTTCGGGTACGGCTCCATATAAGGCGGGGCTTGACCTTGTAGACGGGTATATGTATCGACGTCCTGATTTTTCAGATGATGAGCAGACCGTCCTTGAAAACGGCCATAAGTTCATTGTCAACTGGACAGAGGGCCAGAAGACGGGATTCTTCCTTGACCAGAGAGAGAACAGAGCTTTGGTAGGAAGTGTTGCCAAGGATCGTAATGTGCTGAATCTCTTTTGTTATACCGGTGGCTTTTCAATCTATGCTTTAGCTGCAGGAGCCAAGCATGTAGACTCAGTTGACAGCTCTAAGAAGGCTATGATGATGGTGGACAGGAATGTTGCTTTGAACGGATTTGACGAGTCAAAGCATACAAGCCTCTGTTGTGACGCCATCGATTATCTCCGCGATGTTCCTGAAGGAAAATATGACCTTATGATCGTTGATCCGCCTGCGTTCGCAAAGCATAGAGGTGCTCTCAAGAATGCCCTTCGTGCATATCAGCGTCTCAATGCTTCGGCAATTTCAAAGGTTGCCCCAGGAGGATTTGTATTTACATACAGCTGCTCTCAGGTGGTGGATAAGGAAGCGTTTGCTCTTGCGGTGTTCTCGGCAGCTGCCCAGGCCGGTAGGAGAGTCAGGATTCTTGATCGCCTCAATCAGCCTTGCGACCATTCTGTGAATATTTACCATCCGGAAGGGGAGTATCTGAAGGGCCTCCTTCTATATGTTGAATAAGACTTATGAAAATCTTTAATATATTCAATAAGATTGCGGCAGTCCTTGTGATAGGGCTGCTGTCTTTCTCTGCATCAGCAGCATCGGTGAGCAAATGGGGAGATACTCCGGCAGGCTTGCCGTATGTGCAATATGAAGGAAAGGTGGAGGCCGGTGCGGAAGATCCGTATTTCCTTCTTGGAAATTACCGTGTCAATCTCTTCACACATGTCAGCGGAGCATATCAGCTCATGTCCGGCGAAAGGGTGTGGGCTCGTTTCAACGCCGATCCTTCCCGTCCGGATTACGGCTGTGGCAGTTCTGTGATCACCATCGAAGACAGGAAGCATGAGCTTACCGGATATAATGCCGCCACTGCTTCTTCGGACTATCAGGTCACATCCGGAGTTGGATTTACAAGATACGACTATGTTCTTGATGGAGGCATCAAATGCTCAAGGATGATTTCCGTGATGCCGTCTGACAAAGTCAACGGAGGCAATCCTGCATTCTTGCTTACAGTAACATTTAGAAACACTTCAAATGTGCCTTGTAAAGTAGCTTATGATGAAATTGTTAAGCCGTGCTTTGATCCGATGAACGAACAGAATCAACATTCGTTTGACCGTCGTTATAAGTACTCTTATCATACCGATGTCTCTTTCAGATGTGTCAGCGCAATCTATGATCCGCTGCCCCAGAAATACATGCGTCCGCTCGCTGCCGGAAGTCCTGTAATGTATGAAAACGAGCCGATGTCGATGTTTGTGTATTCTGCTGATGCTTTCCTCAGCGTATTGAAGGACGGCATCCATGCCAAGCTGAATGATGTGAAGCTTCGTCCCGGTCAGACTCGTCATTTCAAGGTGGTTGTAGGCATTGCCGCTGAAGATGTGAAGGCTGTAGGCGAGGATATGCTGAAGAAGGCAGAGGATGGACAGTATGGTGCCTATGCATCGATGTGGAAGAGCAAGATGCCGGATCTTTCTCAGGAGAGAGACCTTAACATGCGCAGGGAGGCATATTGGAATGCACATGTTCTTGAGGCTTCAGCAGTTTATGATTCATATTATGATGAGACCTTTATTCCAGCCGGTTCTTCCGATACATATGCCTTGGGAAAGAAGACGTCGATGATAGATCATATCCAGGCAGCATTGCCGCTCTGCTATACCGATCCTGAACTTGCTGTTTCTACCATCCGATATGCCATCAAGCATGGTGACCGCCTTGGCAGGATCGCAGACGGTGATCTCGGTTATGGTCATGTCGTGTATTCTGGAGACAATAACGGACTTCTCCAGTTCAGTCTTTTCCGTCTTGTGTCCGAGTGCATCAGAGTCTCAGGAAACAGTGATTTCCTCAAGGAATTCATGGAAACCGGCAAAGCCGGCAAGTCGGAGTTCATTTCGGTGATGAGCGGGCTTGAGGAGTGCTTCCTTTATCTCAGGGATGAGGCTGATGCAGACAGTCCTGTATTCAAGGCCATGGCACTGTCCGTAATGCCTGATTTCATCTCGCATATCAAGGCATCAGGCCATGCTCCTTCAGGATTTGTGCAGTCGATGGAAGAGTTTATGCTGACGGTAAATGCAGGCGCACTTGGAGATATCGAATCAAAGAGTGATGAGGAACTTTCATACCTTATTGGAGTGCCTGTCCTTCCGGTTTCGGAAAGAAGGGAGATTATAGATCTGTACAGCGACAGAGCAGGGGAGACCAGGGATTTCTCAGTTGAGTATCGTTTTCTTCTCGGTGTCATGTCTTTCGACAGGATCGAGGCCAGCGGCATCGCCCGCAGACTCTCGTTCAACCGTATTGCTGAGAAGTATCAGCAGGAATGGATGGGCCATTGGACCGCTCCGGCCGTATTCGATCCATCGTCTTCAGAGCAATATGGATACAGTTCGCGACCTCACTATTGGGCATTGTACAGCTATTTCCGTCTGCATGAATAAAATTGTCAAAATTATTTTGCAGATCGGATAAAAAAGCCTATATTTGCAATCCCAATACGGAAATGGTGCTTTGGCCGAGCGGTTAGGCACAGGTCTGCAAAACCTGCTACAGCGGTTCGATTCCGCTAGGCACCTCTCAAAAATGCCTCTCAGATAGCTGAGAGGCATTTTTCGTATAAAAAGTTTCCCACATCTTTCCCGCATTTTTGGAGGTATAAAAAAGGCCTACGGAATGTTTCCCGCAGGCCAAGTGGAAAATTTTAGATCAGCTTTTCAGCATCTCTTGGCAAAGATAACCCAAAAATGTGGTAAATTTGCCTTCGGGAATCGGGCAAAAGTCCTGATTCCTAAATTTTTTTTCGCTTTTGTCCGATTTTCATTTTGTTCCACCTTAAACTTGATGAACTATGAAAATCTTTATCGACAATGGTCACGGTCTGATGACAGCTGGCAAGCGCAGTCCTGACGGCCAGTTCCGTGAACCTTTCTACAATCGTGAAATCGCAAGACGTGTCGTGTCAGATCTCAAGGATAGAGGTCTCGATGCAGAGCTGCTGGTCCCTGAAGATGACGACATATCTTTGGCTGAACGTGTAAGGCGTGTAAATGCCGCTTGTTTCCTCTTGGGTAAGCAGAATGTTATCTTGGTCAGCATTCATGTGAACGCCGCCGGAAACGGCTCAAAATGGCTCAATGCGACCGGATGGAGTGTCTATACCTGCAAGGGGCAGACTGCATCTGATAATCTGGCTGAATGTCTTTGCCAGGCAGCTATCAAGAACTTTCCTGGCCGTCGTATCAGAACCGACATGTCAGACGGTGATATGGATTGGGAGGAAGGCTTCTACATCCTGAGAAAATCACTCTGCTCGGCAGTATTGACTGAGAACTTCTTCATGGATAATCATTCAGACCTGGAGTATCTGCAGAGTCGAGCTGGTAAGCAGGCAGTGGTGGATACTCATGTTGAAGGGATAATCGAATACCTTGAGAGCATGTAATGTAAAAAGGCACCCTTGCAGAGTGCCTAGTGTCGAGATTTAGAGAATCCGCATTTCTGCGTATCGGAGTTACAAAGTTATGTAATCTGTCTTACAAATGATCCTTCATGGCCATTATGTAAGGCGGATTTCCTTTTTGTAAGATTCTTGACAAATGCCATGTTTGATTATCAATGAGTTATCTCTTAAATTGTAAGATTGAAGTTGGGCTTTGTAAGAATCCATTTGCAGGCACCGGCGGCGGAATATACGCCCTCCGCCGCCTACAGATCAAGTGCTGCGCGAGCTCGACCTAAAGGCTCGCTCCGCACTTGACTGTTGCCCTACTAAGTAATATCCTTATCACTCAGATAAATAAGTTGTGTCAAATTTTGGAACAATCCCATTAAATTTTCTAAATTTGCGATACTTCAATTGTGCTATAATATAACAGGAATCATTCCTATGAAATCTTACATTCTTTTCCAGCAGTACATTTGGCTGGTCAATACCATTTATAGAAATGGTAAGATCTCTCTTGAGGACCTCAACCGTAAGTGGGTTGACACTGATATGAGTGAAGGTGTCCCTATGGCTCGAAGTACTTTTAATAGGCACAAGACTGCTATTGAGGATATGTTCGGAATCTTCATCGAATGTGATAAGCGAGATGGATTCAAGTATTATATTGGAAATCAAGAAGTCTTAGAAGAAGACTCTATCCAAAATTGGATGCTCTCGACATTGTCTGTGAACAATATCCTTGCTGAGAGCAAGAGTGTTCACGATAGGATTTTGTTGGAATCTATTCCTTCTGATGGAGAGAACCTGCATCAGTTCATTGATGCTATGAAGCGAAATGTGCTGGTACGTATAACATATCGTCGTTATGGTGCTGAGAATCCTTCTGTGATGCTCTTGGAACCATACTGCGTTAAGCTTTTCAATAAACGTTGGTATGCTCTTGTAAATTTCCCTGCAAAGGAACATTTCATCACCTTGGCGTTTGACCGTATTATTCAACTTGAAGTGCTTGATGAGAAATTTGAATATGATACTGAATTCATTCCGGCAAAGCATTATTCTGAGTGCTATGGTATCCTGAATGATGATTTCTACGAAGTGGAAACCATTCGATTCAGAGCCTACGGACAGGAGGCAAACTATCAGAAAGACCTTCCGTTCCACAAAAGTCAGGTCGCAATTAATGTTACAGATGAATACACAGACTATGAGTTAAAGATGAAGATTACCAATGATTTCATCAGTCCTCTTTTGAGTCGTGGGGCTTGGATCAAGATTCTTGAACCTAAATGGCTGGCTGAGGAAATTAGGCAGATTCATCTGGAAGCCGCTGAAATGTACAAATAATCTGAAAACCATACATTTTTATGACACTGTCTCACGATTTGGGACAGTGTCTTTTCATATTTGTGCCATAGAATACCAGTATTGTACTATGGAACTGAATTACTTTCGACATTTATATACAAAGCGTCCGGGAACGATGTCTTTGCAAAAGATTGTGAATATATCTCGAAGTGCTCCAGATATTGTTACCTATACAAAGGAGGCGCGCGAATGCTATGCTAAAGGCAAGACCGGAAAAGGAGATATCATAAAGTTTACTCAACTCCCAGCTTTTGCACCTGGCGCTATCCTGGAAGGCGGTAAATCTAAGAATGATGTCGTGGATCTTACGGGAATATGCTTTATTGATATTGATCATATCAGTGAAGAACAGACTAACCTAACAATTCAGACCTTGAAAGATAATCCATATACAATGTTTGTGGGTAAGTCTGTTTCCGGTAAGGGAATTCATCTTCTGGTAAGGTACACAGTAGATTATGAAACTGGCAATATGCCGTTTCTCTCTAATCCGACAAGACTACGTGCGCTATATAAGAAAGTCTTCCTGAGCTTGGCGGCATTGTATTCTGATAAGCTTGGTATGCCGGTGGATTTGTCTGGAGTAAATGCAGAACGTCTTTGCATAATATCTTATGATCCTCATTTATACTATAATCCGGATTGTCAGAAATACATCTTTGATTTCGGGAGCAGGTCATTAAAAACAATTGACGATAATATCATAATTAATGGGAAATGAGTAGGTCTAGAAAGAAAAATGCTATAGGGTCAACGCACGATTCAGAGAAGATTGACAAGAAAATTGCTCACCGAATATTCAGGAAACGTGCTAAGCAGGCTCTAAAGAATGGGCGTCGTTCATATATCCCGTTCAAGATGCGGGATGTGTCGAATGTGTTTAATTTTTCAAAGGATGGCAAATATGCATGGTTTAGCATCAATAATCCTTATAATATACGTTCAAGGTTTGTTTTGGATGATGAAAAAGACCTGATAGACAGAGCTTCAAGAAAGTGAGAATAGTTGAAAATTCCATTTTATGGAAATGTTGAAAAACTTTATTTCGTATATTTACCAAATCCACCATTGGGAACTGTGCTATGAAACAAAAACTTTTCACAAAATCGGCCTTCAAGACTGCTCTGAACTGTCAGACTCAGCTATATTATTCATACAAGCGTGACGAGTATGCCAACCAAGAACTCGAAGATGACTTTCTGCAGAGTCTTGCAGAAGGTGGTTTCCAAGTTGGTGAACTAGCTAAGGTCTATTATGGCATTCCGCCTAAGATGGATATTGAGGA
This sequence comes from Candidatus Cryptobacteroides sp., assembly GCA_045649795.1. Classification (GTDB taxonomy): domain Bacteria; phylum Bacteroidota; class Bacteroidia; order Bacteroidales; family UBA932; genus Cryptobacteroides. The sequence continues at coordinate 1,125 of JAZRQM010000002.1, read as the reverse complement.
ACTTGATTATGATGCATCTGTAGCTCGCACTAGAGAGCTCTTTGATGCTGATACAATCAATATAGCAGAAGCTGCATTCCGTTATGGCAATCTGTTTGTCAGGACTGATATCCTTGAGAAATGCGGTGACCATATCAATATTATTGAGGTCAAGGCTAAGTCATGGGATGAAACTAAGGATAGTTTTACGGCTCCCGGTACAGACGATGAGGTGAATCGTGGTATGATTGAATACGTGTACGATGTTGCATTCCAGAAGTATGTTGTCACAAAAGCTTTAGAGGAACAATATCCTGATAGAAAGTTCGTTGTCAAGGCTCATCTCATGTTGGCAGATAAGACCAAGAAAGCCGATATCGATGGTATCAATCAACGTTTCAAGATTACTTCCGTAAGAGGGCGCAAGCGTATTATCAGAGCTGAGGATGCGGACATTCTGCGTGATTCTGAACACGTTCTTACTGCATATGATGTGGATGACCTTTGCAATCTTATTATCGCTGGTAAGAGTGGAGAGCAGCCGTTATTGCTGTTTGCAAAGTTTGAAGAGTTTGTAAACGAGATGGCCGATGCTTACTGTAATCAGAAAAGGTTGCCAAGCCAGGTTACTGCTACATGCTTCAAATGTCCGTTCCGTAAGACTTCCAAAGACCCTGATCATCTGAAAGATGGTCACAAGGAATGTTGGATGGATAAAGCTGGTTTCTCTGAGGAGGACTTTGATAGACCTCAGGTAGAGGAACTTTGGGGCATGTTCGTCAATAGGGCTCTACTTATTGATGAAGGCAAGTACTTTCTCGATGATATTCGCGAAGGTGATATCAAGCCAGCAAAGGAACCGGAATCTGGAATGAGTCATTCTGATAGAAAGTGGCTTCAGATTGCAATGGCTACGGGAAATAAGCGTAGGCTTAAGAAGTTTGAGGAACATATTCATGACGGAGTGTATCTTGATAAGGCAGGACTCAAACAGGAAATGTCGCTGTGGAAATATCCTCTACACATGATAGACTTTGAGACTACAGCTGTTGCACTTCCATTCTATAAGGGCATGCGTCCTTATGAGCAGGTAGCCTTCCAGTTCTCTCATCATGTCATCTATAAGAATCCTGACGGATCATACAG
>JAZRQM010000001.1:0-17211 GCA_045649795.1 Candidatus Cryptobacteroides sp. | reverse complement strand
AAAGAAGAAGTACTGCCGTTTCAAGAAGGCAGGTATCAAGTATGTTGATTACAAGGATGCAGAGTTCCTTAAGAGATTCCTCAACGAGCAGGGTAAGATCCTTCCTCGTCGTCTCACTGGTACTTCACTCAAGTTCCAGAGAAAGGTAGCTCAGGCAGTGAAGAGAGCAAGACACCTTGCACTTCTCCCATACGTAACAGACCTTTTGAAATAATAAGGAGGACAGCAATATGGAGATTATTCTTAAGAAGGATGTGGCAAACCTTGGCCACGCAGACGATATCGTCAATGTAAAGACAGGATACGCTGTCAACTACCTTATCCCACAGGGCTTCGCAATCATGGCAACTCCTTCTGCAAAGAAGGTACACGCTGAGAATCTTCGTCAGCGCGCTCACAAGATCGCTAAGTTCGTAGCTGATGCAGAGGCTCTCGCAGCTAAGCTTGCTGAGACAACTGTTAAGGTATCTGCAAAGGTAAGCGAGTCAGGTAAGATCTATGGTTCAATCACTACTGCACAGCTCTCAGAGGCTCTCGCAGCAGCTGGAATCGAGGTTGACAAGAAGGACATCACAGTTGAGGCAGCTAAGGAGCTCGGTACATACGAGGCAACTGTAAAGTGCTACCGCGACGTGAAGGGTACTTTCAAGTATGAGATCGTAGCTGAGTAATTTCAGTTAACAGATACACTAAAAAAAGGGGTTGGTCATTGACCAACCCCTTTTTCTGTTATTTCTTTTCTTTCTTTTCCTCTTCAACTGTAGGAGCAGATTCCTTGTACTTGAAGCGGCGTATCTTCTGAGTGGCTGTCTTTTCAAACGGCTCCTTCATCACCTCCACAGAGCTTACCTGTGATGCCTTGCTCACATTCTTGTTTGTGGCTTTCAGAAGCTTAGCCTTCCATGCGTCGAGCTTTTCGTAAAGCTTATCCTCGCTTTCCTTGTCCCACTGAATGAAATTTTCAGCCGGCTGTACAAGCGCAACGAGCTTTCCGTCACGTTCTACGACGATGGATTCGCTCACACCCTCCACGTTATTGATCACGTTTTCGATTTCCTCAGGGTAAATGTTTTCTCCTGAAGGACCGAGAATCATATTGCTGTTTCTTCCTTTGATGAAGAATCGTCCTTTCTCGTCCATTACGGCGATATCGCTTGTGCGGAACCATCCGTCCTCAGTGAAGACGCTCTTTGTACGTGCCGGATCCTTGTAGTAGCCGAGCATTACGTTCGGACCTTTAGCTACGACTTCGCCTTCTCCTGTTTCGGGATTTACATTATGAAGCTTGAGCTTTACATTGTATACAGGATATCCGAATGAACCGACTGTCCTCCAACCGTGCATAGCATAGCCGAGAAGAGGTGAAGTCTCTGTCAATCCGTAACCGATTGCGTATGGGAATCCAGCCTTCAGGAGGAATTTCTCCACCTCCGGATCAAGCTTTGCACCACCGATGCCATAGAATGATATGTGACCTCCGAATGTCTTCTTCAGCTTCATTCCGATGATCTTGCACATGATGCTGTTCATGTTCTCGTTCATCCATGTAAGGGTGCGGCTCTTCTGGATTGTCGGGAGAACGCTGCCCTTGTATACCTTCTCGATGATAAGCGGAACAGTAAGCATTGTAGTTGGCTTCACTATCTTGAGGGCTTTCATCAGCAGTGATGCTACCGGAGGTTTCGGCAGATAATATACCGTCGCTCCGCAATACATCGGGTAGAGCATGCTGAGTGTCATCTCAAGCGTATGGGCCATAGGCAGTACTGAAAGCCATCTGTCCTTTTCAGTTCTCTTGCATGAATGGTAGCAGGTTATGACATTTGAAGAAAGGTTTCTGTGACTCAGTACAACACCTTTCGCGCTACCGGTCGTGCCGGATGTGTAGATTATCGTAGCGATGTCGTCCGGTGTCGGGTTTGATGTCTTGCCGTCACATGTGAATTTGTCGTCGTCTGACTTAAGCACTTCAAATGTGTCGATATCTATGACGAGGGTCATCTTGTCACGGCATTCCTGGTTGAGTTTTCCCGCAAGCTTCTGTGATACGAAGATTACTTTGCTTTCGGAGTGCTCCAGGATATTTGTAACCTCATTTTCTGAACTGTCAGGGAGAATAGGAATGGCGATTCGACCGAAAGGAACAATGCTGAAGAATGCTACAGACCAGTTTGGCATGCTCTGAGAAAGGATAGCCACCTTATCTCCTGCTCCGATTCCGTACTGCGTAAGTTTCTTGGAGAGACTGTCACATTTGTTCTTGAATGAACCGTATGTATAGCCTCCTTCCTTGGTGTCATACCATTGAGTGTACTGCTTTTTGGCATACACGGTAGTGGCGTATTCGTACAGTTTGGCGAGGGTGTCTACGTATTTCTCCCTCATCCTCTGCATACGCTTGTATAATTGGATCATATATGTTAGGTTTAAATGAAATCCTAATGAGTGATATACATCTCAGGATGCTTGCCCACAAGATGCATTTCTTCATACATCGCCTGTATGCGTGCCATATCGGCTCTTGCATCTTCGGTAAGTTCGATCTTCTGTCCGCGGCTCACTCTCTTCGTGCCCCAGTCGAAATATCCCATGTACACAGGACATCCCACTTCGCGTGCGATCGTGTGGAATCCAGTCTTCCATCTCTTCACAGGCTGACGTGTTCCCTCCGGCGCAAGAGCAAGGTGGACAATCTTCTTTGCCTTCATCTCCTTGATCACGCTGAGAGCTACATTGCTGCCTCTCTTTCTGTCCACCGGAATTCCTCCCATCTTGCGGAGCAGCCATCCGAGCGGTCCCCAGAACAATTCACCCTTCACCATGCAGTATGGCTTTCCACCGACTGATGTATAATAAAGGTATGAAATCACGAAATCCCATATAGACGTATGAGGTACGCCAAGGATTATGCACTTGTCTTCAGGGACTACAGGGTCGACTGCTGTCCAACCCAATGTGCGGAGTAGCCATCCGCAGAATTTTCTCCACATAATATATTAAATGTTAACGTCTTCCAATTCCTGTGCTGTGCGCAGGTTATCTACGATGAAGTTCTGCCTTTCAGTTGTATTCTTACCCATGTAGAATTCCATGATGTCAGCCAGAGGTTCTTCGTCGCTGAGTCTTACCTTGTCAAGTCTCATATCCTTTCCGATGAATCCCTTGAACTCATCCCATGAAATCTCACCGAGACCTTTGAATCGTGTGATCTCCACCTTGGTCTTCAGCTCCTTGATAGCGGCTTCCTTTTCATCTGCATTGTAGCAGTAGCGGACCGCGCTTTTGTTCTTGACTCTGAAGAGAGGCGTCTGGAGTATGAATACATGGCCTCTTCTGATAAGGTCAGGATAGTATTTCATGAAGAATGTGAGCACGAGCATGCGGATGTGCATACCGTCGTCATCGGCATCGGTAGCAACGATGATCTTATTGTAGCGGAGATCATCGATGTCCTCCTCAAGTCCGAGCGCATTGATGAGAAGATTGAGCTCCTCGTTCTCTGCGATTTTCTTACGGCTTTCCTTATAGCTGTTGATTGGCTTTCCTCGAAGAGAGAACACAGCCTGAGTCTCGGCGTTTCGTGCCTTGGTGATGGTTCCGCTTGCAGAGTCACCCTCTGTTATGAAGATGCTTGTGAGCTCTCGGATATCCTCCTTTGCTGCAGGGAGCTTGTCCTTGTAATGGTACTTGCAGTCACGGAGCTTCTTGTTGTATACGCTTGAACGCTTGTTGCGCTCCTTTGTCTTTTTCTGGATTGAAGATATCTCCTGGCGTTCCTTCTCGGAAGAAACGATCTTGTCCTGGAGAGCTGGGATTATCTCCTTGTGCATGTGGAGATAATTGTCAAGGTTGGTCTTGACGAAGTCGTTGACGAAGCTTCTGATGGTAGGTCCGATATCGTAGCTGCGTGTGCCGTCCTCATTCTCTACCTCAGTGTTCCACATGTATGTCGATCCTAGCTTTGTCTTTGCCTGGTTGGCGAAGATCGGTTCCTGGATCTGAATGCTGATAGCTCCGATTATGCCCTGGCGGATGTCCTGTGGGTCAAAGTCCTTCTTTGAATATGTCTTGAAGAACTCCTTGAGAGTCTTGGACACGGCTTCCCTTACGGCTGCGAGGTGAGTACCTCCGTCGCGGGTGTTCTGTCCGTTGACGAATGAAGTGATGTTCTCACCGTAGCTGCTGCCGTGGGTGATTACGATCTCTATATCCTCTCCTGCGATATGGATCGGTGCGTAGAAAGGATCCTCGGACATCTTTTCATTGATAAGGTCGAGAAGTCCGTTCTCCGACTTGTATGCTGTTCCGTTGAGGTTGAGGGTAAGTCCTTTCTTCAGGTATGAGTAGTTCTTTATCATCGACTCTACGAACTCGATGTTGTAGTTGTAGCCGACGAAAAGGTTCTCATCAGGAATGAACTTCACATATGTTCCGTTCTTTTCCTTTGTCTCCTTCATTCCGTCCTGCACGAGCTTTCCCGCAGCAAATTCAGCATATGAGCACATTCCGTCGCGATATGCCTCCACATAGAAATATGAAGAAAGTGCATTTACAGCCTTGAGACCGACTCCGTTAAGACCTACTGACTTCTTGTAACCCTTTGAATCATACTTACCTCCGGTGTTGAGGATGCTGACAGCCTTCACCACTGAATTGAGAGGAATGCCTCGTCCGAAGTCTCTTACTGAAACTTCCTTGTCGCTTACGCTGATCTGGATCTGCTTACCGAATCCGGCAGAGAATTCGTCGATAGAGTTGTCGACAACCTCTTTCAGGAGTACATAGATACCGTCTGCGGCATCTTCACCGTTTCCGAGCGTACCGATGTACATTCCGGGCCTGAGGCGGATATGCTCGACACCTTCAAGGGTCCTGATGTTGTCGTCACTGTAGTTATTCTGTATATTTTCGTTCGCCATGTTTTATTAAAAGGACATAATCATGCAAAGATAATCAAAATTTCGTAAATATAATTCGTATATTTGCCGCCCTTAAGATTCTTGGCCTTGATTTTGGGTCAAAAAGACAAATTAATTTGAACCTCGTAAAATGAGACATTTAACTACGATCACGGCATGTATTGCATTGCTGATGACCGCATGTAATGATCCTATGACCGATCAGCCGGGCAACAAGGCTGATGAAGTGGGAAGTGTGACCATTACACTTGATGCAGATCATCGCAATGAAATCCAGGATGTCCGTTCATCGTCTGAAGAAATGATTTCTGTGGACGATTTTTGGGTTGAGATATTCAACTCAAAGAATGTCAGACTTTTCTGCGAGAAGTATTCTGATGCTAAAGACGAAGTGATCAACCTCAATACAGGGGATTACCGCCTTCTTGCAAAGCACGGAGACTCTCTCGGAGTCGGTTTTGACAAGCCTTTCTACATGGCTGACTGCGGTTTTTTTGTAGAACCAAGAAAAGACAATTCCGTATCCGCAACAGCCAGACTCGCCAATGTCAAGGCATCTGTAGTCTTTGGCGAGAATCTCTCGAACAGTTATTTCTATGGTGACTGCCATGTGATTCTGCGTAATGTGAATCCGCGTGTGAAGTCATCTCTGAGATTCAATCTTGATGAAACCAGAGCCGGATATATTCCTGCCGGAGACCTTGTTCTTGAAGTCTATGCCAAGATAGGTGATACCTATATGTATTATCCGATGGAGGCAAGGACATATTCTCCAAATGACTTCGTAACCTTCCATATCGATGCGGATGAAAGAGAAGGTGACATGAAGGTATCGGTATTGATCGATGATTCCGTTGAGGTGAAGGAAGAGGTCATCGTCATGACCGGAGAGCACATTCTTCCATACAATGCTCCGGTTATCGTGAGGAAATCATTCGACGCCAACGGCAATTTCAGCATTTTATCAGGCTCGGTTCCTGATTCGGACGATCTTGAGGTCAGTATCAATGCGGAGGCTTCCATGACTTCCATGGTGCTTACCACATATTCGGAGTTTATCGCCGAATCGCTCGTACCTCGCAATGTGGATCTTCTGAATCCGGGCACACATGCTTCCGGACTCGAAGAGGCAGGTCTTGTTTGGCATGTCAATCCTGATGCAACGCTTGCAGTAGTTGACTTTGAGTATGTCGCTAAGTATCTGGCTAAGAATGCGAAAGGCATTTCAGGACAGGTGGCGGCCTCTTTTACTCTCAAGGTGACTGATACAAGAGGAAAGACAGCCTCTACATCATTCAAATTCATATTCAAATAAGATTTACCATTTAAGAAATGAAAAAGATATTTATAGCATTCATGGCGCTCGTGACACTTGCAGCATGTAACGAAACGAGCATGCCTCAGACCAATGAAATGGGTTCTTTCAAGGTTTCGGTAGAAGATGTGGCCGATGACTATATAACCAAGGCGTCTGCAGATTTCGACGTCAATACGTTCAACGTAGAGATCACAGGACCATATTTCGAATGGAAAGGTGTGTACGGTGACATGCCGGAGGTTTTTGAAGATGTACCTTCAGGACCATATGAAATCGTCGTGGCTTCTCCAGGACAGAAGACAGCCGCATTCGATCAGCCTGCAGTAGGGGGAAGACATGAATTTGCCGTGAAGACAGATGAGATTACATCAGTACAGGTACTTTGCACCATCCAGAATGTAAAGGTAACCATCAGTCCTACAGATGATTTCTTCAAGGAACTTTCTACATATACTATCACAGTTTCTAACGGAAAGTCTGCCGAGAACTCTCTTATCTGGACAAATATGGATCTCGCTGGGGCTAATTATGCATTGCTCAATAAAGAGAATGTGAATACTGCCAAGGCTGGTTATTTTGCTGTGGCTGAGGCTCTTGACATCTATGTGACCGGCTATCGTGCTATCAGCGACGAGGAGGCCGTATATGAGGGACGCATCTCTCCGATCGCAGCGAAGGATCATTTCGTGCTCAATCTTCATGCTAAGACAACAGGTCAGATCGGTGGCGACGGTGCGACAAAGGGCATCAGCATCGATATTGACTATTCTCTGAATGAGAAGGAAGAGGATATCCATGTGCCAGGTTTCTCCGAGATTCCTGTAGACGGTCCGGATGATCCAAGCCTCGGAGGTGATGATCAGGTCAAGGGACTTTCCCTCGAGTGGCCTGCAAACCCTTCATATGGAACATATGAGCTTAAGTCAGCATATACTGAAGAGGAGGTTACACTTGCTGTAAACGCAGAGAACTGCATTGCAGGATTCGTGGTGAAGATTGCATCTCCTACAGCTCCATTCCTTGCGACCGTACAGGCTATCCCTGGTTCTACAGTAGAGGGTGATTATGTGGTTCTCGACCTTCTTAAGGCAGAGACTGCGGAGGCTATGTCTTTCCTTCCATCAGGCGACCAGCTTCTCAACAAGACAAGAGTGGATTTCCCACTTTCGTCACTCCTTCCTCTCATCATCGCATTCGACCCTGAGCTTGGATCTGTGCATTCTTTCGTGATGGAGGTTAAGGATACTGCTGGTCAGGTGCTTACAAAGACCCTTCATTTCGAATACCTTGGTAACTAATTGATCTACTTCATATAAGATTAAAATGAACAGACTTTTGAAATACGTCATGATGGCCATGGCGGCTGTTTTCACTCTCGGATCATGCAATGAGTTCGAGATGCTGGAGAAGGCCACCGGATACCTGAGTGTCAGTCTGCAGAAAGATGATGAGGTACATTCGAAGGCCCTTGTCGCTCCCGCACCTGACCAGGTGTTCAGCCTGACCATTCTTGATGATAAAGGCAATCAGGTAGCTGATGTACCTGATCACAGGACTCTTGAAGTAGATCCGATCACCCTTGTTGCAGGACTGTACCATGTGGATGCCGTATCAGGCGCGAACATGAGTGCGGCTTGGGACTCTCCTTTCTATGCCGGCCAGACATCGGTCAAGGTGATGGCAGACAAGAATAATCATGCGGAGATCATCTGCTCTCTTGCAAATGTAATGGTGACTGCTGAATTTTCTTCAGATTACGGTAAATACTTTGAGGAGTACACGCTTACAGTGGACAACGGAGAGGAGGCTCTCGTGTTCAGCAATCTGACAGGAACCCTTGACAGGACCGGATATTTCCGTGTCACAGGCGTACTGAACTGGAGACTTTATATAAAGAATACAGATGGAGCTTATTTCGAGAAGAGCGGATCCTATACAGGAGTTGAGGCTCAGGAACATTATAAGCTCAAGTTCCAGGTAAAGGATGAGGCTGATGAGCAGACCGGTGCAGCGGCATTCAAGATTGTCATCGATGACTCTATAAACCCTGCAGTGGAATATCCGCTTACATTGAATTTCGGCGTGTCAACATATCCGGCAATCGCTCCGAACGAGGGCTTCGATGTTTCAGGAGACACTCCATATCCATATGGCGACGCCAGCGTAAAGAAACTGACAGTAACCGCAGCGAGCGGTATGTCAAGCCTCAGGGTTCTCAAACCGTCAGTATTTGAGTATGAACTTGTCCAGGCTTCACCTTCTGTAGTGCCGGATCTTCAGAATCTGGGTATAGAGGCTGAGTCTGTAGACTACGGAGCGACAACGACTGTCATTGATATCACATCATACGTGAAGAATCATCCTGTCGGAACCTCACACCTTGCCGTCATGGTTTATGATATCAAGGGCCATATGACAAGACTTGATGTGTATGTAAACATCATCTCTGATGTCCAGGCTGATGTGGTTTCAGTGGTTCCTGCACCGACATCTGCCGTTATTACAGCAAGGTGGTTCGATGCTGCAAGACCTGTCGGACTTGGACTCGAGTACAAGAAGGCAAGCGAGGCTTCTTGGACAAAGGTTGCGCAGTCCGCAATCACATTCGACAACTCTGCGAAGACATTCTCTGCAGAAATCACTGGCCTTGAACTCAATACCGCATATGAGTTCCGTCCATATACAGACAAGGACAAGGAACTTCGCAGCATGTCGTTCACAACGCTTGCAGGATATGCAGCTCCAGAGGCTGTAGCTTCTGCTCCATGGGCCAAGTTCGCCGTTGTTTCAGGAAACTGGGACGGCCCGAGACCGGAGGGACTTACTTTTGAGTACAGGGCTTCGGGAACATCTGCATGGACATCTGCCGATCCGTCGACCCTCGTGTTCAATGATGCTCAGAAGACATTCGAGGGCGAACTTTGGGGACTTGCCCCTGATACTACATATGAGTTCAGAGCTGTATCGTCTGAGTCTGAAGGTGAAATAAAGACATTCAAGACCGAGTCTGCAGGTTCTGTCTACAACATGAACTTCGACGATTGGTACAAGGATGGAAAGGTCTGGTATCCATATGCGCAGAATGGCGAACATACATGGGATTCCGCTAACAAGGGTGCCGCGACATTCATCGGCTCTTCGACAACTCCTGCAGAAGGATCGGATGCTGTAAAAGGAAAGGCGGCTCGTATGGAGAGTAAGAATGCCATCATTGCTTTTGCTGCCGGAAACCTTTATACCGGCTCGTTCGGAAAGATCAGCGGAGTCGGAGCCCAGCTTGATTGGGGAGTGCCGTTCACGTCGCGTCCTCTTGCGCTTAAGGGCTATTATAAGTATTCTCCGAAGAAGATCGATAAGACGGGAAGTGGAATGAGCAGCTATAAGGGCCAGATGGACAGAGGCCAGATCCTGGTATTCCTGACTGACTGGACAGCGCCGTTCAAGATCAACACGACAAAGGGAGAATTCGTGGATTTCGATGCAGATTACATAATCGCATACGGAAAGCTTGAATCAGATGCTCAACATGATGATTATGTTGAATTTACGATCCCTCTCGAGTACAGGACCCTCGGTAAGAAGCCGACATATGTGGTCATCTCTGCGTGTGCAAGTTACCTCGGCGACTATTTCACCGGTGGTGTCGGTTCTACTATGTATGTTGATGAGTTCTCGTTCGTGTATGACCCGTCAGAATTGACAGAAACAGAAAGAAATAAGGTAAATTACAGATAATATGATGAAAAGAATTGCTTTTACAATGATGCTTGTCTTTGCATCGTTTACTGGTTTTGCAAGTGAGTTCGACCGTGGCATCGGAAACTCTGCGACATGCTTTATCCCTAAGGGATCGGTCGGAGGCGGAATTACATTCTCATATAATGATTACAATTTCGGAAACGGAGCAGGAGATGTGGGTTATACCACACTCTTCTCTCTCGTTGACGGCATAAAGGGAGATATCATGACATTCGGTATAGCTCCTCATGTGTCATATTTCATCGCAGACAACCTCTCGGTGGGTCTTCGCTTTGATTACGACAGGTCAAGCATCGGTCATGCGATGGGACAGATGTCGCTCAGTGACGGCATGTCTTTCGGAGTAGATGATTATAACTATTTCAAACACATGTATTCAGGAGCCATTACTGGCAGGTATTACATGCCGCTTGCAAACAGCAAGCGTTTCGGAATGTTCACCGAGGTCAGGGCAGCCGGCGGATACGGACAGTCAGAGTCATACAATGTAGACGGAGACGACAAGTACGGTACATATCAGGATATCTATAAGTTCTCCCTCGGTATTGTTCCCGGTCTTGCTGTATTCGTTACCGACGAGATCGCATTCGAGGTATCTGTAGGCCTTCTTGGCTTCAATTGGCAGAAAGTCGAGCAGACTACAAACCAGGTCGACAAGAGCGTGATGACAAGCAGCGGTGCCAACTGCAAGATCAATCTTCTCAGCATTGATTTCGGCCTTTCATTCTACATCCCTACAGGACAGAATAAAACAAGGAACAGATAATGGCAAGAGGTTTATTCAACAGCGTCATTCTGGCTCTCTGCAGCTTTTTTGCGGTATCATGTCTGATCGAAAATGACATGTCATACCCGGATGTTCTCGCGCAGTTCACATCCATAGAAGTGGAAGGCCAGAAGAGCGTCAATATCGATGCTGATTCCCGTCATGTGGAGATCGTACTTGACGAACTGGCGGACATGTCGCACCTGAAGCTCCTTTCATATAAGCTAAACGAAGGTGCGGAAATTGTCGGCTCTCTTCCTGAATATCTGGATCTTACAGAGCCGATGACTGTCAATCTTAAGGTTTATCATGAATATGAATGGACTATCTCGGCTGTACAGCCGATAGACAGATATATCGTTGTGGACAATCAGGTCGGAGATGCAACTTTCGACCCCGAGTCCAAGACAGCCATTGTCTATGTGTCTGAATATCAGCCGTTGAAGTCTGTCAATTTCATTGATATGAAGTTGGAGCCGGAGGGGTCGGCAGTGGTTTCTACAACTGGATTCCGTCAGGAGGACCATCAGTCGGTTCTCGAGACTCTTCCATGCGAGTTCCCGATGACTCTTGAATGCGTCATGCTCAGGACATTCCGTGTGGAATATGACGGGCAGGAAATAGACTGGACAATCCGTGTGCAGAAAAAGGAGGTAAGTCTCCAGATCATATCTGTGAATGCGTGGACACGCAGGGCGGAGGTCAAGGCTGCATACGATGGAAAGGGAACTCCGGTCATAGAATACAGAAAGGTCGATGAGATGGTATGGAGGGAGGCTAATGAGTCCGTTGTGGCCCAGGTCGGAATCTCTTCAGTCCTGACAGGACTTGAGCCGGATACCGAGTATCTCGTGCGCGTGTTCAATGAAGGTGTCCTTTCTCCTGAATTCTCATTCCGTACAGAGGCCGAGGCCCAGCTTTACAATATGAATTTCAATGACTGGTGGATCAAGGGCAAGATATGGTATCCATATGCGGAAGGTGCAGAGTTCCCGGTATGGGATTCCGCCAACGCGGGAGCTGCCACCTTCATCGGCTCTTCGACTACTCCTGAGAGTTCATATACTGTAAGCGGCAAGGCTGCAAGGATGGAGAGCAAATATGCGGTGATCGCCTTTGCTGCAGGCAACATCTATACAGGAAAGTTCGGAAAGATCGCGGGAGTTGGAGCGGAACTTGATTGGGGAGTGCCTTTCAATTCGCGTCCAAAGGCCCTCAGAGGCCATTACAGCTATTCTCCAAAGCCTATAGACAAGGTAAACAAGGAGAAGCTTGCTGCAGATGGTCTTGATGCAGACGAAATTCTCGGAACAATGGACAAGTGCCAGATTCAGGTCATCCTGACAGACTGGGATGCTCCGTTCCATGTGAATACCAATGCCGGCCAATTCGTCGATGTCGACAAGGATGAGCATATAATCGCTTATGCAAAGCTTGAAAGCGATAAGGCAACCGATGGATATGAGGAATTTGTCCTCGAACTTGACTACAGGGATCTGACAAGAACTCCGAAATATATCGTCATCTCAGCATGCGCCAGCTACCTGGGAGATTATTTCACAGGAGGCGTAGGAAGCCTTATGTTCATTGACGAGTTCGAGTTCGTTTATTGATGACTTTTAACCGATGAAATCACAATCGTTAAGATTACTTACGATATGCATTTATGTCTGTGCTATGCTGCTGAGTTTCAGCGCGTCAGCACAGACATTTGTGCGTTATGCCGTGTCGTCTGATTTCGGAAGCAAGAAACTTTACTCAGATAAGGTCCTAGGTTCGGTAGTCCTTCCTCATGGGGTCTCACGTGTCGATGGTAATCCCCAGATGCAGGCTGCGGCAGAAGAACTGAAGCGTATTCTGGAAAACGACGATATCCAGCTTCTGCGTGTATATGTATGCGGAAGTGCGTCTCCCGACGGATTGTGGCAGGATGATGTGTATCTCAGCAAGGCGCGTACGGATGCAACGGTGACATATCTGCGTGCAGCTACAGGGATTTCAGAAGACCTGATAATGGCGAAAAGTCTGGATGAGGACTGGGATCGTCTGTATGAGATGATTTATGACTCGGATATCCCTTTCAAGGATACGATACTTACGATCATAACCACAAAGACATGGTCGGAAAGAAAGCAGGCACTAATGAAGCTTGATGAGGGTAGGGTTTGGAAGATGCTGCTTGAGGACTTTTTCCCTAAGATGAGATGCGTCAGGATAGCTTTCTTTTGCCAATGGGATCCATCCAAGCCATATCTGACTCTTCCGGAGCCATTCCTTGATGAAGAAGCACAGGAAGTGGATGATGACATTCTTGCCCAGGCTGAGACTGAAGAAACGGTCTTTCTTCAGACGCCGGATCCTGTTCCTGCATCCCCAATAAAAATGAAAAAAGAGCGTCGCGTATATGATTCACCGTGGATGATGGGCTTCAAGACTAATATTCTCGGTGATGCGATGGTTGTCCCTACGGTAGGAATGGAACTGCAGATCGGCCGAAGGGTTTCGCTCGATATCCAGGGATTTCATACGAATTATAACATCTTCAACCCCGAGGAGCATGGAGCTATGTTATATGGACTTTCGCCAGAGATCCGTATCTGGGCTCCGGGTTATACAATGAGAAAAGGACATTTCTTCGGCTTCCACACGAGATGCGCTTGGTATGACCTTCAATGGACTGACGACTTCCGTTACCAGAATGCATCCGAAGTCATACCTGCGTACAGCGCCGGTTTTACATACGGATATTCTATCGGTTTCGGAAGAAAGGGACATTGGGGACTTGAATTCCTTCTTGGTGTCGGATGCGCCGGCTACAGTCAGAATGTTTCCGCATATGGAGGCGGAATGTGGGCTGTGATAGATACCGAGCACAACCGTCATTACGGAATTACACGAGCCGGAATCAACCTTACTTACAGATTCTCATTCAGAAAGGTTGATCCTGCCTTCTATGATGCAGACTGATCTCAGGACAGGAACATTGCCAGATAACCGACCGATAATGCAACGATGCAGTTGATGAGCTTCGCCCAGACGAAGCTCTTTCTGCTTTCTGCCAGAAGTGGGATGCCGGCATGGCCGTCCTGTGAAATGCTGCTGGCAAGCAAGACAGGGAACGGTACGACTCCGGTCGCAAAGAGTGTGACGAATATCATGTGTGGACCTGATTCCGGAATGATTCCGATAAGGGTCGCCAGCAGTATCATCAAGGCGGTGTTACCGCTTATCCAATGCTCTATGTCAATGTATTGAAGCGCAATGCCTAAGGCCAGAAGCGCTCCGAAAGTCCATGCGAATATGGTCGGCAGATGCTTCTTGACGATATGATGCCATAGATGTTCCTCGACGAAATGGTCTGATGCGAAGATGAGGACGAAAAGCACAAATATGCTGAGCCCTGCAAAGAGTACATTCATCCATTCTTCGCTGAGCAGATCGATGTGGAAAGTGCCTTCGTGATGATGGTGTACGTGTGCTTCGGCATGGACATGCGCCTGGTGATCATGACTGAGATTGCCGGTGGCGAGGGCAGCGATGAAGATAGCAAGTCCTATGAACATTATTATGCGCTTCCATCCGAAATGGCGTGCTGCATGCGCCACGGACTTTTCCTTTGCATGCTCATCGTCGTGATTGTGTATCTCGTATCCTTCGCACTCGGTCTGTACTTCGGAACCTTTATGTACTTTGTCTACGATGATTCCCACAGCAACAGCCAGGACGAACAATATCGCAAACACCATCAGCGCCTGGTCCGGAATCATGGCAAGCATCACAAACGCCTCATCTCCCGAGGAAGCGATCATCATGGCCACAAGGGCGCCGAAACTGAACATCCTGTGGGTATATAAGGATACTGTGGCAAAACCTCCCATACAGCCCGGAATCGAGCCAAGAAGGGATGCTATTATGACTTGGCCTGTCTTGGTCTTTCTGAGCCCCTTGAATACCATTCCCTTAGACTCGATATTCAAGGATTCGATCATCATCATCATTACCACCACAAGTCCGGTGATAAGGATGCTGTTTCTTAGTATGTCTATGAATAGATGCATGGCATTACTCGATCCATCCTGCGATGAAAAGGTTCACGATAGGGCGGAGAGGGGAGTTTGTTGTAAGTGTGACTATTGAGAGCGATTCACCAGGCTTCATGTCCTTTGTGTCAAGATGCACTCTGAAGGTCACTTCCTCGCCAGGAGCTGCAGCAGGGATCGTGCTGTGCGAGTAGCAGCATGCATCAACATCTACCTTATATATTCTGAATGTCTGCTTGCCCTGGTTCTTGAATGTGAATTCAGCATGCACGGTCTCTCCTTTCTTGATCTTTCCGAAAGAATATGTACTTGTCTCGAACATAGGTCTTGGGGCGTTCGGCCTTTCTGACTCTGGGAAATCACTGAAATTGTCTTTTGTGAAAGCCCATACTCCGATCTTGCTCTTTCCTTCGCTGTTCTTGTATGTCTTGCCGTTGATCACAGGAGTCGCCCAATAGGTGTTCTTTCCCCAAAGATCCTCGTCAGCGGTAACCGTAAATGACATTTCCGCTGTGCTGTTTGCAGGAATCGGATTCGGAGATACCGAAATGGACAGGTTCTCCGATACGTCCTGGAACTCAACCTTGATAGGGGATGAAGAGATGTTGGCGACCATAGTCGACTCGCTTTTCTTCAGTCCTTGCTCGAGGTTGCCGCATTTGCTGATGTCTTCCTTGACTGCAAAAGGACCATATGCGACAGGGTAGAGCTCGGTCAGGGGCTTCTTTTTGTCCATGGATACACCTCTCAGCTTAAGAATCACAGGCTTCTTTAGATCCGACAGATATACTGTGAGACTCTTGTCAAAAGGATAAGGGCCTTCGTCATTTGAATATGTGACTGAAATCTTGCCCTTTCCGCCTGGCTTGAGAGGCTCTCGTGTCCATTCAACGTCAGTACAGCCGCATGTAGTGGTCACATTATATATGACAGCCGGCTTCTTTCCTGTGTTGGTGATGGTGAACTCGCATGATACAGGACCGTCGCTGAGCATTATGTCTCCGAAATTATGTACGAACTTGTCGATCTGAAGATCGTCGCTGATCTTTTCCTGAGCAAACGCAACAGCGCTTGAAATGAAAAGCAATGCTGCGGCTATCAATGTATTTCTCATTTTCATATGTGTTTCCGTTTCTTATTACCACAAAGATAGTACAATTAGGCCTAAGTCAGTCTTTGAATATTCAAATTATTGTCTAAATTTGCATAATGTTTGCCTGTAAAGGCATAAGTCAGAAACTACATTAACATTTAAAATAAGAGAAAAATGGCTTACAAGATTACAGAAGACTGCGCAGCATGTGGTACATGTCTGGGCGAGTGCCCTACAGGAGCTATTTCTGAGGGTGACATCTACAAGATCGATCCAAACGTATGCATCGACTGCGGTACATGCGCTGACGTTTGCCCTATGGGTGCTATCGTAGCTGGCGAGTAATTCTTTTTTTATTTAAAAAAGAAAAAAATAAGGACGCTCCGAGGAGCGTCCTTATTATGTTTGTGTCAGTCTCGATTAGAGAGCTGGACCAGCAGCTACGAGAGCCTTACCGAGGTCGTTACCAGTGAACTTAGCGAAGTTCTTGATGAAACGGCCTGCGAGATCCTTAGCCTTCTCCTCCCACTGGCAAGCGCACTCGTAAGTGTCGCGTGGGTCGAGGATAGCTGGGTCAACGCCAGGGAGTTCTGTAGGAACTGTGAAGTTGAAGTAAGGGATAGTCTTGGTAGGAGCCTTGTCGATAGAGCCATCGAGGATAGCGTCGATGATTCCTCTTGTATCCTTGATAGAGATACGCTTTCCTGTACCGTTCCATCCTGTGTTCACGAGGTATGCCTTAGCACCAACCTTCTCCATTCTCTTAACGAGCTCCTCACCGTACTTAGTTGGGTGGAGTGAAAGGAATGCTGCACCGAAGCAAGCTGAGAAAGTAGGAGTTGGCTCAGTGATACCGCGCTCTGTACCTGCGAGCTTTGCAGTAAATCCTGAAAGGAAGTAGTACTGAGTCTGCTCTGGAGTAAGGATAGATACTGGAGGAAGTACTCCGAATGCGTCAGCTGAAAGGAAGATAACCTGCTGAGCGTGAGGACCCTTAGAAACCGGCTTAACGATGTTGTCGATGTGGTCGATAGGGTAAGATACACGTGTGTTCTCAGTTACGCTCTTGTCAGCGAAGTCAATCTTGCCGTTCTCGTCAACTGTAACGTTCTCGAGGAGAGCGTTGCGACGGATAGCCTTGTAGATATCTGGCTCAGAAACTGGGTCAAGGTTGATAACCTTAGCGTAGCAACCACCCTCGTAGTTGAATACACCCTCGTCATCCCAACCGTGCTCGTCGTCACCGATGAGGAGACGCTTAGGGTCAGTTGAGAGAGTAGTCTTACCAGTACCTGAAAGACCGAAGAAGATAGCTG